>JANYKL010000145.1 GCA_025361625.1 Acidobacteriaceae bacterium
GCGAACGCTCACATTTCCAGATTGAAACACGAAATATTTCGCGAAGTTAAGGATTATTTCTACCTATGAAAACTCTGCAACGCACGTTAACGATCATCAAGCCCGACGCGGTCAAGAAAAATGCGATCGGAGATATCATCGAACAGTTTGAAAAGGGTGGATTCAAAATTCTGGCCATCAAGATGCTCGAAATCTCGCAGCACCAGGCGGAGCAGTTTTACGCTGTCCACGCCGCCAGGTCTTTTTACGGCTCCCTCACAAATTTCATGTCGAGTGGCCCGATCGTAGCGATTGCGCTCGAAAAAGAAAATGCAATTGCTGACCTGCGAAAATTAATGGGAGCGACGAACCCCGCGAGTGCGGAGGAGGGAACGATCCGCAAGAAGTGGGCGAGCAATATTGAACATAATGCCATTCACGGGTCGGACGCAGATGAAACCGCTCGTTTTGAATTGAGTTTCTTCTTTGCCGGTTTTGAACTGGCGCAGTAGAAACTAGCCTATTGGCTCGAACAAATGTCCTTCAGTGCGATCTCCCAGCTTTGGGAGATCTTTTTTTGCGAACTGCAAAAAGTGCGTCGAGGAGCGGTGTGCCTCGAGCGCGGCGTCGTCCTTATATTGTTCATAGACAAAAAAGCGGCGCGCGTCGGTCTTGTGCTTGTGCACCTGATACATCAGGCATCCGGGTTCTTTTCGCGACTCGGTTGATAATTTCTCGAAGACCGCGATCACGTCCGATTCGCGTCCAACTTTTGCCATCCAGGTTACGGCCAACACCACCATCCGTCGCTCCATTCATGAAGCCCCTAAGGGGGCGTCTAGTTCTGAACTGATTGCGTTATCGGCAATGCAATTTTCTGATATGAACCCGATTCGATACCAGCGTGTACCACTGCGTATTGATTACTGATTTGTCACTGACTTTTCAATCCTAAGTCTTTCACGAAGTCGTCGATCAATATTGTCTGTTCGCGATCGGGGCCGGTCGATATCATCGCCACCCGCGCTCCAGTTTCTTTCTCGATGAACGCTAAATAATCGCGCGCCGGTTTCGGTAAGCCATCCTCAGTGCGAATGGTTTGAGTAGGCGCGGCCCAGCCTTGCAAATTCCGGTAGACGCATTCGATCTTGTCGTAGCCAGAGGCTTGCGCCGGAACTTCATCGGTCTTTTTTCCATCCACTTTATATCCAACACACACGGGAATTTCTTTTAAATGATCGAGCACATCGAGTTTGGTCACAACCAGCCAAGAAATCCCATTAATCATCGCCGAGTATTTGAGCAGGGGCAGGTCGAGCCATCCCGTGCGGCGTGGACGCCCGGTGACCGCGCCGAATTCGTTGCCGCGCTTGCGCAGGTGTTCGCCCTGCTCGTTCAAAAGTTCGCTCGGGAACGGGCCGCCGCCGACTCGAGTGCAATAAGCCTTGGTGATTCCAATGACGGTGTCTATCGACGTTGGAGGCACACCGGTTCCGGTGGCCGCGCCCCCTGATGTCGCGCTTGAAGACGTCACGAAAGGATAGGTTCCATGATCGATGTCGAGCATGGTTCCTTGCGCCCCCTCAAAGACAATCGACTTTCCTTCGGCGAGCGCACGGTTGAGAAAAACGGCCGTATCGCGCACAAATGGGCGCAACTTTTCGGCGGCGTCGGCATACTCCTGAAACATTTTGTCGGCATCGAGCGGGTCGGAATTGAAAAGCGCGTGCGCGATCATATTCTTCTCGCGGCATGCGTTCTCAATGTGAGTGCGAAGCAACTTCGTATCTAGCAAGTCGGCGACACGCAGTCCTCGCCGGCCCATCTTGTCTTCGTAAGAAGGTCCAATTCCACGCGACGTAGTCCCGATCTTGACCCGGCCCGGAGCATTCTCGGAACCCAATTCCATCATGCGATGGTAGGGGAGAATGACCTGAGCACGATCCGATACGAAAAGATTGCCGCCGACTCTAATGCCCGCTGCGCGTAATGAGCCGACTTCTCTCAAGAAAGCCACCGGATCGATGACGACGCCATTGCCTATGACACTAGTGCATTCTGGCCGCAGCACCCCGCCGGGCACGAGTTGAAGAATAAATTTTTTGCCGTTGATGATAACGGTGTGTCCGGCGTTATGGCCCCCCGCGTAACGTGCCACCACCGAAAAGGTATGAGTCAATACATCTACGATCTTGCCTTTGCCCTCGTCGCCCCACTGGGCTCCTACGATGACCGCAGTTCTGCCTCTGCTAGCTTTACCTCTGGTCAATTCACGCTCCATTTAATAATTGTGCGGCAATCAGACGCCCCGGGGGTCGCACACACAAGTGGTTGGCGAATGACTAGACTGGAAACCTTGGATGGCCAGTGGCGCTGTGTGTACCCTCTAGCATACCGAATCATGCGCGACGGGAGCAACCGGATCTCGCCCCGTCAGGGGTTGGCGTTCGCGTCGCATCTTGTATTCTTGAAGCGTGCCCGAACTCCCTGAAGTTGAAACGATTGTGAACGCCTTAGATAAGCGAGTTGCTGGTGATTCCATCGATTCGGTATGGATAGGCTCGAGGCAACAGCCCCTGAAATCTTCGGCGAGCGTCATCGCGAGTACGTTGGAAGGTAAGCGCATCCTGAAAGTGCACCGCGCCGGTAAGCACATAGTGTTTGACCTCGAATCAATTGGCCGGCCAGCAAAGACACAACCGTACAAAAGGTTAGTGGCAAGCAAAGCGAGCCGTTCCAAAGTCGCTGCGCGAAAGCCCGATTCGAATGCGCAGTGGATCGTTCACTTGGGAATGACTGGCCGGATGCTGGTTTGCGAGCCTTCCGCTGAACTCGCTAAGCACACACACCTCATCGCAAAACTCGCGTCCGGGCGCGAACTGCGATTTGTCGATCCGCGAATGTTCGGCACACTGAGCGTGCATGCCGGTGGTTTTGATCCGGGAGGAATCGAACCGCTCGAGATTTCTGTAGACAAATTCGCCGCGCTGTTTAAAGGGCGGAAAACTCCGATTAAAAGCGCTTTGCTAAACCAGAAGCTGTTGCGGGGCGTGGGAAATATCTATGCCGACGAATCGTTGTTTCGCGCCGGCATTCGTCCTCGTCGCCGTGCGGCTACGATCACCCGGCAGCGATTTTCAAAGCTCCATCAATCGGTGATCGAAGTTTTGCGCGAGGCGATTGCCCGGGGCGGATCGTCGGTTTCCGATTACGTTAACGCCGATGGCGAAGAAGGATTGTTTCAGCTGCAGCATCGCGTCTACGGTCGCGAAGGAGAGGCCTGCCTGGTGTGTGGGGATTCGATTGAACGCATTGTTCTGGCGGGGCGCAGTAGCCACTACTGCGCAAATTGCCAAAGTTAGCCCTAATATCACGATTTAATAGTAGGATTACTGGGCTTCGTCTGAGACAAAAAAGACTTATTAGGAAGAGACCACGCTAGCCACCTCATCATGAATAAACTTGCCATCGGAGTAGACCTCGGCGGTACTAACTTGCGAATAGCCGCAGTAGACGATCAAGGCACGCTGGTTGAGAAAGTCACGCTTGGCACAAAAGTGTCGCTCGGTCGGGACCACGTCATCGACGACATGTGTAACGCCATTCAGCACCTGTCGGATAAATATAAGAGTTCCGCGCAATTGCTCGGCATTGGCATTGGCGTTCCCGGAATCATCGACAACGAGACCGGGCTTCTTCGGGAATCGCCTAATCTTCCAGGATGGGCCGAATACCCGGTGCGCGCCGAGATCGAGCGCCGCCTGAAAACAATCGTGATTCTGGAGAACGATGCTAACGTCGCCGCTTTCGGAGAAAAGTGGTTGGGGGCCGCTAAGGAATATTCCGACATGGCGATGCTCACACTCGGCACCGGTGTTGGCGGGGGGCTAGTACTGCGCAATGCCATCTGGCACGGAGCGAATGGTATGGCGGGAGAATTCGGCCACACAACGGTCGAACCTGAAGGCCATCCATGCGGGTGCGGAAATATTGGATGCTTGGAGCAATACGCCTCAGCGACCGCCGTGGTTCGCATGGCGAAAGAAACCATCGCAAAGAATCCTGCGTCAGCGCTTGCGGGCGCGGCTCACATCGATGCGGAATTCAACGCGAAGTCGATTTACAATCTCGCAATTCAGGGCGACGAAGACGCCAAGCGGATTTTTCGCTATGTCGGACGATGTCTTGGGATCGTCCTTTCAACGCTGGTTAATTCCTTGAACCTTCCCATCTACGTAATTGGCGGAGGCGTGTCGAGCGCATGGGAGGCTTTTTCGCCTTCGATCTTCGAGGAATTGCGCAGGCGCGCCCTAGTGTATGCCGCGACTTCTCCACACGAAGGCGTGGGCAGCAATGAAGGTGCATCGGCACACGTGAAGGCAGGTCCGGGGCACAAGACGGTGATTACGCGAGCGCTCCTTGGGAGCGATGCTGGTTTGTTTGGGGCCGCCCGGTTGCCGATGGTGTCGGAATCGCTTCGTTAAGTGGGTTTGAATTTTGAAGGACGCGACTTGCGTGAAGCCGATCTTTTAACTGCCGATGGACGGCTGGGGCGAGAGCGGGCCTGATCTGCGGAACGCGCCGCAGGCCGCGTTGCGCGTGCCATTGGCTGCGTTGGACGCCCTGCAGGCCTTGCCGGACGCACCGCAGGACTCGCGCGACGCTCTCCTGTTCGTAACGGACGCTCTCCTGTACGTAACGGACGCTCTCCGGTGCGTAACGGACGCTCTCCGGTGCGTAATGGACGCTCTCCCGTTCGCCCAGGACGAACCGGTTTCGGACCAACGCTTTTCGCACTTGCCGATTTGAAGGGGCGCGGCGGCCGAGACTTGGCGACAGACTCCTTGGCCCGGAAGGGTGTTTTCGCGACCTTCGGGATTGGCGCTTCAGAAAATTTAAGGGTCTTGTTTGTTGTCGCGGCCGTTTTCAACTTGGCAACTTCGAGCAACGTCAGATTGCGCCAGTCTCCTGGCGGCACGTCGAGCGCAAGCGGCCCGTACTGGACGCGGCGAATCTTTTCGACGTGATGCCCGACTTCTTCAAACATCTTGCGAACTTGCCGATTTCGGCCTTCGATGATCGTCACTTCCAGCCATGGATTATCGCCTTCGCGAATCAATCGAATTTGTGCTGGCGCGGTGCGGACCCGGCGGCCACCCTTCTCAGCAATGGAAACTCCGCGGCGCAGTTTGTCGAGCTTGCCCTCGTCGGGCTGGCCGGCGACTTTCACTACATAAATCTTCTGCACGTTCGACGAAGCCTTCATCAAAGCATTCGCCAGTGTGCCGTCGTTCGTCATGAGCAGAAGACCTTCGCTCGCCCAATCGAGACGACCGACGGGATAAACTCGGCCCTTTACTTTGCTAACGAGATCCATGACTGTCGGACGTTTTTTTTCATCGCTCACCGTGGTCACATAGCCTTTTGGCTTATTGAGGGCGACATAGGTGAAGCGTTCGGGGCCTTGCAGCAGCTTGCCGTCAACGCGAATGTGATCCACTTCGGGATCGGCTTTGGTTCCGAGTTGCGTGACCACCTGACCGTTGACCACGACGCGCCCGTCGGTGATCAGTTCTTCAGCTTTGCGGCGGGATGCGACACCGGCAGCAGCGATAACTTTTTGCAGACGTTCGGCAGGCATGAGCTTTGACTCCAGTGCGAGGTTAACTGACGTTTCGCTTTTCTTCCGAAGAGGATTCTGAGGAAATCTCTGAGTGTTCTGACTCGGACTCTACGGCTTCCGCAGATTCGGTTTGACCAGTTGGCGCAGAAAACTCGCTGTTTGAGTGATCCGAAGCGTGCGACTCTTCTGATTCCTCAGTCGACCATTCCCCATTCGTTCCGGGCGGGGCCTCTGCCGGAACCGGATCGCTCTGGAATGACTCTGACAAGAGCTTTTCAAACTCTTCCATGCTGGGCAACTCGTGAACATCCTTCAGTCCGAAGCGCAGCAAAAATTCCTTGCTGGTTTTATATAAGATGGGGCGCCCAACCACGGCTTTTCGCCCGGCGGTAGTAATGAGCTTGCGATCAAGCAAGGTAGCGATCACGCCGCCCGAGTCGACTCCGCGAATTTCGCTGATTTCAGGCACGGTGACAGGCTGCTTGTAAGCGATGACGGCGAGAGTCTCTAGCGCGGGAAGGGAAAGCCGGAACGGCGGTTTCAAACTCTTGGCGAAGGCACGTACCACATCGTGCTGGTCGGGCTTGGTTGACATGCGGTAGCCGCCCGCGACCTGACGAATCTCGATGCCATGTTCGGCGCTCGCATAATCGGCGATGAGGCTTTCAATCGTGGCGCGTAGCCGCGATTTTACTTCGGCAACCTCGACGTCAGGATTTTCCGCCTGCATAGACTCTTTCACGAGCGAGAAGATTTGTTCCAGCGAGATAGGAATTTCGGCGGCGTAGATGATGGCCTCGACTTGGGGTTTAAGATTCATAGGTTTTCGATCGCAACTTTGTACCCGTAATGATCTTCTACTTCCAATCGTCCCGCACCGACGCTTGCTCTGCCATTACTTCATCGAAGTGAGAATGCTTTCGCACCAGGACTTCTCCGAAGACATGATCTTGCCGTACTTGAATTGCCTGCAACCGTACCAGTTCCAGCATTGCCAGAAACATGCACACCAAAGCCTGTCGCGACTGAACATTGCGCAAGATCTGCTTCAACCGGATCGGACGATCTTCGAGCGATAGGCGCCGGTGAAGATATTGAATCATCTGACCGACCGTTACCGCGTCTTCGTCCACTTCAAGGATTGGTCGAGCGCGAGCGCGGTCCAGAATTTGCTGGAATGTCTTGACCAGATCAATCACGTCAGCGGCAAGCTCGGGCTCGGTTCCTTCCGCGTCCATGAACTCGTGAATCGCTGGGTTGCTCAACACCGCGTCCTCGAGTTGCTGTTTCTGCAGCAGCATCTGCGCCGCAGACTTGAATTTCTCATGCTCCAGCAAGCGGTTGACGAGTTCGTTGCGTGGATCTTCCTGAGCATCTGCGGCCGCGAGCGGGTCGCGCGGCAGCAACATCTTTGATTTGATATGGATCAGCACCGCCGCCATGTAGATGAAGTCGGACGCGATGTTCACATCCAGGTCTTTTATGCGCTCGACGTAGACCAGATATTGAGCGGTAATTTTGGCGATCGGAATGTCGTAAATGTTGATGTCCTGCTTGCGAATGAGATCAAGCAGCAGGTCGAGCGGCCCTTCGTAAATTTCTCCGAGTTCAACGGCGAAGGGAAACTCCCCATCGTCCTTCTTCGTTTTCCGGTTGGCTGTGGATGGATTGGAAGCCGCTACGCTTTTACCAGCGACAATTTTTAAACCTGGATTGCGAGCTTCGGATCCGCCCGACGGTCGTTCTGAAATTGGCTGAGACACCATGTCACCTCTCGGAACTCCCTGTCGAACTCAACTCTTGTCGTTTCTTTTGTAATCCAGCTTCATCGAACTCCGAACATCGCCCATGGTCGCGCCCGCAATCTCTCGTGCTCGCTTCGAACCGGCATCCAGAATATCCCATGCCAGTCCCGGATTCTCCTCGTATTTTTTACGGCGCTCCTGCATCGGGTTCAGGATTTTGACCAACGAATCGGCCGCCCAACTCTTGCACTCGATGCAGCCGATTCCAGCTGACCGGCAACCTTCATATACCTTTTCGATCGTCTCTTTCCCACTGAAAATTTTATGCAAGTCCCCGACCGGACACACATCGGGATTGCCGGGATCAGTGCGCCGGATGCGCGCCGGGTCTGTCACCATTGTCTTCAACTTCAGCCGGACTACTGGCTCGGCATCGGTGAGTAAAATGGCATTGCCGTAAGACTTCGACATTTTGCGCCCGTCGGTTCCAGGCAATCGGGGAGCAGGCGTCAGCTTGGCCGCAGGTTCAGGAAAGACATGCTTTTTCTCACCCGCATAGAAACTGTTAAAGCGTCGCGCGATTTCCCGTGTTAGTTCCACGTGGGCGACCTGATCTTCACCAACCGGCACCACATCGGCCTTATAAATAAGAATGTCGGCCGCTTGTAGTACTGGATAACCCAGGAATCCGTACGTCCCAAGATCCTTCTCTAGAATATTTTCCTTCTGCTCTTTATATGTCGGAACTCGTTCCAGCCATCCCAGCGGAGTAATCATCGAGAGTAGGAGGTGCAACTCTGCGTGTGCCGGCACGTGCGACTGAATGAACATCACACACTTTTCGGGGTCGAGCCCCGCGGCCAACCAATCGAGCAACACCTCGACCGAATTTTCACCAAGCCGAGAAGTATCGGCATAATCGGTGGTGAGTGCATGCCAGTCGGCTATAAAGAAGAAACAATCGAATTCATCCTGCATGCGCACCCAGTTGTCGAGTGCGCCCACGTAATTTCCCAAGTGAAGTTTGCCGGTGGAGCGCATTCCGCTCAGGACGCGGGTCTTGGACGAGCTCATCATTCAGGTCCTAGTCCGAAGCCTTGCCGAGGCGATTTTGGATTTACAGATAGGACCAGAGTAATGAATGGAGAAGATGGGAGCGGGATCATCGTTAGCTCTTGATTCTAACAAAGGGCGGGGACACGCAACCGGCGGCCAAGGAAAAAGTGATCAGGAATGTAGTGCGATTGTTTGGAGTGAATTACTGCCCGGCACGCAGTGGAGAGATGACGAAGCGGCGCGCTGAAAGCTTTTTCTCGTTGCCTTTATCGTTCTGGTACTGCAACGAGAGCACACCACCTTCTGAAGTATTCGTAGCACCAGCAAGCTCTGCTGCCAACGCCTGATAGCAACGCGCAATCTCATGGTGATTTTGCGCCGCGACAGGGCTCCCTTTGTCGATTGCCGGACCAATTACCTGAAAATTGTTCGGAACCTTCCAGAGAACTTTGCAGTTCGTCGCCTTTGCCACGTCCTCGTCATCGAACCCCGGAATTTTCTTATAGCGGTTGAGTACCAGGCGCAACCGATCCCGTCCCGCTCCATCCTGAAGAAAGCCCTGAATGCGATTGGCGCTCCACAAAGAAACGACATCGGTTTGAGCGACCAGTAAAACCGCGTTCGAAAGATCGCAAATCATCTGCGTAATCGCATCCATGCGGCCCGAACAGTCGAGAACGACAAAATGATATTGGCTCACAAGCAGGTCGAAAAGCCGAGCCAATTCAGAAGACGTCGGGACGTTGCTATGCGGATGCTGCGAGCCAGCCAACAGGTGGAGACCGTTTTTGTACGGCGTCATCAGGCCGTCAAGCAGGGAGCCGTCCATCCGGTGCAAATTTTGCAACGCGTCAACAATGGAGAATTGCGGTCTCAAATTTAAGTGCAACGCCGCATGCCCGATCGAGGCAAAGTCGACGAGAACCACGCGTCCATGAGTTTCCTGCAGGGCGACGGCGGTGTTGACAGCGGTCGTTGTGGCTCCCGCCCCGCCTTTGGCATTTAAGAAAGTAAAAACCCGCGCCTTGCTTGCGCTTCGTTGAGCCCGGCTCAATGTCGCGGAAAAACGTACAAAAGCTTCAACCAGGGCTTCGCGGCTTGAAGAATAGTCGAGGAACTCGCGGGCTCCCGCTCGCATCGCCCCAACGATATTGGTGGGCTGGTTCAGGTCCCCAACCGCAAAAATTGTGATGCCCGGAATGCTCCCGTGAATCATTTCAATGCAACGGACCGCTCGCTGGGGGTTCTGATCATCAATTACCACCAAAGCCACTTCCACTCGCTGATCCTGCAGTTGCCGAAGAACCGCATCACCCGGCCCTACGGGAAATCCAACGTGGCTGAGGACAGTCCGAGCAAGGTTCGTACTCTCGACGCGGCTGTTCAGCACGATAGATTTTTCGCGATCTTCGGTTAAGAGAGCGACGGAAATCCCGGGCATATCTCGATTCTCGCGGTTTATAGACATACTAGGGACCTAAAACGGACCGGGCCGGTGACCCTCGTAATACCTGCATCGGGGAGGCTGAGGATGGAGTCGGCATGGTCACCAACGGATTTCAGCCGAACGATCGGCTTTGAATACGATTTCAATCGAGTATAAATCAAACCGATTGTCCTGAAAAGCATTGCTGCCTTGAAGGTCCTTACGAACTGGTCGGCGGCCCAGACTGTTCTCGGGTCGGACGCGGAGCAGTCACACGCACAAACGGAGATGTCCGCTGGTCCGGTGGCAGATACTGATAGGCATCCAGTTGCACTGCGATTCCGCTTTGGCGCGCCGCGTTTGCGGGCATCGCACGCACTACCTTCCCTCCACATCGCACCGGCATGTTCTCAGCCAGCGTAATTTGTGACGGCATAGTGAAGGTGAGCTCGACAGTAGCTCCTTCCTTAATCTCTGTCTCAGCATAGAGGAAGATGCCTCTTCTGCTTAAATCCTGAGTGAAGCCGGGGACGGTGCACCCATCATGATGAACAGCAACCGGAATATGCACTTCGAAACGTTGCGCGCCGCGACGCTCATGGCGGTTAGCATCTGTATTCATGGCCGTCCTCGCGATCTCTGGAGAGACCTGTGGGAGCTAACTGTATCGCGGATTCCCATGCAGGGAAAGGGCGAAATTACTGGCGTCTTCACAAATGTCACTGGTACGGCGCACTTAGGATAAGAGAGAAAAGTCTCTGCGCGCCTGACAGGTTGCTAGGCTGTGAAAAGTTTTATCCTCATGCCTTCTAAGTGCCGCCGCTCTACAATAGTAAGGAGGCTCTTGACCGAAGAACGTAAAGTCGCGCTGGAAGAACGTCCCTCCGCACCCAAAATTGTGTCGCAATCCCGGTGGGTCACCACCCTGCGAGCACTACGCCACCGCAATTTTCAGCTCTTTTTTAGCGGGCAGATGATCTCGCTGACCGGCACCTGGATGCAAAGCGTCGCCCAGGCATGGCTCGTGTATAACATGACGAAGTCGCCGTTGCTGCTTGGCACGGTCGGCTTCGCCAGCCAGATACCTGTATTTTTGCTTTCTCCATTTGGAGGCATTACCGCCGACCGCGTTAACCGCCACCGCCTGCTCATCGGCACCCAGACCTGCTCCATGGTTTTGGCGGGTGTTCTCGCCTGGCTCACTCTGAGCGGCCATATTCTTGTTTGGCAAATTTTTCTGCTCGCCGGATTGCTTGGAGTCGTGAACGCGTTTGATATTCCGGTGCGCCAGTCATTCCTTGTCGATATGGTCGGCAAAGAAGACCTTATGAATGCCATCGCCTTGAATTCGTCCATGTTCAATGGCGCACGCGTAATTGGGCCAGCGGTTGCCGGGATTCTCGTAGCGAAAATCGGCGAAGGTTGGTGCTTTGCTGCAAACTCGGTCAGCTACATTGCCGTAATAGTCGGCTTGCTGTTGATGAAGGTGCAGAGCAGGCAACGCAGTATAAAGAGTTCTCCGGTGGAAGACATTGTCGAGGGCTTCCGGTGGGTAAGCAAAACAAAGATTATCCGCGCACTGCTGCTGTTGATCGGCTTGGCCAGTCTGGTCGGAACGCCCTACACCGTACTCATGCCTGTCTTCGCCGACAAGATCTTGCATGGCGGGGCGCGCGGATTAGGTATATTGATGGGCGCAACCGGAGTCGGCGCGCTATTCGGCGCCCTGACCCTCGCCGCCAAGTCCGGAATTAAAGGCCTCGGGCGGTGGGTGGCCATCACTTGCGCGGGCCTGGGAGTTAGCCTCTTTTGTTTTTCCTTCTCGACCTCATTCTGGCTATCAGCCTTTCTGCTGATGCCGGTCGGTTACTCCATGATGCTGCAGATGGGTTGCTGCAATACGTTGATTCAGACGATGGTGCCGGATCATTTGCGTGGGCGCGTTATGTCTGTCTATTCGATGATGTATATGGGCATGGCTCCCTTCGGAGCATTTTTCGGAGGAGCCATGGCTCACCGCTTCGGCGCGCCCATCACGGTGTCGATCGGAGGCGTAGCGTGCGTGATCGGATCGTTCCTGTTCTGGCGTGCATTGCCGGACCTTAGCATCGAGGCCCGCCGCCTCATCGTGGCCCAGGGCTTGTCTGGCGGAGAGCCGCCCCAAGAATTGAACGCGCAGCCGGTTGAGGAATAAATCGTATGGCTAAGCTTAAAATACAAACCGGAGATACGGTAGCTAATCCGCGCCGACTCCTTACTTCGGAAAAGCTTCGCAGCTTTTGCCAAACCTCTTAACTGAACCGCGCGAAATGAAGTGCGCTGAGTCGCTCGTTTTCATTCGATCAACTTCCGATCCCGCAAGAACTCCCGCACCACTTCCGCGGCGTCGCGGTGCTGGCCGTCGACAGCATAATTTAGGCGCCGCATATCATCATCCGAGATCGCTCCCGCCAGCCCTTCCAGCGCCGCCCTGGCCTCAGGATGCTTTTTCACCATTTCGTCCCTCATCATGGCGACCGCTTCGTAAGGAGGGAAATAGTGATGGTCATCATCCAGCGCTACCAGATCCAGGGCAGGAATCAGGCCATCGGTGTTGTTGCCGGCGATGAGGTCAACCTGATGTTCTTTCAAAGCTCGGGTGACAAGGCCAAGGCTCATGATGCGTGGCGCTTCGGCGAATTTTAAGTTGTAGCTTGCGACCAGACCTTTGTAGCCATCCGGGCGCTCCATGAATTCGTATCCAAAGCCGGCCCGCCATTTCGGAGTGAACGCCGAGGCCTGCGTTACGTTGGTGAGGTGCAGTTTGCGCGCATCGTCTCCCCGGATCACGATCGCGAACGTGTCGTTGAATCCAAGCGGAGGCCCCACCTCCACTCGAAACTGTGATGCGTACGCTAGTTGTACGCGCTGGAAGACATTTTTTTTGTCACCGCTCGGCTCTTGCTTCAAGACTGCCGTCAGAGCCGTGCCCGTGTACTCGGGATAGATGTCGATGCGGCCGGCGAGCAACGCTTGTTGACAGATGAATGTTCCGGCAAGATAAAAGCGGCGTTCGACCGGAAGATGAGTGCGTTGCTCGATGATCTGGGCAAAGAGCTCTCCGAGAATGAGTTGTTCGGTGAAGTCTTTCGAGCCGACGACAATGCGATCGTCGTGTCGGCCGCACGCTATGAACGGCAGGATCAGGCCAACGATCAGAGTAACGAGCAGAGTAACGACCACTGCGGATGAAAGCGGTACCCAGCGCAACTGTGCCGAACAAGCGCGCGAAAAAAGCGGCTTCAATGCGGCCCCTGCGTGCTCAAATGCATATTTCCAAGGCGGCGCTCAATTCGTCCCAGCAAAAAATCAGCCAGAAGTGCCAGCAGGGCCGCTGGAACGGCTCCCGCAAGTATTACCTGGTTATTTACCATCGCCAGCCCGCGAAAGATAAACTCCCCTAACCCTCCAGCGCCGATGGCTGCCGCAATCGTGGCTAATCCAATCGAGACAACGGTTGCGATGCGCACTCCGGCCACAATCACTCCCGAAGCAAGCGGCAGTTCAACCTGCCAAAGCAACTGGCGATCGGTCAATCCCATGGCGCGCCCCGCTTCGACAATTGCCGGGTCCACGCCTTGAATGCCGGCGTAGGTGTTGCGAACAAGCGGCAAAAGCCCGTAGAGGGCCAGCGCGAGAATAGCAAGACGCCCGCCCCGAGCGCCAATCCACGGCACAGGGAGAAGGAAGCCGAACAGGGCAAGGCTCGGAATCGTCTGAATAATGTTTGCCCCGCCAAGCACGGCCTTGCTCAGCCGCGGCACGCGCGTTATCAAGATGCCAAGCGGAATGCCTACGAGCGAAGCGAGAAGAGTCGCCACCCCGGCCAGCGTGATGTGCTCGAGTGTAAGGTCGAGCACCTGCTGATGGTTCGCTCTGATGAACTGAAAAAAATTCAACTTAACCTCGTTTCCGGCCTCGCTCGCAGGCTCATGATCGCTTTGTCTCCGGCAGCGTCGAAAATGCTTCACGGTATGCGCGTACCAGCGGATCTTCGGACCGAGAGAACTCCGTGGCCGGTAGATCGACAACCAGTCTTCCGTTTTCCATGAGCGCGATTCGATCTGCGAGCAGCAATGCTTCACGTAGATCATGAGTTACAAAGATGACCGTTTTCCTCATGCGCTGCTGCAGAGCGCGAAATTCTTTTTGAATCTCCGATCGCGTGATCGGGTCAAGTGCTCCAAATGCCTCGTCTAGTAAGAGAATCGGCGGATCGGCTGCGAGTGCGCGAGCGACGCCCACGCGCTGGCGCTGTCCCCCCGAAAGTTGATTCGGATAACGGGTCAGCAGATCCTCGTCGAGGCCGACCATGCCCAGTAAGTCGCGAACACGCGAATCAATGCGTGCTTTCTCCCAGTTCTCAATGCGCGGCACGAGGCCAATGTTTCGCTCGACCGTGTAGTGAGGGAACAGGCCGCCGTCCTGAATTACATAACCGATGCTCCGCCGCAATCGAATCGGATCCCATTCGGTTGTGCGCTTGCCATTGACGCAAACGTCGCCTGAAGTGGGCAGCAACAACCGGTTGATCAGCTTGAGAGTCGTGGTCTTGCCAGAGCCGCTGCGACCAAGCAACACCAGCGTCTCCCCTTCTTTGATCGACAATTGAAGATCATGGAGAAGTTCCCGCTCATGAATACGAAATGAAGCGTGATCAAATTCGATAGCAGCTTTCGCCGAAGATGCCGGGAGGCTGGAGGAGGAGGCGGTCATATCAAAAAGTCAAAATATGGAGAAGGGCTGCCTCGCCCATCCAGAAAATTACTGAATTTACCGCTTAGCCACTTTGTACACACTCTCGGGAAAGCCTGTAATACGAATGCCACCATGCCCTTTATGCCGTATGTTGAGCCCGATTAAGAGCGCCGTGATCTGCTCGACGATGCGCGCATTCTCAAGCTTGCCGCCATCAATCGCACGTACACATTTGATTTTCGACGCGAGCTCCATTGCGACCTGCGTTGCATTAGGATCATCGCTGCAAACGATCACATCGCACTCGACATCCGCATCGCTGTTTAATACGTCGGCGGAAACGTTTTGAAATGCCGCCACGACAGAAACACCCTTCGGCACCAGTTCCGCTGTCTGTTGGGCCGCGGAACCTTGCCAGACACCGATCGTACGACTGGCGCGGCCACCAACGCTTGCAGCCAGCGGAACCGTCGCATCAATCAAAATGCTTGTTGCGCGAATCGCTGGTTTCAAATGCTTCAAGAGCGCCGCCTGGCCTTCGAAGGGGACAGTGAGGACAAGGAGATCGCTAACTGCGCAGGCAGCCGAGTTTTCCATGCCTGAGACTTGAGCTGATGTCCCGATGCGATTGCATATTGCATCGGCTGTCTCGGTGGCGCGGGTCACATCTCGCGATCCGATAATCACCTGCTCTCCCGCTAGCGCCCAGCGCAGGGCGAGACCGCTGCCAGCGGGTCCGGTGCCGCCGATCACCGCGATGGCACGGCTCACGCAAACTCCGGGAGCGGATTTTCTAGCACATTTTCTGCAGTAGAAAGTTCGGGAGCAAGTTTGATTTGCATGCGCGAATATTTGGTATTGCGCTCCGCCGGAATGCGGCCTAACTCAAGAATCAGCGACTGGAAATCTTCGGGGCTCGTATACTGGCCCGCGGTCGCGCCCGCCTCGCGCGAAATATTTTCTTCCATCAGCGTTCCGCCATAATCATTGGCGCCCGCCTGTAGACAGAGCTGCGATAACTTACGGTTCAGCTTGACCCATGAAACCTGAATGTTATCGATCGATCCCGCCAGCAAAATTCTTGCTAGCGCGTGAATTTTTAAATGTTCAGAAAGCGTGGGCCCGTTGCGCGCCAAGCCTTGCTGAAACAAAAGCGTGTTCTGGTGCACGAAACCAAGCGGAACGAACTCGGTGAAACCGTTCGTCTCGTCCTGAATATTTCGAAACAAAGACAACTGCCGTACCCAATGGTCGGGCGTCTCCATGTGCCCGTACATTAAGGTTGAAGTTGTGGGAATGCCACAGCCGTGCGCGGTGCGAATCACCTCTTCCCACTGAGCAGAAGAAAGCTTGTTGCGAGAAAGGACGTGCCGAACCTCATCGTCGAGGATTTCGGCGGCCGTACCCGGCAAAGTGTCGAGCCCATTGTCGCGGAGCATCATGAGGTACTCCCGCAACGGCATGCCCGTCAGTTCGACACCGTAAACGATCTCCATGGGAGAGAATGCATGAATATGCATGCCCGGCGTAGCTTCTTTAACCGCGCGTAAAATGTCGCGATAATAAAACGGAGTGAGGCCGTGCGGCAGACCGCCTTGAATGCAAACTTCCGTAGCGCCGACGTCCCAGGCCTCTTTGCTCTTGCGCGCCATATCTTCGAGCGAATGAAAATATGAATCGGCCTCACGCGGGCCACGACTGAAGGCGCAGAACTTACATCCGACAAAACAAATGTTGGTGAAATTAATGTTGCGGTTCACGACATAACTTACGATGTTTCCGACCAGATCGCGCCGCAGAGTGTCGGCAGCAACCAGCAGGCCGAGCAGATCCTCTCCATCGGTTCTAGCCAAGATGAAGCGCTTTTGGTCGGACAGGCAGGCGCCGTTTTGAGTTTCGAGCACACGCTCCAAAGCGCCTCGAACCGGGGCAGAAAGTCGCGGAGCGATATCGTTCCAGTTCAAGGAAGGGAACTCTTCAAGTTGTGAAATGAACTCGTCCATAACCACTTCACCTTGGTGATTTTGCAATGCTATCGGAAAAGATCGTTCTCCGCGGGCCTGATCATTTCGCGTGCGGAGCCTTCGCCTCTGCGATATTGGTACCCGCGAATGATACACGCCGGAATGTTCTCGAGCTTGCCGCATGCCAATCCTGCCGCACAAGCAAGTTCATCGGCGACAGCATCGACGGTTGCGTGCAGGGAATACCCGTGGCGGTCTTTCTGGCCACGATAATCGACCAATGGCTGCATGCCTGCGACGCCGATTGCCGTCTCCGTCAAACCTTCGCGCCAGGGACGGCCGAAACTATCGCTAACGATCACGGCGACGTCGATTGCGGTTTGCTCTCGTATTTCGCGGCGCAATCTGTCGGCTGAGCGATCGGGATCGGTGGGCAGTAACACCGCGTGTGCGCCCCCGTCAACATTAGAAACGTCCACTCCACTGTTCGCGCAAACAAAACCATGCCGCGTTTCGGTGATGAGCACTCCACGCTCCTGGCGAACGATGCGTTTGCTCTCCCGCATCGCGAGTTCGCTCACGCGGGCGTCGAGCCCATGCTCGCGAGCCCAGTTTGTTGCTGCGGCCGAAGGTTGAATGTCGTCGAGTAATGCAATAGCTCCCTCGGACTTTGACACAACCTTATGTTTTATGACCAGGATGTCGCCATTCTCTAATTGCAGATTGATTTCTCGCATGGCGGCCAGCAGTTCCGCGCTCAAAGAATCGCCGGGACGCACTTCTCCGCTCAGCGGCACACTGATGATTCGAATCTCGCCACGCTTATCCAAGATTATGACGCGCCCGAACTTTGCACCGAAACGCGCTCTTCCACCTTCCAGCTACGCACTAGCTTCTGCGATTGGCGGTCGCCGTCCGCCTCTGCTAGCGCAAGCAGATCGTCCCGTCGATCGATGTCACGAGCGATCCCCGGCAACTGCAAGGTGACACAAGGAAGCCCGGTAGCTTTTGCAGCCGCGAGGTGAGGCAAGTAACTATCGTTGCCGAAATGGAGAGAAAATAAATCAGCAGGAGAGCGCAGTGCTGCGTTGGTGCCGCGTCCCGCGGCGTCAGGAACGAGAACAGATCCGCTGGAAGGCGCGGCTTCTGCGATGGCTTGCAACTCCTCGGTGCTGGTCAACGGAATATCCGCAGGGATCACCAATGTGTAGATCGCTCCTCGAGTCTTGCTCTCCGACGTCGCCAACGCGATCGCATGGGTCTCGCCCGAGTTGTTGTCTTCGATCACGCCAAACTTGAAATGAGCAGCGAGTTCGCGGGCGAACGCATCCGTCGTTACCACGCTCACTTCGGGATGATCATTCCACTCCGCCAAAGTCTGCAAGACATCGTGGCACATGGCGCGCGCCAGTTGGATGCGTTCTTCCATTGTCAGAATTGCAGCAAGCCGTTGTTTGGCGTAAGCGGTTTCTTTAATGGGCACAAGAATCATGCCTGCTCCAATGTGTGCTTCTCAGACGGAGGTTGCATGGCCGCATCCAGCACGACCTGGGCAAGCGCGACTCGATCCGCATTCGTGCGCATGATGGTAGAAGTACAGTGCACGCGCACTCCACTTTGCCGCAAAACCCCTGCTGCGACCTCGTCCTGCGAATCGGCAATGAGAAGATCCAGAAAATCTTGATAAAACTCTGCAACCCCCGCGATCGAAACTTCGAAACCGTCCGCTTCCAGAAGAATTCCGGCAGGGCCGCTGACGGCTGAACCCTGAATGATCGGGCTGACGGCGACAGTGCGAGCGCGACTTTCGCGCAGCGCTTCGCGAATTCCAGGAACGGCCAAAATAGGAGCAATGCTCGTCACCGGATTACTCGGCGCAAGTAGGATTACATCCGCCGATCGAATGGCGTCGATCACCCCCGGGGCGGGCTCGGCATCGGACGCACCCACAAATCGAACCGACTCCACCGGATCCTGATACCACCGCTTTACAAAGTATTCTTCGAAACTGAGTTCGCCGATGGGAGTCAGCACACGCGTCTCGACCCGGGAATCGCTCATCGGAAGAACGCACGATTTAATCCCAAGCACGCCTGCCATTTCAGCGGTCACCTCGGTCAGCGTCTTACCGTCGGCCAGCATTTTCGAGCGAAGAATGTGCGTCGCTAGATCGCGATCGCCGGTATTGAACCACGTCTCCTGGCCAAGTTGGCCCATTGCGTTCAGGCAGTGAAACGTGTCGCCGCGCACTCCCCAACCCCGTTCCTGGCTAAGCTTGCCCGACAACATGTAAATGATGGAATCGATATCCGGCGAGACGTAAAGGCCCCACCAGAGCAGGTCGTCGCCTGTGTTCACGATGATCGTGAGGTCTTCAGGGTCGACCACTTGGCGCAAACCGTCCACAAACTTTGCGCCTCCAGTTCCGCCGGTGAGAACGGTTATCATGCTGCTTTTCGCGCGAAGCCATCGGAATTTGAAGCCGCGGCAATTCGCCGCCCCAGTAAGTCGCTGTCGAATGTGCCAGCCACAATTCGTCTGTTTATAAATTCCGGGTACACCGGCAAACGCTGACGCAACTCAAATCCTTTCGCTTCCGTTTTCTTCTTCAACTCATCCAGATGCGGCCACGGCTTCTCCGGATTAATATAATCTGGCGTCAGCGGCGAAATCCCTCCCCAATCGTTGATACCGCCATCGAGAAGGTCTGCATAATGAGGGTCCGACAAATTTGGTGGGGCCTGAATATTCATTGCCGGCATCATCAGTCGGGTTACCGCCAGCGTGCGCAACATATCTTCTCGAGTGGGTTCAGATGAATGGGCCATGGGAGTTCCAGGCTTAGCACGGAAGTTTTGCACAATTACCTCTTGAATGTGCCCGTACTTCGCATGCAGATCGCGAATTGCAATCAGCGTGTCGACGCGTTCTTCCATCGTTTCGCCAATCCCGATCAAAATACCGGTGGTGAACGGTATGCCTTCCCGCCCTGCGTCTTCGATGACCCGCAATCGTTTTGAGGGATCTTTGTCGGGCGCATTGTCGTGCGCCGCATTCTTCTCAAGCAAGCGCGTGCTGGTGGTTTCAAGCATCAATCCGACGCTTGGAGATACTCGCGCCAAACGCTTCAGCCACTCCGCACTCATTAGTCCGGGATTTGGATGCGGCAGCAGGGTCGATTCGCGCAAAACTTTCTCACACATCGCTTCCAGGTAATGAAGGGTTGACTTATATCCGAGATGCCGCAACGTTTCTTGCATCTGCGGGAAAAATGCTTCCGGCTTGTCGCCCAGACTAAAGAGGGCCTCGGTGCACCCCAGGCGCTGCCCGGCGTGAACAACGTTCATGACTTCGTCCGGAGTCATGGTGTGTGCACCCGATTGGCCGGGATCGCGACGAAACGTGCAGTAACCGCAGTAGTCGCGGCACAGATTCGTTAGAGGAATAAACACTTTTCTGGAGTAAGTTATAGCTGCAATCTTGAATTTTGCGCGCGCTCTCTGGGCTGCCGCAAGTAAAGTCGGAAGCGAATCGTTGTTTGTACACAACAGCCTGTAAGCGTCTTGTCGTGAAAGTGGCAGACCCTTGCTCTCGATCTCGTAGAGAAACTCGGCCTGTGGTTTGTGAAATGCGATCGCCATAGATTCGGCTTAGAACTGTTTCTCTGATAATTAACTGCTTCCGCGTTTGCAAGATCATAGCGGACTCGGGGTTTGTTGTCTGCGCTCCCATGGTCGCTAACTGGTCAACATTTCAACACTTGACAAGTTGAACAATCGGATGCAAAATTTCGCCGCCGCTCAAGTTGAAAATTTCTCAGCAATGGACCGAATACATATTGACCGGGTCAGTGTAGCGGACCAGGTAGCAACTCTGCTGCGTCAGCGAATTATTGAAGGCGAATATCGTCCGGGCACGCAACTGCAGGAGGTGCCCCTGGCCTCATCCATGGGGGTCTCCCGCAACACGATGCGCGAGGCGATCCGCATTTTGTCGCTAGAGGGGCTGTTGCGGCGAAGTCTCCATAGGGGCGCCGCCGTCTCTCAGCTCTCGCTGCGGGATGTGCGAGAAATTTATCAGCTGCGCCGAATGTTGGAGCTGCCTGCGGTTTTGGCAGCGCGAAGTCCAGACACTGATCTTTTGGCGGAATTGCGGAGTACAGTCGAGCAGTATGAATTGGCGGTTCGCGAGCGGAACTGGACGCGCGCCGTAAACCACGATCTGCATTTTCACAGCTTGCTGATCCGCTTTCACGGAAACAAACGCTTAAACTCTTTTTACAAGAATATGTTGAGTGAACTGCGAGTCGGGATGGTCTTAGTTGACAGAAGTCACGACAATCCCGGCGCGCTCATTCCGGTTCACCGAAAAATTGTCCAGTCGCTTGCTTCCGGCAAACTGAAGCAGTGCGCCGCCGCACTCGAAAATCATCTTGACGATTCCGAAGCACGTCTTACGCAAGTCATGCACGCAAACGCCAATAAGGCCGATTCTCAAAAAATTAGAACAGCCACGCTGCCGTAGCTATTTTTCGGAGCTGGAGGGAGTGTCGATGACAGTTCAACTAAGTATGAGATCAAAGAACGGCAAGGCCGGTCCCACTCAGTCGTCATTTTTAGGCCACCCTAAACGCGCCACAGCGGTGCTTTTCTCTTTGGTGCTAACCTTTTCGATACTGGCGGGCGGTCAAGCAATAAACAGTTCTTTGCAGGGGCGCGTCTCCGATAACACAGGCGCCGTGATTCCTGAAGCGACTGTCACGGCATTGAACGCAGAGAACGGATTGAAGCGCTCGGTCATTGCCAACGGAGTCGGCGAATACCAGATTAGCGGCCTGCCCGCAGGGGATTACACTGTCGATGCGGTGAAGCAGGGATTTCAGAGCGCGGCCAAGAAAGTTCGCCTCGACCTGGACGCCTCCGGCACGGTGGACTTCGACCTTGCCCCGGGACAGGTACAAACGGAGGTCGAAGTTCAAGACGTCGGAGAAGTCGCTGAGCCGACCCGAACTATGGTCAGTGAAGTCATCGATCAACAGAAGATTGAAAATCTTCCTGTGAACGGTCGGGAGTTCATCGACTTTGCTTTGTTGGCTCCGGGAATTACGATCGGCAATACAACCTCAGGCAGCACCGATGTCATCGTTGAACCGGTAACGAAGCTTTCCTTTGCCGGACAAAATATTCATTACAACTTCATCGCGGTTGACGGTGCCGACGATATATCGACGGCATCGGGCATCCAGCGCGGGACCCCGCCACAAGATTCCGTGCAGGAATTTCGCGTCATTAACACCGACTACACCACTCAATTCGGACGCGCCACCGCCGGAATCGTGAACATCATCACCAAGAGTGGAACGAATAACCTGCACGGTACCCTCTATGACTATCTTCGAAATAACAAGTTGGATGCGACCAGTATTCTTTCCGCGCCCGGCTTCAATGTACTGCGGCAAAATCAATTTGGCGGGGCCATCGGAGGCCCGATTCGAAAAGACAAAACCTTTATTTTTGCCAACTATGAAGGCCAGCGGCGCACCGAATCGCCGACCTACAACTCAACAGTTCTCGACAACATTGGCGCGATCAACAATGTAAAGACGTCTGTGTTCGGCCTGCCTGCTGAAAATCTTTTTGTTCTGCGAAACGGAAATACAGACAACGGCCTCGTCAAACTCGATCAAAACTTCGGGCGAAGCAATCTCTTCGTTCGCTACTTTATTAACGACGATCGCCTTACCAATCAATCCCCGCTGAACAACGGGTTTGACCTTCCTTCCGCCTTCAAAAACAATTACATTCGCGATCAGTCGCTTGCCGGAGGGCTAACAACGGTATTCTCTTCCTCTTGGGTGAACGACCTGCGCATGCAATACGCGAATCGCACCTTTGACTTCCCGGTGGTCTCGACGCAGCCACATCTTGAGGTAGCGAACACCTTCGCAGTCGGCGTGAACCGCGGCAATCCTGACATTTACAAAGAAAAGCGATTCGAACTGGTCGACAACCTCACCCACAACTGGGGAACTCACACGCTCGGTTTTGGAGGCAATTTTAACCGAGTGAGCACTTACGAATCGTTTCCATTGTTTTATCCCTTCGAGGCTGACTTCTCCAACCTCCCCGCATTTCTAGGAACAGACGGCGCCGCTTGCGGCCCTGGCGTTGCCTGTCCCGACCCATTCGTGATTTTCTTCGAGCGTTTCAGCACTACAACGAATCCGTTGTTCACCGAAGGGTCACTCGTGGGAGGGCCGGCAGTGTATCAAGGTGGAGCAATTTCGGCCGCAATCCGTAATCAGGCCGCCGCGACTCTTGATCACACCTATGACGGTCTGTACTTTCAAGACAAGTGGCGGGCAACACAGCATCTGACCCTCAACGCCGGCGTGCGTTGGGAGTTTGAAACGTGGCCTTCACGTGTTTTGAACACGCAGTGGAAGAATTTTGATCCGCGTGTCGGCTTTGCCTATGGCTTTGGAACGTCGCGCAGCGTCGTTCTTCGAGCCGGTTTCGGACTGTTTCACGGAATCATTCCATCGCCCTTGCTCATGTGCCAGGCTCCATCATGCGGCGGGCAATCCGCTTACCCTGGGAGGTCGTTTGAAAACGGTTTAAACGCCAACACCGGGCTATTCAGTTTTGCCAGCTCTCCTTTCATCACAAACTTTGCACTAAACTCTCTGCTGACGAATGGAGACTATCCGAACGGAACTTCCGCTCCGTTCTGCCCGACGGGAACGCTCGACAGTTGCGGCTTCCTACAGGACGCAACCATCGTCCGCTTCGACAAGAATAGTCAGAACCCTTACGGCATTCAGACAAGTGCATCGCTCGAGTTCGCGCCATTCAAAGATTCTTTGTTGAGCATCACCGGCATTCATCTGCGCGGCGTGCATCTCGGCAGTTTTTACAATGTTAATCAGCCGGATCCCACTGGAACGGTTCAGCTCTTCAACTCCAAGGGGCAGGCGAGTTGCAAGAATGTTTACTTTGATTTCGCATCTCCGCTGAACCCCGGTGGACCGATCAACGCACCGGATTGTGCTGCATTCCCCACGCAAATGGTGATTCCTGGGGTGCCGCACATCAACGGCGTGCCTGGATTCCGGGATCCGCAGTACAGTGTATTTTTCGAAGCGCGTTCAAGTTGGGATTCCGTATACGACGGACTGCTGATTAACTTGAATAAGCGTATGACTCACAATCTGTCGTTTGCCGTGAGCTACACCTACTCGCATTCCATCGACAACGGACCTAACCCCAGTTTTGTGCTCATTCCGCAAGACAGCAACAACGGCAATTTCAGCCGCGAGCGCGCGAGTTCGGCGGACGATGCCCGGCACCGCTTTGTCGGCAACGCAATCTTCTCCACGCCGGAAACATGGAGTGCGGTGGCGCGTGGCTTCACCTTCAGCACAATCCTCACATTTCAGTCCCCGCAATATTTCACCAAGTATGCGGGTTTTGATTCTAACGGCGACGTTTTTGGAAACAACGATCGAGTCGGCAACGAGCCCCGAAACACTTTCAAGGGTGACACCGTGCAGACCGTCGACGTGCGTCTAGAGCGCTCGTTCAAAATTCATGAAAGAACGCACCTACAATTGACAGCCGAGGCATTCAATCTTCTCAACACCGTGAACGTTCGCTACTTCAACACAACCTATGGGGCGGCGGATTTTTGCGGACCAGACCCGGGCGCGCCGGGTTGCGCCGGATCTCCCGCGTTGTATCGCGAAGGCTCCCCGAATCCGAGCTACGGGACGCCGAGTGCGGTTTTCAACCCGCGTCAGATTCAACTCGCACTTCGTTTGACCTGGTAAACACAGTTCGACGAATTCTCTAACATAAACGTGCGCTGCAGCGCGGCGCGCCAGAGTGAAGTGAAGCAGATTTGCATGCCAGCCATCCCCAGACCGCCGGAGCAGCGTTACGCTATTGCACCGAGCGGCGCAGAAGTTGCGGTCGCTTATACCGTTGTTCCCGACCGCGGCGATGGCTATCGCTCAGACGGCGCGGCACGGCTTTACATGTTTGCAGGTATCGCCCTGATAGTTGTTGGTCTTCTCTTCGGAGATATCTTCGCGGTATTCATTCTTCACCAAAATGCAGGACGTCAACGGGCGGCTCTGCTTGCTGCATCCCACGCAGTCGGGTCTCGGAACGTTGGCGAGGTGAACCGTTCGTTTAATCAGCTCGGCGACGTGCTTGAAGATCGAGGCACTAAAGTTGATGCGCATGTTCACGTGATCGATGCCGGCTATCTGGCCTTGCTTCTGGCACTGGCGCAGCCTTACATCTTATTGCCTGCTCGAGCCAAAAAAATCTTGGCCCTGCTGTTCATCGCTGGAGGAGCTCTCTTACCACTCGGTATTTTTCTGATCCATTATGTTGGCCTGGCGAGCAGTCCATTTGCCGCGATTGGCTGGGCGAGCGTGCTGGCGGATTCCGCCGGAGCTCTCTTGATCCTCGTGCTCGTCGCACAGCTTTGGGGATTCTTGAAATTCCTTCTCGAAGGCAGGTCTGCGATCGGCAATGGTTCCGGCCTCGCCGACGAAGACCACATGCCGCGACGTGCTCTTCTTTCAGGCGGCACAATTCTGATATTGCTCGGATTTCTGCTGGGAGCGTACTACGCGGGCGCGATGCTTTATGCGCACGAGAGCATGGAAACGTCCATATTGCAGCGAATTCTTGATTCGTCGTCTTCCGGGCAGTTGGGCGTCGCTGCCGCAGAGGTGGACAACTTCGGCAATCTCGCCGGCACGCGAGCCGTGAACATCGCCGCGCATTCCCACATCATAGAATTCGGGCTTTTGGCCATTCTGCTAAGTTTCGCGCAACCCCTTATTTTGCTTTCGCAAAAATGGAAGCGGCGTTGGGTAAAGATTTTTCTCGGCGGCTCAATCATTCTTCCAGTGTTTGTCCTTCTTGAAGTTCGATTTGGTTTGATCGCAGGCGGCATCGCCGACGTTGGTGGATTGATGGTGCTTATTGCTCTCATCGGAATGCTGGTTGGCGTAGTGCGCCACTCCGGGGCACGGGAATCCGCGCCGCTTCGCGCTGCCATTCCAGAGTCACATCAACCTCACTTTGCCGGTTCGCGCAAGCTTCTTCTGGTGGGCGGGATGGTGCTTGCAACTTGTGGCATGCTCTATGGACTGCACTACGCGCTCTTTATGGAGCATCAGACCCTCGACCAGATGGGCGGATCGCTCGCTCGTTCGTTCGGTGCGTCGGCAGTAGGAAATTTTGATCAATCACGAATGGACCTTCAGCAATATGCCGCAACTAAGTATGACTACGTCCGTCAGGTCGACGCGCATTCTCATTGGACCGGTCTGGCGATGCTCATCTTTGTTTTGGGCTTAATTTTTGAGCGTGTCAACTTTCGCGAGTCAAGTCGGCTCTTCGTCGCATTTGCACTCTTGATCGGCAGCGTAATGTTTCCGCTGGCAGTGCTTCTGCAAACTTATAATCACGGTGCTTTTGTTTGGAAAGCTTTCTCGATCGCAGGGTCGGCTTTGGTCATCGCTGCGCTTGCCGCTACAGCGTGGGGTTTTGCCCGACCTCGCACTGTTGGAATGGAATAACTTTCAATGTATCCCAGACCGTTTTTCTATCACCGGGCCTCGTCACTGCAAGAAGCCGTGACCATGCTGAGCCAACTCGGGACTGATGCGAAATTCCTTGCCGGTGGACAAAGTTTAATTCCGCTCCTCAAATTGCGTTTCGCAAATCCGAAACACTTGGTTGACCTGAGCTTTATTAAAAATACTTCTTTCATCGCAGAGAATCAAAACGCCATTCGTTTTGGCGCAATGACTCGACATGCTGAGATTGAGCATTCTGCGCTGGCGCAGAAAATTCCTGTCTTGCATGACTGTGCAGCGGGAATAGCCGACGTTCAGATCCGCAACCGGGGAACGATAGGAGGATCACTGGCTGAGGCCGATCCGAGCGGCGACTGGGCAAACGCTCTAATCACGCTCGATACCACGGTTCATTGCCTCGGAAAGAATGGTGAACGTTCGCTCCCGCTGAAAGATTTTGTCACTGATGCATATACGACCGCTCTTGCGCATGACGAACTCGTAAAAGAAATTGAGGTAAAGATTCCACCGCATGGCAGCGGAGGCGCCTACATTGCTTTCAAGCGCAGCGCCCCCGTTTACCCCAGCGCGAGCGTGGCAGTCCAATTGACCGTGCAGGACAGCGTCTGTAAAGAAGCCGCAATCGCGCTCGGCTGCGTCGGCCTCACATCGATTCGCGCCGGTGAGGCGGAAGCTTCGCTTCGAGGGAAGAGCTTAAATGAAAAGGTCATAGAGACCGCCTCCGAAGCGGCACGCGCCGCTGCTGATCCGCAATCTGATATGCGTGGGTCGGCGGATTACAAACGGCAACTGGTTGTCGCTTTGGTTAAGCGGGCAATCCAGATCGCAATGCGCCGCGCCCGCGGAGAGAGGGTCGAGGGCTCACACCTGTATGCCTGAGAATATTGCTCCTCAAAAGCTGGATGTGACCATCCGCATCAATGGGAAGACTTACGCGCGAAAGATCGAGCCACGTACGCTCCTCGTCGAATTTCTGCGCGAAGCCTGCGATCTGACCGGCACGCATGTTGGCTGCGATACCACTTACTGCGGTGCATGCACCGTGCTGATGAATAATCTGGCAGTCAAGTCATGCACGGTTTTCGCCGTGCAGGCTGACGGAGCGGACATCATTACCGTTGAGGGCCTGGAGAAAAATGGGAAGCTTCACCCTATTCAAAAGGCCTTCGGCGATTCCTATGGATTACAGTGCGGATACTGCACCCCCGGACTCATGCTTGCAACCCACCAACTACTGGCGGAAAATCCGGAGCCCGATGAAAAACAGATTCGCAAAGCCATTGCCGGTAACACCTGCCGCTGCACTGGCTACGTAAATGTCTTCAAAGCCATCGAATTAGCAGGTCGCAATATGAAGGGGGCGTCCGTTGGCGATTAAGTTCGCGGGGGAGTTCGAGGTCAAGAAGAAGCCGGAAGAAGTTTACGATTTCCTCACCGATCCTAAGCGATTCGCTTCTCTGCTTCCCGACTTTCAAGGCCTTACCATCCAGGACGCGACTCATTTTACGATTAAGGTGAACGTTGGCATCTCCTACATCAAAGGTAGCGCGGACGTGAAGATGGAATTGGCCGAAGCTGACCGTCCGCGGCGCGCGCAATATAAGGGTCAGGGGTCATTAGCCGGCGGAAACGTCACCATGGTCGCCGGATTTGACCTCTCTCCGACAGAATACGGAACAAGAGTTAAGTGGCAAGGAGACGCGCAAATTTTTGGGCGCCTAGCATCGGTAGCTGGCGGATTGCTTGAGCCATTAGGGAAGAAGCAAGTCCAAAAGTTAATTGACGGATTGCAAGCAGCATTGTCATAACGAGAACAGAGTGTTGGCGAAAGGCGACCACACGGACGATTGTATGCAGAGGAAAAAGTTTAGGTGGTAGAAGAGAGAAATAACGGCGGTAAGGGCTGGGTGGGAGCATCGCTCCCGCGAAAAGAAGAAGATCGCCTGCTGCGCGGCCGTGGCAAATTTGCAGAGGATATCAAACTGCGGGAGATGCTTTACCTGCGCTTCGTTCGCTCACCATATGCGCATGCGCGAATCCTGAGCATCGACGCCTCCGCGGCAGAGGCGCTACCTGGAGTCGCCTGTGTAATTACCGGCAAAGAAATCGCGGCAGAGACTCAACCGTTCATAGAAATTGGACCCGACCACGCCCAAAAAATTCGCGACTTCCCAATGGCGGTCGATAAGGCGATCTATCAGGGTGAGCCGGTTGCCGCTGTCGTAGCCGAATCTCCAGGAATTGCGGAAGATGCGGCTGAGATGGTGAATGTTGAATACGAGGCGCTCGAGCCAGTCGTTGAAGCCGAAGAAGCACTGACCGACCGCAGCGTTCTTCACGAGGCCGCCGGTACGAACCGGGTATGGAACGGAGTCTGGGAGTACGGCGATGTGGAGCAAGCATTTAAAGATGCGGCTTACGTTGTCAATATCGACCGCCTTCATTTTCATCGCTTTTCTTCCACGCCGCTCGAAAACAACGTCATCATTGGCGAGTGGAATCCGAAAGATGATCGTATTTATTACGGGTGCAACAATTCTTTCCCATCGTTTGCCATCCAGTTCCTGGCCGCTCATCTCAAAGTTCACATCGACAAAATCCGAGTACAAACTTTTGATATAGGTGGGAGTTTTGGCATAAAAATTACGAGCTACCCGCAGATGGCGGTATGTGCTCTAGCTTCTAAGAAGGCCGGGGGGCGCCCAGTGAAATGGGTTGAAACTCGCTCTGAGCACATGGTTGCGAGCGCCCACGGCAATGAGCGCACCTTCCGAAATACGCGGGTCGCCCTCGACAAGAATGGAGTAATCACCGCAATCGACTCCAAACATATCGATGATTGCGGAGCATATCCCCGCTATGAACCGCTCGGATGCGTGATCTGGTCGCAGGTGTTTTGCGGTGTTTACCGCTTTAAAAACGCGCGAATCGATTTCTGGCAGGCAGTCACAAATAAATGTCCCGTAGGCCCCAATCGCGGATACTCGCGCATGCAGCACTTGTGGTTTCTGGAGCGCGTCATCGACATTTGCGCGCATGAGATCGGCATCGCCGCCGATGAGATTCGGTTGCGAAACTACATTCGACCTGAGGAATTTCCCTACACAACTCCGAACGGATGCGTCTATGACTCGGGAAACTATCCGAAAATGCTCGAGGTAGCGAAGGGTTTGATCGGATGGGATGAGTGGAGGAAGAAACAGATTGACGCCCAACACGAGGGGCGCATGATCGGAATCGGTATCGGAACCACCCTGGATTCCGGAACTAATAACTTTGGCCAGTCGCAGATCATCAATCCCTATGCCCCGTTTTCGGGCAATTCCCAAGGTGCAAATTGCAAGCTCGATATTTATGGAGAGGTGGTTGTGGCAGTCGGTTCTTGTCCACAGGGGCAGGGGCATGAGACGACGGCCGCCCAAGTCGTCGCCGACGTCCTGAATATTCATCCGGATCTAATCACTGTGAGAACAGGATTCGATACTGAGCGCAACGTTCACACCGGCATGTCCGGAACCTATGCCAGCCAGTTCGCCGTCTCCGGATTGTCGGCAGTTCACGGCGCGGCGCAAAAGCTTAAAACCGAAATGAAGCGCCTGGCAGCCTTCTTGCTTGAAACAAATGAGGACGAACTCGCATTCGGAGTGGGCGAACAGGGGCCCGAGATCAAAGCGAATGCCACCGGAAAATCGATTAACTATTGGGGGCTCGCTAACATCGTGAATGTCAACAGCGCCGTGCTTCCTGAAAGCCTTTACGACGTCACGCTCAATTGCCGCTATGTGTGGAGAGCGCCATTCAAAGTACCGGACACGAAGGCAAAATACGGCAGCCTCACCCTGACCTACGCCTCGCAACTTCATATCGCAGTCGTCGAAGTCGATCGGGAGACGTTCGTTCCAAAGATTATTGACTATGTAGCGGTTGACGATTGCGGAACCGTAATCAACCCTCCTATTGTCGAGGGCCAGGTTTATGGCGCAACTGCCCACGGTATCGGCGCCGCTCTCATGGAAACCTGCGTGTATGACGAAGTAGGAAATATGCTGACGAGCACCTTCAGCGATTACACTCCGATCACATCGATGAATATTCCTAAAATTAAGTATGGCCACACTTCAACGCCTTCGCCGCACAGCTATAGCGGAGCGAAGGGAATGGGCGAAGGGGGCGCAGCTCCCATTCATACCATCTCGTCCGCCCTGCAGGATGCGCTCTTCGCGCATGGAATTGTGATCAACGATTCGTTCAACAACGCCGACAGCATCTTTCGCGCACTTAAGGCTCACGATGGCGGCCAGCGTGCCGAATTAGTGAAGCTCGAAAGGAAACAGGCTTCATCCGCGAAATGAAGAGAGTTTGCATTATCGGATGCGGTGCTATCGGCAGCTTGTACGCCGCCCACCTGGCGCGAGTGGCCGAAGTCTGGGCGTTCGTACGGCGCGACGATCACGCCGCAAGTCTAAACCGCGACGGATTGACCGTCAGCGGCACACATAGCTTTACCGCCTCTATCCGAGCAACGACGGATCCAAAGACATTGCCCGAGTTTGACTTCGGCATCGTCGCGACCAAGGCAACGCAGGTCAAACAATCGTTTCAGCCAGTCGCTCACCTCTTCGATAAAGGCGCGGTTCTCTCCGCTCAGAATGGCGTCGGCAGTGAGGAGATCATAGCGACAATCACGCGTGGTTACGTCATGCGCGGCACTACTTTTATGAGCGGCACCCGCCACAGTGACACCCATGTTCAGTATGAGCTCGACACGCCAACCTGGATAGGCCCGTATGAGCCAAGCGGCACGCCTTTTGAAATTGTGAAAGAAGCAGCCCATCTGCTTACTAAATCAGGGCTGAAAGCCGAACCGCTCGAGGACGCACGTCCCGCGCAATGGTCGAAGCTGATTTTCAATTCGTCAGTCAACAGCGTTTCCGCGCTCACCGGTTTGCCCCACTCGCCACATTTTTCGGATGAAGCCAAATTTGGCGATCTCGGCCATCTGCTTCACGCCTTGATTGAAGAAGGCAAGCGAGTAGCCGACAAATCTGGCATCCGGTTGCAGGATGACCCGTGGACGATGAATTGCCGCGGTGCCATGACCAACCATCCACCGTCGATGCTTCAAGATGTGCGGCATCGGGCCGCCACCGAGATCGATTTTCTTTCTGGCGCCATCGCTCAAGAGGCGAAGCGAGTTGGGGTAGAGGCGCCGCTACACACTGCGGTCTATCGTTTGATCAAAGGCAAAGAAGCGGCATGGAGCTATAGCGAGGAAAATAATCCGTTATCTGTTCATTGAGATTTTATGGCTTGGCCGGTAGATAAAATAAAGCTCGATCGCGTGCGCGAGCTCATGAAGGCGCAGGGTCTCTCGGCGCTCGTGTGTCGCGCGCCCGACAATGTTGTCTATTTATCAAATTATTGGTGCATGAAAGGCTACGACGCGGTGGTTTTTCCGCAAGAGGGAGAGCCGACTCTGATTGCGCTTGAGCCGCAGCAGGCCGACGCAGAGCGCAATTCGTGGACGAAAGACATTTTATATTTCAAAGGTTACGACGATCGCGATCCGCGGCCCCCCCAATTCCGCGCGTGGGATCGCGCCTACGAAGTCTTGAAGAGTCGTGGCTTAACCGACAAGATTGCCATAGAACTCAATATGGGCACCCAGGCTTCGGACCGAATGGTGGGGGAACCGACGACCTTCATGATGTCGTACTTTGAATCGTTCAAAAAGATTTGCGGCGAGGTGGTCGACTCCACTCCTTTGCTCAATGAAGCTCGCTCAATCAAAACCGAGCAGGAAATCGAGCGCATGCGCCTGGCAAATGAACTCGCCGCGCTTGCCATGGATTACACGCGCGAGCACTTGCGGCCCGGCATGAAAGAGAGCGAAGTGGGCGCCATGTACGAAGGTTTCGTCCACGGTACCGGTGTTGGCTTCAAAGGCAAAGTGGAAATGGCGCGCGCTTTCACGCTGGTCTGGTCGGGTAAGGGAATTGCGACGTTCACGGCGACCGGCAATCGGCCAATTCAAAAAAACGAGCCAACTTTATTCGAGATCTGGATATGCGTCGATGGCTACTGGACCGACCTGACGAAGAACGCATGTCCTGGCGAGTTGACGCCCGAGTATCACAAACTACTTGATCTTTTGCTAAAGGTTTTTCGTGACGCGGTAGACTTCGCTCGAGATAGTGCAAGCTTTCCGGAATTAGACAAACTCGTTCGCGCTCGTATCGCCGAGGGCGGGTATCCGGGACAGCCAACCCATCCCATCTGCCACGGAGTTGGAGCGCGCGCCCACGAATTTCCTTACGCGCACCAGGCGGGTGTCGGAGTAATAAAAAAAGGAATGGTGCTCGCCATCGAGCCGGGAATTTACTGGCCCGGCGGCGGCGGTCTGCGATTGGAAGACAACTTCTTGATAACTGAAAAAGGAAACGAGAAACTGTGTACCGACCCAGACGACTTCCGGCTGGCAAAGCGGTCAAGCAAACAAGAGATAAAAGAAATGAAGACTGCGAACTAAAAGATAGTGTCCGCCTCCACCCCAAACTCGAAGCCTGCGCTAGATCCGAAATTGATCGAGCGAATCGTTGCCGAAGTTCGCGAAGACGAACTCGTCTCCATGTGCGAAGACGTCGTAAACATACCCAGCCCGACAGGCGGCGAACTGCAGATGGCGGAGTACATGCGCTCGGCACTCGAAACAACCGGCCTCGACGTTACATGGCAAGAGATCGAAGAATCGCGCGCGAACGTGGTTGGCCGACGCCAGGGTGTGGGTGGCGGCAAGAACTTGATGTTCAACGGCCACATGGATACTTCTAACACCGGCGACGAAGACTTTCTCAGCGGCATCGGGTACAAGCCTCACGCAGTGCTCAAGGATGGCTTCATTTACGGTCTCGGAATTTACAACATGAAAGGCGCGCTCGCCTGCTACACGAGCGCCGTCAAAGCCTTGCAGCGCGCTGGCATTCAGCTTAAAGGCGATGTGCTGATTGCCGCCGTCTCGGGAGAAATTGAAAAGACGCAGTGGGGAGAATTCAAAGGCAAAGAGTATCGCGGCTACGGATGCGGCACCCACTATCTCGTCAATCACGGAATCCTTCCCGACCTCTGTATTCTCGGCGAGCCCACCGACATGCATGTTGTACTCGAACATTTCGGATCGATGTGGGTGCGCCTCTCTTGTACCGGAATCTATGTTCACACTGCTTTCTGCGAAGGCCGCGAGGAAATGAACTCCATTCGGCGGATGCTTGAACTTACGCAGCCAATCTTGAAGTGGATCGAAGCGTGGGGAAAAAAGGCCAGCTATGGCGGCAAAAAAGCCATCGTGAACCTGGGTGGGATTTCCGGCGGACATGCCTGGCGCGCCAGTCGAACTCCCGAAAAAACAAATTTGTTCCTCGATATACGCGTACCGCCTACTATCCCGCTGGCGGAAGCCCGTCGTGATATTCAAAATCTATTTTTCGGGTTAAAACGCGAACATCCTGACTGGGGGATGGAATTCGAAACCTACGTCTCGGTTCCCGGTGCGCGCATCAGTGAAGATCACGAACTGATTCGTGCCATCGATCGCAATCACAAGCACGTCACGGGTAAGATTCCCGAGCGCGAGGTTGTGACCTGGTGTTCCGACGCGAGTGTGCTCAGCCGCTATGGTGTGGAAACCGTGAACTACGGTCCCTCGAGCGGTCCGCGCGACAAAGATGGCGAGAAAGTTTTGATCAAGACGTTAGTAGAGATAACAAAGATTTACGCATTGACCGCTGCTGAAATCTGCGGAGTCCATTCGTAGAAAAGGCGCTTGTCCCTTATTCGTGGGACCCGGTGATGACCCGTGCCGAGCCATTTCCCCGAAAGAAACCTTTACTGGAGTGAGTTACGTGCCGAGTCAGAAAGAAATCGACCGACGGTTCAAAAACATTCGCACGCGCATGCACGCTGCTAAGTTGGACGCCATTATCGTCTGCGGCAATCAATATGCCGGTTTCGAGGGTGCGGTCTTTTATACCTCGGGTTTCGAAATCGTCCATCGCTATGTCTACGTTGTCATACCGCTAGAGGATGAGCCCACTTTGGTTTTTCCGCGCGAGGCCCGCTGGATCGGCGACAAACAAAAGCCATGGGTGAAGGATCAGGTTTGGCCTGATGTGCCTGGGCAATGGGTGCGTGATCGCGCTGTCGAACGCAAATGGAAACGCATTGGCACCTTCGGCATGAATTTTGTAATGGCGGTTCGAGATTATCGCGAACTAGCTCAAGGCTCGTTCGAACTGGTGCCGTTTGATCAGGAATTCGACATGGCGCGCGCCGTTAAGAGCGACGAAGAACTTCTCGAAGTTCGTGATGCCATGGACATCGTGGTCGATGGATTCTGGGAACTGATTGCCAATTACAAACCGGGCAAAACCGAAGCCGAAATCATGGCGCCGGCAGTCGAACTTTTTTTCGCTCGGGGAGCCGGTCCGCGCATGATGAATATCTTGCTTTCTGGCGAGCATGGAGAGGCGAATGCCTTCTTTAAAGTGCCAGGCAACCGCAAGGTTTCAGGCGATGATCTTTTGCTCTATTCACTTGAGGTGACGGGAGCGGGCGGGTACTGGGTGGAATTTTCTCGAGCGCTGATTCAAGGGAAAGTGAGTGAGACAACACAACGCATGGCGGATGCGTACCCGCATGCAATGGAGTCGGCGCGCAAGTTAATGCGCCACGGCGAACTTGCCTCCAACGTTCATCGAACCGTGGCAGATATATTTGCAAAACACGGTTTCGCTCTGGGCCATCTTTCCGGCCACAGCATCGGCATGACGATGCTGGAATATCCTGCGATTGGCGCGAAAAGTGAAGTGCCCTTGGAAGAGAACATGATCTTCTCCCTGCATCCGCAGGTCGTCGATCAAGAAGGCAAGGTCTGCCTCTACACGCAAGACACGTATCGAATCGGCAAGTCTGAAGGAGAATGCCTGGCCGATGTTCCTTGGAAGTTTTACAACGGCGGGGAAACGCGAGAGAGCGTCAAAAACCGAGTCTAGAGACGGCGCTTGCGCCTTCCTCACAAGCGCGGAGAACCGCCTCTCTACAGAAAGTGCTGGGGTTTTAATTTTGCTTAAAATTTGCATTGTCGGTTGTGGAGCCGTTGGAAGCCTGTTTGCCGCTCATCTTGCGAAGAAAGGCGAGGTGGAAGTCTGGGCTTACGACGTTTCGAAAGAACATGTCGATGCCATTCAGAAGAATGGTTTACGAATCTCCGGCGCCGCCGATTTCATCGCAAGACTCAATGCAACCAATGACCCTCTTAAATTGCCACGATGCGATTACGGTATTGTGGCGACCAAAGCCATCCACACGGCCTCGGCGATTAAGCAGGCCGCCCACGCCTTCGACGGGCAGAGCGCAGTTTGCTCAGTGCAAAACGGAGTGGGCAACGAAGAAATTATCGCGGAGCGCGTGAAGCAAGTGATCCGCGGAACTACCTTTCCCGCCGGGCATCCCATCGCTCCCGGTCACATCGGTTTTGATATTAAGGGCGATACGTGGATAGGTCCTTTTGAAGCCACGGCCACACCGATGTCGAAGGTCGAGGAACTTGCGGGCTTGATCACTCGGTCTGGTATGAACGTGATTCCTCTGGCTGATGCACGCGGCGCGCAATGGACCAAGCTGATCTTCAATGCCGCGACCAATCCGGTTGGAGCCCTGACATTATTACATCACGGCGCGGCAACCCGCTTTGCGCCGACCGGGCAGCTCTTCAATGATCTGATCAGCGAAGGCGAAACGGTTGCACGCAAGTTGGGCATCGAACTGCACGGAGATCCCCGCGCCCTCGTCCAAAAAGGAGCGAATGCTCCGGGCAAACACCGGGCGTCGATGTTGCAAGACGTTCTCGCGAAGCGCCCAACTGAAGTTGATTTTATGAATGGCGCGATTGTTAAGTGGGGCAAAATGACCGGAGTGCCGACGCCGCTGAACACGGCGATATGGCAACTCGTAAAGGGATTAGAACAAGGCTGGTCCGATCCCGACTGAAGCTCGTGTTACTTCTGAGCGAATAAACAACCTAATTAAAGCAATCGCATACCGGTCCAGATAAGAATCGTATTAGGGAGCCGCCATCATGACAATTCCTTTCAACATCGGAGTTTTGCAACTTAGCATGGAGCCTGTTCAAGAAACGGTCGCCATGGCAAGAGCCTGCGAAGACGCGGGTTTTGACACATTTTGGATCGCCGAAGCCTACCCGTGGTGGCGCAAGCATTCCTTCGAAGCGCGCTCTTCGACGGCAATTCTTGCTGTAATCGCCAGTCAGACAAAAAAGATTTATCTCGGCTGGGGAATTATTTCTCCCTACACGCGGCATCCCGTCGAGATTGCGATGGAAGCACGCGTCATGCAAGATCTCGCCGGTGACCGTTTCCTTCTTGGCCTCGGCGCGTCGAAGATCTTCATGAAAGAAATCGGCGAAGGGGAAGGCGAAAAAGTAGGCCCGGCCACGGTCATGCGCGAGAGCATCGAAATAATTCGCGGCGTACTCAAGGGAGACAAATATGACTACCAGGGTAAAGTGTTTGCCGCTAGCGTTCCCCCGCTTAAAAGCGACGCGCACACTTCGCGAAAAATCCCGCCGATTTACGTCGCCGGAACAGGGCCGGCAATGCAGAAACTAGGCGGCTCGCTTGGAGATGGATTGCTTACGGCTTCGATAACGACTCCGGCGTTTGTCCGCTATTCGAAAAAGAATATGGAGGAGGGAGCAGCAAAGGCCGAACGCGATGCCTCGAAGTTAATTCTCGGATGCGTCGTTGTCGGCAGTATTGGAAGAGATTCAAGAAATGGAAAAGAGGGAGCTCGCGAGCAGGCCGCGATGTACCTCGCCAATAAGGTGCAGAATATCAAGGGTTCGGCGGACGTTTTGCTCGAATCCGCAGGAATCACTTTCGAAGAGCTGCAGCCCGTTGCTGATGCAATGGAAAAAGGCGGTCGCAAAGCGGCCGCCCGTGCCGTGAGTGATGAATTACTCCGCAAAGTTTGCCCGATTGCGGGAACCCCGGAAGAGTGCGTTGAGAAGATCAAAGAATATCGCGACGCCGGATGCACGCATATTATGCTCGAAATCTGGGGTGATGACCGAACGGGGCAGGCAAAATTATTCGGCGATGAGGTCTTACCGCACTTTCACGTTAAGGAGTAATTGCCAAATCCCGCAAGGCGTCTCCCCTTTAGCGGCGCGGATGTTGCGTTTCACCCCGCAACGCTTAGCTAGTGTCTCTACTTGCCCATCACTAGCTTGGCGATTGTCGCCAGTTGCATGTTCGATGTGCCTTCGTAAATTTTTCCGATCTTGGCGTCGCGCCAATATTTTTCAACTGGATAGTCTTTCGTGAAACCGTATCCGCCATAGACTTCGATCGCGAGTGATGTCACGCGTTCCGCAACCTGCGAAGTGAAGAGCTTAGTCATCGCAGCTTCTTTGACAAAATTTACTCCTGCATCTTTCATCCGCGCCGCGTTATAAACCATGAGCCGTGCAGCCTCGATTTCTGTGGCCATCTGCGCGATCTGAAACTGTATCCCTTGGAATTCTGAAATCGTTTTGCCGAATTGCGTGCGTTCCTGTGCATATTTGGAGGCGTATTCCCATGCTCCGCGGGCTACTCCCAGCATCTGCGCCCCAATGCCGATGCGGCCCTCATTCAACGTCTCGATTGCGATCTTGTATCCCTTGCCAACCTCCCCGAGAACGTTTTCTTTGGGAACGCGGCAGTCTTCCAGAAGCAATTCGCAGGTCGATGACGCGCGAATACCGAGTTTGTCTTCTTTTTTCCCAACTGTGAATCCGGGGAAATCCTTCTCGATCAAGAATGCCGTGATGCCCTTGTAACCTTTCGAAGCGTCTACAGTCGCGAACAGAATAAAAATGCCAGCCTCTTTGCCGTTGGTGATCCAGAGCTTGCGTCCGTTAAGGACGAAGTCGCTGCCTTTTAACTCCGCTTTGGTTTGCAGCGCGAACGCGTCTGAGCCCGAACCCGCCTCACTCAAGGCATACGCGCCAACAGTGTCCTTGACCATTTTCGTTAAGTAGCGCTTCTTCTGATCTTCATTGGCCCAGCGCAGAATGGCATTTGCCACCAGTGTATTCTGCACGTCGACAATTACTCCGGCCGAGGCATCGGCACGCGAAAATTCTTCCACCGCCAAGATCGCATCAAAAAACTTGCCGCCCGCGCCACCGTACTGCTCAGGAATTTCGATGCCCATCAATCCCAGTTGAAAGAACTGGTCGAGCAGCGAATGATCGAATACTGCTTTCTCGTCCATTTCCTTTGCCAGCGGCCGAATCTTATCGTCTGCGAACTGGCGAACATTGTCGCGAAAAAGAATCTCATCATCGGAGAGCGTAGTCAGCGGCGCGGGATTTGAAACTTGCACACTTTCAGACATAGCGGTACCTCGCGAAATTGCTAGATAATTGAAGAAGTAGAAAGTGGAGAACTGACTGTCGGTTATGGGTTTTCAAGGTCGTTTTTACTAGCAAGCTTGTGATGCCGCTACAGTGATGCCCGATACTATCTACGCGCTGTGTCGCTCCAGCAAATGACGCCAATCTTATAGCTTGTCGCCCAAAAGAGGGCGAGTTTGTGTAGGGCACGGGCAGGATTTCTACTGTCAGGTATTAGCTGGCCGCGATTTATTGCGCCGCTTCGAGCAATCCTTGTTCAGCTTTTTCCTGGCATTCGATGCAATGGCGCGTCCATGGCACGGCGTCCAAACGTTTGGCATTTATTTCCTTGCCGCAGGAAACGCATTCTCCGAAACTGCCTTCGCGAATGCGAGCTAGTGCGCCATCGACCATGTTGAGCAACTGACGGTCGTTGTTGCTCAGGCTGAACAGAAACTCCTTGTTATACGAACTGGCGGCGCGATCGGCCACATCCTGGGTTGCCTCCTCGTCGGCGGTTCGCCCGTCTTGCTGATTGCGAACGACCATAGTGCGGAGTTCGTTGCGCCGATTTTCCAGTTTTTTTCGAAAAGTTTCGAGTTTCTTCTTATCCATGGTGAGCGCCTGCAAATAAAAATGGCGAATAGTTGATAAATACCAGCCTGAACGCGTGACCCTGCTTACGATGAGTCCTTCGGACTAATGGTTGTGTTTTCCGCCTAGAATTCCGGCATGCACATTGCCAATCAAATATGGTATGCGCGAAACGGATAAGCAGTCAACTCTAGGGCGTTGCGCGTGCACACAGGCAGCGGACAGGTTGATACCTAACGATTACTCCCGGCCACATCGCCCTGGAGAAACTCACATCTTTCGTGGAAGTCGTTTCATGTTTCGATATTTCGAGCTTAGGGATTGTTTCCTCCCGAGCTAAGAGCCGGAGCAGGATATTCGGGAAGTTTTTGCTTTGCGGCTTGCGTCCTTTTCACTTGCAGTTCGTCGAACAAGAGCGCCGGGCTCGCCACGCTATACCAAACCGGGTCTGGTCGATTCTCAACAGCCGGCTCAGTTCCCGCGGCACTTAATTCACTGCGCAGAGCGCGAACATCGAGGTCGCCGAAGACTCCGCCTCGCACCAGTTCCTCGTGACCATCTTTGGTGTAGACGCGATAAAGAAGGCGCGGCTCCAGCCGCGGCCCCATGGTCTCCACATAAAGTCCGTAAGGTAGATCGCGCTTCTGGCACAGTTCGATCAGCTTCTTCTTGAGATCCAGGTCAGCTTGCGGAGAAACCGATTGCAGAACCAGATTGCCCGAATGAGGCGAAGCGGCGGTGCCAGCGGCGGCGCGCCCATGCCCATTTGACGTAGCGAAGTCGCGGATCGGCTGCCGTCCAATGAGATATGCGACGAGTTGCCCCTTCTCGATTACCGAAATGCGCTGGCCTTTCACGCCTTCGTCGTCGAGAGAATATTTTCCAAACAAAGCATGGCCCGAAATCTCAGTGAGGGTTGGGTCGTCGTATACGTTGACGAAATCTGGCAACACGCGTGACTTGTAGCTGCTGGCCCACGCCCCCGTGGTGCGGGCGTTTTCTCCCAGCCGCGGCTTGTGACCCAAAACGTTCGGCTCAATCAAATCGCTGACTACAGTTGCGGCTGCATCATTCGAAAACAAGACTGGACCGCGATATTCTTCATCCACCACCGGAGCGCCACGTAGGGACTTGAGGGTTTCAAGTATCTTCGCCGCCGTTTTCAGAAATTCGTCCCGGCTTGGCAGTTCTTTTGGATCATGACCTTGATCCGCGTGCGAGCGATGCAGCAACATCCCGTCCGACGCTTGCGTCGAACCCGAGATGGAAATTACGTAGTGTCCAGCGCCGGAGCGCGAGACGGTCCCTTCTGAGTTGACGAAGTATCGATTCTCAACCCCAAAGCGGATTGCCGATTCAAAATTCTCCACCTCTTTGTCACTTCGGTAGAGAGCTGACGAATCCTCCAGCAACTTTGTCCACGGCGTGAAGTCGGTGGTAGCAAGCCTGGCTAAAGGCTCGATGGCTTGCGCCGGTGTCGCCTTTGAAAAATCATCGACCGGCTCATCGACCTTTAATTGCTTTAAAGCGGCCTGCTTGGCAGAAAGCGCTTCCGTCGCAGCCTTGTAGGCGCGATCCGTAGCCAGCCAGATGCGGTGGCGGATGGCGTAAACGTCATTATCGGACGGGACGAGATCGATAGCTGCTTCGCCCTGGCCGAAGAAGCTGTCTTGTTTGTAATCCCCGACGCGAACCGAAACTCTCAGCAATCGAGCGTGAACCTGCTGCTGGCTGCGCAGTGCGCCGAACACCGCGCTGGCTTCGAATTGTTCGATCTCCGTGACGCGGTACTCGATGTAGTACGGAGCTGCGACGTTCTCAAGTTTTAGTTGCGCCTTGGAGCGGTCCATCTCTTCACGGAGAGCCCGCAACACCGCGTCGTTCGAGGGATCCGCCGCAAAGGCCGAACCTGAGAGCCCTATCAAGATCGCGAAAAGCATTGTTGTCGTCAAAGCAGGCCGCATCTTCAATTTGAGCCGCCCTTCCCGTCGTTTGCTCCAGGCGGCGGAGGCAAAATCGGCGGTCTGGTATCGCCGTATTTTCTCTTCTGTACTTCCATCTCAGAGAACAAGATCGCAGGTGATGCGGCGGATACTGGTACGCTCCCTGATTCCGCTCCGCAGATGCCGTTGAATACGCTGGTGGTGTCACCGGTGGCGGCAATTTGCGTTAAGACTGTGAGCGGAGTTCCGACGATATCGACGCCGCGCACAAGTTCGTCCGGACGCCCATCCGCGTAGACGCGCCAGACCATTACAGGCAGAACCTGAAACGCCTGCGGCAAATCGCGCGAGGTTAACGTGAAACCGCCCTGAATATCTTCGAAGTAAAGACCGTAGGGCTTGCCTTGTTTCTTTATTTCTTCGATAAAACGGGTTCTCAGTTGAACGTCAGGAACAGTTCTTGAAGAAGTCACGATCAAGTTGCCTTGGCGTCCCACCGGCATCAATCCACTTTGCGCTCGACCATGGCCGTTCGAATTGCTGAAGTTCTTTACCGGCATCCGTCCCATCAAAAAATTCTTCAGGATGCCATCTTTCACAACTTCGACGCGCTCGCTGGCGGTTCCCTCATCGTCGTATCGATAAAAGCCCGACAGTTCTGTACCGCCGAGAACATGCAAAGTCGGATCGTCGGTGACACTCAGGAACTCCGGCAGTATTTTTTCGTTCAACTTCTTGGTGAAGGTCTGGCCCTCATCACGTCCGCGCTGGCGCTGCCCTTCGATTCGATGCCCGAGAACTTCGTGGAAGAACACGGCCGATGCTCTGCCAGACAGGAGTGCTGGGCCGCTGTAAGGTTGGGCTAGCGGAGCGGCCTTCAAGGCGCTAAGGTCCTTCGCCATCTTGTCGACGTTCTTCGCGATTTCAGCCTCAGACGGGAACTTCGCTGGATCGATAAATTGATAAGTTTCGACCCTCATCAACTGCATACCGTCGTCGGCGCGCGTCTCCGCCTGGATCATGATCCGGAAGATGGCATCGGCGGTGACAATCTTTGTGCCCTCGGTTGAAACCAGATAACTGTGACTGTCTGACGCCAGCAGAAAAACGACCGACTCTTCAACCTGCGGGTACTTACGGAAGGCGCCCGAATAGCGCCGGGCCAAGTCTTCGCAGATCTTCTGTTCGGGAAAAACAGGTAACGGTGCCTGCTCGCGGTAAGTTGCCGGCTTCTCGTTCGAAAAGTCGGGGGAATCATCCTCGTCTTTCGCGCGAACCGCGCTCTTAGTCTTCACCGTAGCGAAGGCTTGACGAGCCTTCCGATATTCGTCATAGGTCAGGCGCCACAAAACTCTAGCTATCGCATCGGGATCGTCACGTAGTGGAAGCTGTCCGCTGGTTATCCCGGAAGCCCGTTCCTGGTCGTGCGTGTTGTCGAGTGCCGGAGCCCCAATCCGCATGCTCACGTCGGCAGTACGGGTGCGAGTTCTGGTCGAGTTCAAGATCGCGCCTTGAGCGCTAAGAATGACCAGCGAATCACCGTCGGTAACGTTGTAACTCGCGAAATAAGGAACAGGGTCTTGTTTGGCAAGCTCGGCTTGACCGCGATGAAGTTCCTTTTGCATTGTGGAGAGCAGAAGGTCGTCGGTAGCGGCCCTTGGCGGGGGCATATTTGGTTTTTTCTGGCAGTAAGCCGGAGTAACTGTGGCAGCCGCGAAAAAAATAACCGCGAATAGGATTGTCAAAAGAGCGGACTTTCTAAAAGTCATTGGACGCGAGTCTAACAGCACTGAGGCAAACAAAAAAAGCGGCTTCTTGCGAGGCCGCCCTTTTGAAAGAGGCTAATTGGCGGGAATCAGAGGAAACGAGTTTGGACGCCGCTTTTGCAATCAAAACGGACAAAGTGGAGTCGAGAGTGAGGTTGTTTTATCAAGTACGACCTCTTCAATGCCTACTTAGTAAGCATTTCCCGAACCAAATGAGTAAACCAGCACGGAACTACAGCTACAGCCTGTAAGTGAATGTTGTTAGACAACTTAGCAGCTTTGACTTTGCTGCATCGGTCTGGCATATCCTGGCAAAGGTGAAGAAAACTGCACTTAAAAAGTTTCAGGTCGTACTAAGGCAGCGAACAAATGCTGCTGGCTAGCTGTCCCCAGCCACAGTTCGAACCTTGCCGGGTAAGAAGTGGTAAGGCGGCCACGGTCCTGTCACTACCATTTGACAGTTCTTGAGTTGTTTGGCAGCTGTGCTGTATCGGTTCTGGTACTTCTCTATCGATTTCGTATCGATCAGGTGGGCAATATCGAGCAGCATCCCGTCCGAGTCGACCCTCTTGCAGCTTATCTCTTCTTCCAGCGGATTAAAAAGCTTGTGAACCTGCACCGAAAGCGCCCGGGCTTTGGTCTGGCGCTCCCGTTCGCGCGATGCCTTCTCCCGCAACTTGCAGAGATAGTCGCTGCCTACCGTATCCGGCAGCACAATTTCTGGCAGGGAGCCGCGCAAAGAGCCGTCACGCACCGTCAGTTTGATGCGCATCTCGGATTTGCCTCGCAATCGAGCCACGCTCTCACAGAACGTCCTGCGATTGGATCGTACGGACTGGCGAATGGCGTCCTCGGTATCGAAAATAGTGCCGAAGCGAAAAGGTAAAACGGTGGCGGTTCGGAAGCTCTGGCTGACGACTCTGGCATGCTCCAAAACAGATTTCTCATCGAGTTTTGCGGTCGCGCGGTCAAATTCGCTGACGATAACCGCAAATTCTCCGCTCGGATAACTCATTACTGGGGCTGAATTGACACCTTGAATACCATCAAGAAGGAAGGGTCGGCGGGCGCGAACACCGTTATGTAGAGTCTGGTGTTCGGTAAGGCAGTACGCGTACCACGACATGCATTCTCTCCGAATTGCACCGGGGTTGGGGCTTCCCCTTAGATTTTCTGGTCAAGCAAGGGCTGCGTGTTCTACCTGGAAGTTGGGTTTTTTCTACTGGGCGAACGCGAAATGTGCGTCCAAAGACATAGTACTTCTGGTTCTTCCAATTTGCAACCATTCTTGTTGTCGGAGCATCGCCGGACGTCTCAATGCTACAATTCTGACCCGATTACCGGTTTCGCTAGGTGCAGCATCGCTTAGAAGAATAATCAGGCGAAGAATTCGAGTCACCGACTCGCGCGTTCCTGCAAGGAAACAGTGACGGCGCGCAGCATGTCGCCGGTTGGAGCGGGCTTGCCCGTCCAAATTTCGAACTGGCGGGCAGCTTGTTGTACGAACATTTCGACGCCTGGAATCACCGCGAATCCCTTGCTCCGGGCAACCCGGATGAGACGGGTTTCGACTGGGTCGTAAACCATGTCGAATACGACTTTGGCTTGAATCTCGTCATCCTTAAGCGGGCAGTCTTTGGAATTTCCCATTCCGACTGGAGTGGCGTTCACAATGACGTCGAATGCCGTTTTCTTCAGGTCCGCGCGCTTGATGCTGTGCGCTTTCGCCTGCCGGGCTAACTTTTGGCCCGACGCGGCAGTCCGGTTTAGAATCCACACTTCTGCACCCCGCTCACTGAGCCCGAAAACCGCAGCGCGTGCTGCACCTCCGGCGCCTAGCACCAGAATTTTGGCCTTGTCGATGGTGAGTCGCTGCTCCAATGGCCGAACCACACCCGAGACATCCGTATTAAAGCCGTATAGCTTGCCATTCTGCCCACGGACGACCGTATTGCAGGCCCCAGTCTTTGCCGTGTGGGCGTCGGTGTTGTCGAGGTGCTCAAGAATCGCCTGTTTATAGGGCATAGTAACGCTGAGGCCGTGCAGCGGAATGTCGCGGATGCAATTGATCAGATCTCTCAGCGTCCTGGCGTGCAGCGGAAGGTAAACCGCGTTGACGCTCTCGCGCCGCATCGCCGTGTTCATGATCACCGGAGAAAGAGAATGCTCAACCGGATCGCCAGCGACGCCGTAGACGCGAGTGGCCGCGTCAACCTGCTCAATTCGATAGATGGATCGGAGGTCTCGTGCGCTAATCTGGCCTGGCGCCGTCTTCTGCAGCGGGCTCACCGCACCGAAGGTGAAGATGCTCCCGGAACGCACGCTAAGCACCCGGCTGATAATCCCTTGCTCGCCCATGCACAGGCCAACTAGCGAATACTTGTCGCTGTTCGCCTGCAGAAACTTCATCATTGTGACGTTGTCGGAAAGGGTGGTTGCGGTCGTGACTACCTTGTAAAAGTCGGCGGGAACCTCCAACATGCTTGCAAGAGTGTCTTCAAGTTTGCGGGTGGCCTTGAAGTCATGCGACGAGATCAACAGTCGCCCGTGGCTTCGAAGGCGCGCTACTGCGTCCACCTTAGACTTCGAAGCACTTTGAATTTCCAGATCCACAATTTGACAGCCGGCTGCGATGGCCTTCGTCAAGACTTCGAGCTGCGATGCCATCGAGCCTTTGAACTTCCCCCCATTCTCGCTTCGGCGGCAGGTCCCGATCGCGGTCACGTAATGGTGGGTCTCGAGAAAAGCTTTGATTTTGTTGAGCGCAGCTAGGGGCTGTTTCAGATAATCCAGCCGAAACTCCATGAAAGGGTTTTCCTGGGCCATTGACTCGGCCGCTTCCAGCATGTCGTCGACGGTATCCCCGCTTAAGGCCAGACAGACCTTGGGCAGTCGCGTGGAAAGCAGGAACGGAGTGACAGTGGACGGCGAAGACAGGGCCATTTGTTTTCAACGACGGCGCGATATTACAGGGGAGTCCGCGCAGATGCAAGAAACAAGGCTGAAAACACTAGCAACTGCGCCCGTGAAAGCCGTCTGCGGCTAACAGGCTTGACACCCTCGTAACCTTGACCCCGTGTTACGCGCTTGCTACTTTTCGGTTGTAACCCTTGTCCTCCTAGAGAGATAGCTAGGGAAGACCCGGGGAAAGGGAAAGGGCGGAGGTAAGATGAAGAAAACAGGACTGTTAATTTTATTGATGGCTACGATTGGATGGGCCCAGCAGTCGACAATGGTGGCCACTCCAGACGCATCGGGGATCATTAATACTTCCGTGAACGTGCCCTTTGTACGTTTCCAGACGCCGACCGCGGCAGACATTTATTGCGCTGGATTTCTTACTAAAGAACGCATTCCCAAAATGAACTATGTCAATGGGGGGTTGAATACCCCGAATTCTACCAAGTTCGAAATCGGCGAATTGATCTATTTGAATGGCAAAAACTACCAGCCCGGTCAACTCTACTCCATCGTCCGCGACGTTAAGGACATGAACGAGTACGAGCTTTACACAGGCCAGCGAAAATTATTGGCGGCCTCAGGCCAGCCGTACGAAGAAATCGGCCGCGTTCGCGTCCTCGACATTCGTAGCCGTAGCGCAGTCGCACAGGTGGAATACAGTTGCGACCCTATCAACCCTGGCGACATCGCCGTGCCTTTCGTGGAGCGATCGCCAATCGCGTTCCGCTCTCCAACTCACTTTGATCGCTTTGCCCCAGCGAACGGAAAGCTGAGCGGGCGTATTCTGCTCGGTAAAGACTTCAGTGGATTCATGGCCACCGGAATGAAGCTTTACATGAACATGGGCTCAAATCAGGGAGTGAAGGTTGGCGACTATTTCAAGGTGGTACGCTCCTACACCGCGACCCTGAACAATCCTGTAGATTCGCTCTCCTTCAAGGCTTCAACTTCGGAAGATACTCAATTGCATCCGCCAAGTTTTGAAGCGAAACGATTTACCCGAACGAGCGGACCCGATATTCATGTTAGCGATCTGCCACGACGCGCGATCGGTGAGGTCGTCGTACTCAACGTAACTCCAACCTCATCGTCGGCGATGGTTGTGTTCGCGCTGGAAGACGTATATGCCGGGGACATGGTCGAACTCGACGAGCAGCAGCAGTAAGGAAACAACGGATTTAAGAAAAAGGGAAGAGAAATCTTCCCCTTTTTTGTCGTCAAAAAATGGCATGAAGCGATCTGTCACCCTGAAGTGATGTAGCCGAGAAGAACATCGTGCGGCGCCAGGAGCGTCCCTCATCAACCAGCAAGAGGGCGTGAGTCGAAATGCAAGTTCAGCGGAAGAAACGGATCGCCGGACTGCCAGGTATGATCGCGCTCGCACTGAGATTGACCACAACAATCACCATCAATTCCATAACTGCTCCCAGCGCGGCGTGAACTGCCAACGTGAGCGCCTAGCTTACAATCGCAACGCTAACGAGCCAGCAGACTTAAATTAAAACTTTAAACTGAACCATTGGATCGGCGGGGAGGAACGTCAACGAGCATTGAGATTTGAATCGCCAAAAACTTCGGCCGTGAATGATTCGATCGCAGTGCGACGCCACGCATCCAGAGGCAAGTTGGCCTTGCGGCAAGTCTCTTCGAGAAATGTTTGCCGATCCCAGCCATTTTCTACTGGAACCTGCGGCAGCAAGAGCCCACGCCGCGATCCATCCGAAATTAACAAGCCGTGAACCCCGACCACAATTTCTTCCGCCCGGATCGGCCGAAGCGGAGATAAAACACTGAGTGAAACTTCAAGTTCTCGAGCCTCGTCGTTATTCACCGGCGAAAAGCGGGGGTCGTTGAAAGCAGCCGCTAATGCGGTCTCTGAGACCGCCCGAAATAGAGGAGCCACGGGCAAGGCGTAGCCCACGCATCCTCGCAGCTGACCGTGAAGATAAAGCGTCGAGAAAACGCCGCGAGCCTCTTCCAACCATTTTTCTTCGCGTGGAATTTCTGGCGAAGGCTCAAGCGCCAGTTTTGAAAGGATGACTTGATGGGCTAGCGCGAGCAACAGCCGGCGCTGTTCTGGCAGGTAAACATTTACAGAAAAATCGGACGCAGCAGACGCTGCCGGAGGCGGATCAGCCTTTTCGTTAGGCTTTTCAAACAGCCTGGACATTGCTTTTTCTCCGCCTGGCTAGCACGAAGGATCGCTTCCGTCGTTTTTCCGACTTGCGGTCGATCCTCGCCCAGAAGGCGACGAAGTAGTCGAGGGCCGAGACCAGCGAGAGTAAAACCATGAACCAGATAGCGAGCAGCGCGATCCAGTAGACGGGAAAGATATAGAGAGGCCCAAGGGGCCACTCGTGCCATCTCCGCGCGAGAATCACCGCTACGACGGAGATGATCTGTACCAGCATCTTGAACTTGCCGAGCTCGCTCGCCTGGATGGTGAACCCTTCAGACGCCGCGATTGATCGCAGCCCGCTTACCAGAAATTCGCGGCCGATGATGACGACGGCGATCCAGGCAGGAACCAGGGCCGGATTAAATTGCACCAGCGTCACAAACGCGGCCGCGATCAACAACTTGTCCGCCAAAGGATCGAGCAGGATGCCCATGGTCGTGATCTGCCCGCGCTTTCGCGCCAGATAGCCGTCTATGCCGTCGGTGATTGAAGCCAGGATGAAGACCGCAGAGGCTAAAATCTCGCGTTGCCCGGTGTGTTCGCTCGCGAAACGGGGCGTGCAGAGAATCCATATAAGCAACGGAATAGCGGCGATGCGGGTAAGCGTGATGGAGTTGGGGAGGTTCACGCGGTTGTAAGCCGGGGCCGCGACAGCGGTTGCTGTGATTATCCTCTACAACTCAGGCCAAGGCAACGACAGGGTAACAGGAAGGCGAGTTCGGCCGATGCGCCGCCACGCTGCGCGGCGCATCCCGTATGCGAAGTGCTACTTTTGTTTCGCGATGATCTTGTCTTTAATCTTTTTGTAGGTTGCCGCCGGAACGATCTTCTTGTTCAGCAGGTCAGTTTTCTTCGCGTATGGGCGGCCATCAATAATTTTTTGCGAATAGGCTGCTCCGATACCCGGCAATGCGTCGAGTTGATCTTTCGTGGCCGAGTTAATGTCCAAAAGATCGGAGTCCGAAGCGGTGGCAGTTGTAGTTTTCGTTGTCGTTTTCGGACTCTGCGCCACGCCCATGCCGGTAATCAGGCAGAGCGCGAATATTGAGACGAGAAGTCTCTTTAGAAACTTCTTATTCATGGCTTGTCCTCCTATATTGTTATTTTCTAAAAACGTTCTATTCCTTCTTCGCTGCTTTGAATCCGGCAGCCTGGGCTTCAGACTCCGTCATGAATTTGCCTTGTTTAGTCTTACCGTACCAGCGGCCGCTCTTGTGGTAGACGCCGGTCTCTGTGTTGACCCAAACCTTGCCGCTCGACTGCGCGGAGGCGATGTCCGAACTCGAAGCAGCAGGGCCACCTGTTTTCGAACTTCCCGAGCTTGACTTCGATGCCGCTGGCTTCGACGTTGACTTGTTCGGCGAAGCGGCTGATGTATCAGCGGGAGTACTTGACGTGCTCGCTGAAGATTTTGCCCCTGGAGCGGAAGAACTCGACGAAGCAGTGCTGTCTGAAGAAGCGGCAGCTGCATCTTTCTTGCTCTTGCGAGATTGCTTCGTGGTCGCAGTCGTGTCAGTAGAAGCCGTTTTGTCGGACGCGGAAGCCGAGCTGCCAGACGAAGCGTCTGCCGCAGGCTTCGTTCTCTTGTCAGATTTCTTCGTGCTGCTTGCTTCGGAGCTGGTGGATTTGTCGCCGGTAGCCGCCTTCTTGTCGGTTGCGGAAGCGTCAGTATTCGCCTCAGCCGCTTTTCTGTCAGCCGCCGCCTTTTCTTTCTTGGCTCTTCTCTTCGACTTCTTGGCGTCGCTGGAATCGGTCGTTGTGTCGGTTCCGGTGGTGGAGGTTGACTGCGTGAATGCAGGCGCGCTGAAGATCGCGAGAGTGAGTGAGAGAGCGAACATCCACAGAGTAATCTTGCTTTGGAGACGATTCATTTTTCCTCGTAAGTTTCTGAGAGGCACTAGGCCTCAAGTTAACTACTGGGCCTGTCAACCCAATCAGGTTTTTGTTTCGTTTGAATGGATACACCCTGACGATCCAACGGTCAATCAGGTTGAGGCGAAAATCTTGCAATGTACTTCGCCTCACCCCGATTACGCTCTATTTATGCATAAATTCCGCGCTGCCGAATGGTGTAAGCGACGCGGTCAATCGCCAGCATGTAAGCGGCGATCCGGTTGTTTACCGCATGCGTCTCTGCATAGCGCACTACATCGTCGAAGGCGGTGACCATGATGTCGCCCAGGTGCTCGTTGACAACCGCCTCTTTCCAGAAATAGCCTTGACGATCCTGTACCCACTCGAAGTAAGAAGTCGTTACTCCCCCTGCGTTCGCGAGGATATCCGGAATAACGAAAACTCCTTTTTCGGCAAGAATGTCGTCGGCAGCCGCTGTCGTCGGCCCGTTGGCTCCCTCTGCGAGAATCTTGCACTTCACGCGATCCGCATTTTGGCTGGTAATCTGATTCTCAGTCGCGGCCGGAATCAGAATGTCGCAATCTTGAAGCAACAACTCCGCGGGATCGTGCCTGTCAGCTTCCGGAAAGCCGTGAATAGTTCCCTGCCGCTCGCGGTATTCCGAGAGCGCCTCCAAATTGATGCCCTTAGAGTTGTATAACCCTCCTCCAACTTCGACGATTCCAATTACCTGATATCCAGCCTTCGCCATGAGCCGTGCGGCATTCGAGCCCACATTCCCGAAGCCCTGAATAATTACGCGGGTGGTGTTTCTATCCAGGCCCAGCTTCTTAATCGCTTGATCGCAGACCATCAAAACACCGCGGCCAGTCGCCTCGCGGCGTCCGCGGGAGCCGCCAATATTGATCGGTTTGCCCGTGACCACAGCGGTGACTGTCTGCCGGGCATGCATGGAATACGTGTCCATAATCCACGCCATAGTCTGCTCGTTGGTGTTTACGTCCGGGGCGGGAACATCTTTTTCAGGCCCGATAAAGTCGAAGAGTTCTGCGGTATAGCGCCGAGTCATGCGTTCAAGTTCACCTTGCGACATCTTGTGCGGGTCGCAAATGATTCCGCCTTTCGCGCCGCCAAAAGGGATATTTACGACCGCGCATTTCCAGGTCATCCAGCTGGCCAGAGCCCGGATTTCGTCCAGATTTACGTCGGGCGCATACCTTAACCCGCCCTTGGCGGGGCCGCGCGCGATGGAGTGCTGCACGCGGAACCCGGTAAATACTTCGAGGTGGCCATCATCCATCATTACCGGAATGTGGACGATAATTTCGCGGCTTGGGGACTGAAGAATGTTCCATAAGCCCTCGTCCAAATTCAACTTTTTTGCCGCCAAGTCGAAGCGGGCAGCCTGCGCCTTCCAAGGATTAGTTTCCTGCTCAAGATCGATGGTCTTCATGGAGTCTCCGCACAACCTGTCGCATTATGACGATAACGATAACTACCCTAAATTCAAGAAGAAGCCTCGCAAAGTATATGGGTGCCCCCGAGGCAAGGCAAGCGTGGGAGGGACGGCAAGATGTTAACTTATAACGACCTGCCGTGCGCTTGGGTTTTGGCTGACGCATAATTTTTGAAAAATGATTCGACCTGACTACAAAGAATTCGCCCGGCTGGCGAAGAACGCCACGCTCGTCCCGGTCGTCAAATCGATTCCGGCCGACTTGCTGACACCAGTGTCGGCATTCCTCGCCGTAGCTGATGGAGAGCCGGAGGCGTTCCTTCTGGAGTCCGTCGAGGGCGGAGAAAAAATTGGCCGTTACACTTTTCTCGGAGTGCGTCCTTTTTTGCGGTTGGAGTCGCGAGACGACGCGATTACGATCACGCGCGGCCGCCATGCTGAGCGACGCTCGGGAAATATCTTTCATGTAATTCAGGAACTTTTGCAGCAGCACCGTCCGGCAGCGGTTGAAGGCTTGCCCCCATTCACGGCCGGAGCGGTCGGGTACTGCGCTTACGATATCGTCCGACGGCTCGAAAAAATCGGGCAACACGCCAAGGACGATCTCGACGTCCCCGATTGCGTGCTCATGTTCTTCGATCGGGTTCTTGCTTTCGATCACCTTCGCCACCAGATCGACATTGTCGCGTCGGCTGACGTTTCGCGCGAGTCCACCAGGGCAGCTTACGACCGCGCCGTAAGAGATATTGCGCGCATCGAGAAAAGGCTCGCTGGAGGGTGGAAGTCGGCGCATTGGAGAAATCCGCTCGCCAACAAACAAAAACATTCGAAGTTGAGAGTTATAGCGCGCACTCCGAAGCGCAAATTTCTCGACAATGTGATTCGTGCCAAAGAATACATTGCCGCCGGAGACATCTTTCAGGTGGTCCTATCGCAGCGGTGGGATTTCGAACCCGGGGTTGCTCCTCTCGACTTGTATCGCGCACTAAGAACGGTGAATCCTTCGCCCTATATGTATTTCTTGCGATTCGGTGTAGGAGCGAAATCGAGCATGAAAAGCGGCAAGCCAAGCACGGAGATCATGCACGTTCTAGGTTCGTCACCGGAAATGCTGGTGCGTGCCTCGAACGCAGGGCAGAAATTGGAGTATCGCCCCATCGCCGGAACCCATCCACGGGGCCGCGATGAGGCTGAAGACGCGGCCCTCGAAAAGAAAATGGTTTCGGATGAGAAAGAGCGAGCCGAGCACGTCATGCTCGTCGATCTTGGACGCAACGATCTCGGCCGCGTCAGCGTGTATGGTTCGGTGAAAGTTCGTAACTTGATGTTCGTCGAACGTTACTCGCATGTGATGCATCTGGTATCCGCTCTTGAGGGCCGACTGCGCCCAGAACTCAATGCCATGGATGCTTTTGCTGCCTGCTTTCCCGCCGGAACGCTTAGCGGCGCCCCGAAAGTTCGGGCCATGCAAATTATCGAGGAACTCGAGCCCACCCGTCGCGGCGTTTACGGCGGATCGGTTCTATATGCCGATTTCGCGGGCAATCTCGACTCCTGCATTGCCATCCGAACTTTATTGATGAAGGGAAAAAAAGCTTACCTGCAAGCAGGTGCCGGGATCGTTGCAGATTCAGATCCGCAACGTGAATTCGAAGAGACAGAAAACAAAGCGCGAGGCGTGCTGCGGGCGGTGGAGAAGGCCAGGCAACTATAGCCGCCAAGAAATTTCTTACATTCGAGTGAAGTTTGCTATCAGTTTTTTTCCCTCGTCCGTAAGCACGCTCTCGGGATGAAACTGCACGCCCTCGACAGGGAATTTCTTGTGTCGCAATCCCATAATGACGCGCGTGCCGTCTTTGTCGAATGTCCACGCGCTCACCTCTAGGTCGGCAGGCAGATTCGTTTCGGAAACAATCAACGAGTGGTAGCGCGTGGCCGTCATTGGAGAACTCAGTTCACGGAATATTGTCTTGTTGTCGTGCTCAACCTGACTCGTCTTGCCGTGCATCAAATTCCTGGCGCGGATGACGTCCCCGCCAAAAGCCGCGCCAATAGCCTGATGGCCGAGACATACCCCTAGTATCGGAAGCTTGCCGGCAAAATGACGAATCACTTCCACGCTGATGCCCGCTTCCTGAGGAGTACAAGGCCCCGGCGAAACAAGAATGCGTTCTGGCCGCATCTTTTCGATCTCCGCGACAGTCACTTCGTTGTTGCGGCGAATCTCAACCTGCCTACCCATCTCGCCCAGATACTGCACGAGGTTGTAAGTGAAGGAGTCGTAATTGTCGAGGACGAAAACCACAAAATAATAGTAGCCGCGATGCCGATGATTTTACGAAGAGTTATTGCCCGACCGCAAAACGCAGATACATCGCTTGCCCAATGTGATGGTCCAAGTGCGAGGCGCATACCAGCGAGCATCTCTAAGCGATTTTTGGCGCCGGACCATTCCCTCGATAAGCTTTATTTGAGATCAGCCATTGCGCTTTCACTCTGCTCTCATGTTTCAAAGCTGCTGTTTGAATCTATTTTTCGAGCGGCAAGAGCTCAAGGCTGCATCCGGAGCTCGAGCATTGCAGCAGACCCTGTCGAATAATTTTTACAGACGATACGTCCGGAAATTTGGTCGGGAAATCCATTTGTCGCAGTTGTGAGCTCGCCGACCTGAGACTCTCGTCACCACCAAAAAACTCAACCAGCTCGGGGCGCGGCGAGCTGTCAAACACCAGGTTGAAGTGCGCCCTCCCATTCTTCGGCTTCAATCCATCAACCTTTAGAACGCGAGAACTTTTCAAATTTTCTCGAGCAGTCGCAATTTCGCGATCTACCTTTGCGGAATCAGTCCAGAGCTTATCAAGTCGGTCGCGCGAAAGATGTTCTTGCTCGGACCCTCCCGCCGTAATCAACGCTAGAGCATACATATGTTCTGCCTTTGCCGTTTGTCCCTGCTTCTCATAAACCCGGCCCAAGCGATCGGCCACCGCGCTTGAGTTGCTCAGGAGCCATGCCGCATTCAGAAATTGCATCGCCTGAAGATTTTCATCGCGGCGAAATCGGGCCCACCCGATTCGTGCCCATGAGAGCGCCGTCAATCGCATGGCAGAAAGTGCAGCCATTCCGACGCGATCGAATTCTCCCGCATCGAACTGCGCTCCAATGTCGTAGAGCACCTGCTGCGCGTCGCTTTCGGATTGTGCAGGATCTACATCATCTCGCAATGCCGACTGGAAAACATCCTCCAAACCATTCATGTTCGGGTTCCCGGTAAGTTCCTGCATCAGCGGTTGCGCTTTTGCAGCTTCTCCGAGTCGCGCATACACCTGCGCCAAGGTCAGCTTCGCCTCCGGGTCCCCCGGCGGAGTTGCAACTACCGTCTCGAGCTCTGTGCGAGCTTCGGAATCACGCCGCAATTGCGCCAGAAGGAGCCCGAAATCCCGGTGGGCAAGTCGGTCGTACGGAGAAGCCCGCAACTGCAGTTGATATGCCGCCACGGCTTCGACATCGTTTCCGGTTTGCTGTAATTCAAAAGCCAAATTGCCATTCGCGAGTTTGTGATTCGGATCCTTCTTGAGTTGCTGGCGGAAAGCGGCGATAGCTTTCGGGTGATCGGCAGCCCCCGCATAGGCCAAGCCGAGGTCATACATTCCATCTTTCAGATTAGGGTCAAGTTCGTTGGCACGTTTCAGCAAAGCAATCGCCGCCAAAAAATTCTTCTCGTGTAACGCCTTGACTCCAGCCTGCTGCGACTCAGTTGACGTGCCGTCGAACTTCTTGCCGGCGTCGTCGGGCGCATGGACTGTTGGCGCGGCGATCGTGCAGGCGAGCGTCTGATCTTGCCCGCTCTCCGCCGCATTTCGGAACGAATCGTAATCTGCACGACGGGCTGCCGGAATTTCGTTGCTCTTAATAACGAGCTTGCGCTCGCCTTCGATAAGTCCTTTACCGACCGAATAGGTAGAGAAATAGTCGCCGTAATCGCGAGACATTTTGACGCCGCTTCGTGCGCGCACGGTGTAGTTGGCAGGGAAGTGCAGCTTTACGCGATAGTCAATTTCGCCTGCGGGGCCAATATCGAGCGTCGCCACACTTCCCGGAGTGCCGTGCTCAGACTCGCGTGCCAGAGGCGCGCCCATCGGGGGCATTGGCATAAAGTTCACTTCGGCGGATGGAACGTGGAAATAATGCTCCCGGTACAACCGATATTCAAGATGAAATGGCTTGCTCGTATCTTCGACCGAGTCGAGAGAAACGTCTTCGACATCGCCCGCCAGCCCCCAGCTTTCAGAGAGCGATTTCACGTAAGGCTTCCACTGTGCCGCGGACATTTGCCGGAATGCCCTGCGCAGCGGCCAATCCCGGTCGCCCTGAGCGCTCAGCTCGATGGAAGCATCGAGTGCTCCGCTGTCGCTAAAACTCCCGTCGATACTGAAACGTAGAAAATCAGCAACCGGAGAATCGGAGGGCGTGCGTTGCAACCCCCCTTCACTATCATCCGAAGCGAGCACAGCTTCTCTGTTTCGAAGCTGATAAAGAATCATGCCAAAGGGTGCAATTTCGGGAGTCGTGTCGAGCCATGTCAACTTGTCTCCAATTCGTACAGCGGTAATCACGTGGTCGAACTGCGCAGGCGACGGAACATCGGGGTCGAGCTTACGGGAGCTGTCGATCAGCACCGGATAACTCTTGATCCCTTCTGCCTTAAGCATCACCGCAAACAGCGTGTGCTTGTCTTTGCAATCTCCATAGCTGTTTTGCAGAACTTCAATCGGCGGATGCGGCTGGTAGCGGCCAACTCCGAGCGAAACACTTACGTATCGAATATTTCGAGCGACAAAATCGTAGAGCCGCCGCGTCTTTTCATCCGGAGTCGCAGCCCCCCGGGTAATCTCGTCGGCGCGTTTTTGCAAGTCAGCACTTACCGTCATCCGCTCGCTTTGCAGCTTCGCATACCACTGCGCGATCTGCTTCCAGTCGGTGAAAGTACTTAGCTGAATGTCCGGGTGGGGACGGTCGCCTTCTTCGTTGGGCTGGGTATCACCCGGCTTTAGATTTTTCGCCTCCCAGATATAAATTCTTCGATCGCGGCTATCCTGAATCTCAGACTTTCTCGTGGGAGATTTCAGCTTGAGATCGCGGTTCTTCGGGACGTTAACTTCCAGCCGATTGTCTTCCACTACAACCCCGCGGGGAAACGTGTATTCGTACCAAAAATTTCCCGCCGCCAGCGGAGTTTCCACTTTGGTTACGGTGCGGTACTCAAGCACATCTCCCGCTTGTAACGCCGCCACGGAGATATGGCGCTGCCGGTAGTCGGTGTACATCGGAGCTTCGCGAAGCACATCGGGAGCGAAATCCTGCGCGCTGGATGCTGGCGTGACCACAACCTGTCCGTCGGGCTTCCGCACTCGAACGTATTCAATCTCCAAACTTTCGGTGGATGGCGAGTAGCCAAAGACGAGCTGGCCGAATTCCTCGACTCCCGCCTGACTTTGAATCCTGACCACCGCTTCCGTCTCGCTAATTTCTTTTCCATCGTTCTCGAAGCGAACCCGATTCAATATGCGCTCGATAACGGCCGCTTCTTCGGCGTAAGCGTTCGGCTTTAGCGGGACAGGGGATTGTTTCGTGGGAGGCATTGTTTGCGCTTCAGATCTCTGGTCGAGTAGCGCAACGTTAGCGAAGAGAAAGCACAGGAAAGTAAAGAAGGCCAGCGACAAACGAAATAGCATCCTGCAGTTCTTTTACGCCGTGCCCAGCGTAAAATCAAACAGACGAATGAGCCTACCTCAAAGCATGCGCATGGCTGCGGTCGTATTTTGCTTCGGCCTTTGTTCCAGCGCTTTTTTGGCTGCGCAAATTCCTCCGCTTGCGATCGTTGATCAGCCCCTTCCTTCGGTCGAGACAGACCTCGAATTTCACGGGACTCTTCATGCCACCGGAGGATATCCTCCATATACGTGGACGGTCACCAAAGGCGACCTGCCTGAGGGTATTTCTTTCGGTCCTGATGGGACGTTCTTTGGTCGCACAGAAAAAACTGGAAGCTTCACGGTGACGGTAAAAGTTGAAGATTCGCATCGCCCGCAAAACGTCGTCACCAAAGAAATCAAAATCGGATCCGTTTCCTCACTGGTGATCGACTGGCAAGAGCCGCCGAAAGCTCACGACAACCGCATTGACGGATCGCTGCAGGTTACAAATGGTTCAACCGAAGGTTTCGATTTGACGGTGATTATTGTCGCTGTCGCAGGGGACGGCCGCGCAACCGCTATCGGCTACCAGCATTTTCCCCTGAACCCGGGCACAAAAAACCTTCAGATCCCCTTCGGCAACACGATGCCTTTCGGCTCTTACACGGTTCACGCCGATGCGATCGCGGAAATTGCCAAGAAAAATACAATCTTGCGCCGGCGGCTGCAAACCCTCAGCCCGATATCGATTGTCCAGGGTCCTTAAAAGTTGACTGGCGGGATGGTCAAAGCTGTTTCTTGTTTTTAGGGTGAAATTCGACTAACCTTCACCCTCCCGGGAATTCAATTTAATGCAAGACCACACTTTTTGCGGTTAGAGCGTCACGCGTCCGAGGGAAATATGAAACGAAGGTTCATTCGGTCGGCCCGGGTTGGGCTTGTTGGGTTTGGAACTCTGCTCCTTTTCGCGAGTTGCGGTCATGATCGCAAACTTGTCAGCATTCAAGTTGCTCCAACTCAATTCACTTTCGGGGCGCCCATTCCCGGGCAGAGTGCTCAGTTCCGTGCTTACGGCACGTTTATCCATCCCCCTGTCACGCGGGATATCACCGACCAGGTCACATGGGCAGTCGACGACGATATAGTTTCGATCGCGGCTGGCCTGGTTACCACTACTGGCTTAGCTTGCGGTACTACGAATGTCACTGCGACTATGCCGGAAGGCACCGGAGGAGCAAGCAACATCATCATCGGCGCCGGTTCTGTTGTAGTGACTTGCCCTTAATTTGATCCGCTGGCACGAGAAATTTCTGTCAGATTAATCTTCGCTAAGAAGCTTACCCAATGTAGGTTTGTGCTTCTCTACTTTCGCTTTTTTCCCGGGAACGAGAGCTGAAGGTTTTGGCGAGCCTTCACGTTCGCGGGCCATTTCGCGAACGATCTTTCCGGCCGAAAAAATTTTCTTTTTACGTTTTCGTGGCATGAGCTGTGAATCTCGGATCTTCGCACATTCTGTCCTTAAAAATGTAATAATTTGAGATCAGAAGCGCACCGCACCTCGTGGAAAAATCGGCGCTCGGTGGTTCGCGACTACAAAGCAGAGAAGACCCTAATTTATGGATGAACGTGAATTTTTTGACGAACGGACGGAGAAAAAGCCGGCAAGTTTAAGTTGTCCGAGTTGCCACCAATCGGCGGAATACGAGATTCAATGGTTGGTGCGGACAAAGAAGAAAAACCTTCCGCCGCGGGCGGACGATCGCGATCGCGCGAAGTTTGCCAAGGCGCAATCCTACATGCTCCGCCGTGACGACATGTTGGTCTGTATGCGCTGCCGCAAGCGGTTCGAGATTACGGGAGTGCAGAGCGTGGCCTTCCTGCAATGAATCGTTCCTAAGACAACTAGCGCGAGCGCAACGAGTTTAAGCTGTTTACCGTCTTAATTTAGCTTTCGAAATTTTCCGAGGCATGAGACCCGCCGCCAACTGCCGAACGCTGCGCAAGAGCCCTCCCAGGCCGTCCTGATCGTTCGTTGATTCGCCGCCCGGTTTGTCGCTGTAACCTTCGTCCTCCATATTTCGTGCGGCGAGAGCAAGTCGTTTTGAACTGGCGTCATCCATCGTGACAAAGCGAAATGCCTGTGCCAGTGGCACCCGGTCGGCGAACATCTGCAGAAATTCAATGTCCCCAGTCACTTTTCCAAATACCGTCTTGAGTGTAATGCCGCCGGCCGTGCCAGGCTGAATCGGACCGCGCGAAAGAATTGCTGAGCCTCCGCTGAGAGACAACGTCCGTAATACGCCGACAAACGGGCTCCCGGCGATGTGGAATAACGCGCGTTCCTGGTCTGGAACGCGGATGCGAGGCGCTCTCTCTTTGCACCGCTTTTTGGCTGGCTTCGCCACAGGTCGAGGATGGCGACTGCCGTAACTCATGTCAAGGTAACTGGAGTTTGCCGAAAATCCAGCTACGGCGCAGCAAACGTGAAAACGTTGTTGCTCAAGTCACTTTCGGGAACGCTGCCGTCGTTGATCAATATGCGGGTTGGCGTGCCCGGCACTTCAATGCGCGTCGTAGTTGTCGAATTTGCGCGTACTTCTAAACGTGTGGATATTTCTCCGCCATCATATGAAACCGTAAGCGGAACCTCAGCGCCGGCCCTACCGGCGTTTTCCAAAGTCACCGTTACGAAGTGCACTCCCTTTTCCGTTGTCCACGGATGAGCCGACTGCACTTTGAAGTCGGGAAGTCCGCGGTCGTGGTAAACCCAATCATCAAAAAACCAGGCCAGGTCGCGCTTTGATCCATTGGTCATGAGGTTCTCCACATATTTCGGTTCGATGTCATCTGCGGCCCGATACTTCGCGATGACGGTCTTCAACGCTTCAGCGCCCACCAGATCCCGCAACATCCACCAAACATAAGCGGCCTTGCTGCGGTAGTAAGCCTCGTCGAAGGTCGAGATGAGAGGCTGGCCTTTACTCTCGGAGGGCGCGCTTGTGTATTCCTTTTCTGCGTCAAGAAACGCCGCGCGGTGAAGGCCAAGCAGGTCGAGCGCAGCTTGCCGCCCACCTTGTTCCTGGCGATACATCGCTTCGGCAAAGTGAGCTAAGCCTTCATAAACCCATGGTTTTGCCGACGGCAGGGAGGCGTGAACAAGTTCATGCACGAGGTTGATGCCTGCGAGCTTCGAATCTTCTCCGGCCATCGAAGCCAGCAGCATCGTGCCGCTTTCGAAAGGAGCAGCGTGCGGGTCGGCAAAATCCGCGATCGTAACCGAACCTTTCGCGGGACCAAACCACCCGGTCACAAATGCGGTTGCCGGCTCGAGCGCATTCGCGTACTTCCCCGCACCCTGCTCGTGCCCGGGCAAACTGAATAACTTCAAGGGTGCCTTTGAAAGGTCTACGTACGACGCCACGGCGAACATCGGAGTGACCGCGCCCAATGGTTTCCATTCACACTCGGCGCGGGCGCTCGCATTTCCCGGAGGCTCGGCAACCGCAGCGCTGGTCAATTCGGGTGCCTCGGTGCCACATAATAAATGAAGCACTTCTTCAGACCGATTGCTCTCAACCTTCAAGATCAACTTGAATTCGCTCTTCGCGGCACGCGCCTTCCAGCGGTCGGTCACCTCGAAGAGACTATTGCCTTCAGAAAAATCAGCGGACTCAGTAGTGATCGGGTACCACGCTACATAGCCCGCCCCGCGCACGGCGGTGAACAATGGAGATATCTGGTCCCAGCTTGTGTGCTTTGCGATCGCCTCGGGCACTCCAATGCGAGTGAGTCGCGTGGCGTCCGCGGTGATCACGCCCTCGTAGCCGATCTGCAGCTCCACGGAATCCTTAGGCTTGATTGCAGAAGGAAGCGTGACCACGGCTTCCGACAGCGCCCCGGTGTGGTCTATGTCGGAGGAGTAGGGTTGAGACACGTACTGCACGGGCTCCCCAGCTACACGTATGGATCTCCAATTAAGAGAAGAAGAGAGCTGCAGTGCCACTACTCTTTGTGGCTGAGTGGAGTCGTTGCGGAGACTTATTTTGCCCCGCGCCCCCAGACGTTGCTGCTCTGGCTCCAGGCGAATTTCGAGGTCATATTTTGTGACCGTGAAGGCCTCGCGGTCAAGAGCCGATGCCGCCGACGCGCAGAAGTACAGCAGGCATAGCGCAGCAAAACATTTCATGATTTGTTGGATGCGCCCAGCCGCCTCTGCCGGACAACTTCATAGAGCATGATGCCTGCCGCCACCGACACATTCAACGAGGGAACGTTCCCCAGCATCGGTATCGAGACTAGAAAATCACAATGCCGGCGCACCAGGTCGTGCAAGCCCTTGCCCTCAGCTCCGAGCACGACCGCGCAGTGCATTTTGTAATCTACAGCGTCATAGGTTTGCGGAGCGCGCTCATCGAGCCCGACTATCCACAGCTCTTTCTCTTTCAGATCTTCGATGGTGCGCGAAATATTCGTCACTTTAGCGATTGGCAAATGCTCGCTCGCGCCCGCGGACACCTTCGCAACCGCCGCCGTCACCGTCGCCGAACGCCGTTCGGGAATCACAACACCATCAGCTCCGGAGGCATCAGCCGTGCGCAGAATGGCTCCCAGGTTATGCGGATCTTCCACCCCATCGAGCACCACTACCAGGGAATACTCTCCGCGCCGGGAAGCCACGATGTCATCGAGATTGCTGTATTGTTTCGCCGAGGTGGCCGCGACCAGTCCTTGATGAGCCGTGTTGTTGGCCACTTCATCGAGTTCCTGCCGCGACATGAAGCGCACCGGGACGCCTATCTTCCGGCATTCTTCGATGACACGGCGCAAACGAATGTCCTTGCGTTCTTTGGCGACGCCGATCCACTCGAAGTTTCGCCCGCGCGCTTTTAGTGCCTCTATGACGGTATTGATTCCGTAAAGAATATTCACGTCGAGTAGTCTACCGCGTCGGTCATCAAGCCCTATATTCAGATAGATTTCGCAAACATCCAACGCGTTAAAGAAGGGATACCCCAAAACGACCCCACCGCCATGTTGCCCTGGTACTGCCCTTAATTCTGCGTCGCTTCGTGCTGGTGCTAAACTCGAATTCCAAGTGGATCCCGTCTACATTCTCTCTGCGGTCCGCACTCCAATCGCCAAATTTGGAGGCTCTCTTGCTTCGCTCTCAGCCGTGGATATGGGCACGGCCGCCGCTGCAGCGGCAATCGAGCACGCATCGGTCGATCCCTGCCAGATAGAGGAGACGATCTTCGGGAACGCCCGGCAGGCCGGAGGTGGGCCTAACCCTGCGCGCCAGATTTCAATTCGTAGCGGCGTCCCACAAGAAGTACCCGCGTACACGGTCAACAAAGCCTGTGCCTCCGGGATTAAATCCATCGCGCTTGGCTTTAGCGAGATCGCGTCCGGCAATCTCGAATGCGTGCTCGCTGGTGGCACGGAGTCGATGTCGCGCCTTCCTTACTATCTCGAAGGCGCGCGTTGGGGATACCGCCTCGGCCATCAGGAACTTGTCGATGGCATGTATCGCGATGGATTCTTTTGTCCTATGGCGCAGATGCTCATGGGCGAGACCGCCGAAGTTTTGGCGGAACAATACGCCGTCACTCGTGAGGAGCAGGATCAGTACGCCATGGAGTCGCAAACGCGTGCCGCAGCGGCGCAATCCGCCGGACACTTCGATACAGAAATTGTTCCGGTGACGATTCCGGGAAAAAAAGGAAGCACGATTTTTTCGCGGGACGAGCATCTGTTTCTCGACGCAAGCCTGGAAAAACTGGGCAAGCTCGCTCCCGTGTTTGCAAAGGGTAAGGGAAAGAACGGCACTGTCACGGCGGGAAATTCTTCAGGTATTACAGACGGCGCCGCGGCTGTCGTGTTAGCCAGTGAGAAATTTGTGCGGAAACAGAATCTCAAGCCGATGGCGAAAATCATCGGAGTCACTTCCGCTGGCGTCGACCCTCGAGTCATGGGAATCGGTCCCGTTCCGGCGGTTCAAAAAATGCAGGAAAAACATGGTCTCAAGCTGCAAGAATTCGATCTCATCGAATTGAACGAAGCTTTCGCCGCTCAGGTACTGGCTTGCGATCGTGACCTGCATTTCGATCGTGACAAGCTGAACGTCAATGGCGGCGCCATTGCGCTTGGCCATCCGATCGGATGCACCGGCACGCGCATCGTCGTAACTCTTCTCCACGAGATGCGGCGACGCAGAGTGCGCCGCGGCCTCGCCACTCTTTGCGTCAGCGGAGGGATGGGGATGGCGCTGGCTCTCGAAAACGCCGACTGGTAAGCGCTTTCGTTGACAGGTGAGATACCTGCTTCTATTCCACTCCGGATTGCTGTGCTATACTCCGCCCCGCTTCTTGTTTCATTCTGCGCACAATTTGTATGAACAAAGCAAAGAATTCTTTTGAATCGCTGCGATACGCGCTGCGCGCCCTCCGCCGTGAATGTCTGCAATTCGGCTTCGACTACCCTCTCGACATAGACACCGAAGCGGGGCCGAAAAATTCCCTTCATTACTATCTCTACAGTGAAAAATTGTCCTGGAGCGTGATGAGTATGGATCCGGAGGGGGTACCTCGGGCGCGCAACCGGCTTTCTGGGCTGATTTACAAGCCGGCATACATCGCCTGGTGGGGACTGGTAAATCTCGGGCATTATCTGCGGCACAATGATGAGGCGAGCCGCGATTTATTCTTAAGGCAGGTCGATTGGCTGGAATCGCACGCTACGGTTCGCAATGACGGGTCTGTCGTCTGGATGAACAATTACGATTGCTTGCAAGGCAAAACTCTCTTTCGCGCCCCCTGGGTTTCCGCTTACGATCAAGGCCTCGCAATCAGCGCGCTTGTTCGCGGATACCGAATGACGGGAAATCCGCGCCTATTGCAGTTGCTGCAGGGAGCGAGTCGAATTTTTGCTTTAGATGTAGATGAGGGAGGCGTGCGCGATTCCGTTCCCGCGGGTGCTCTCTATAGCGAGTTGCCCGGCCAATCGACCCCCGGAATTATGGATGGCTTTATGAGTTCGTTGCTCGGACTCTACGACTTGTTTGTCGAGACCGGCGATCCCGCGGTCAAAGAGTTGTTTGACCAGGGTATTGCGGGACTGAAATCGATGCTGCCGTGTTGGGACTATCGCAAAAAATGGAGCTGGTATGGCTCGCACGCCTATTTGTGCCCGACGTCCTACCACTGGCTAAATCGGGTTCTGCTGGAAGTTCTCGCTAGACTGAGCGATGAGGCGACATTGGCGGAGTATGCCGAGGCTTGGCGGCCAGAGCGGCTTTCCTCCGCTTCGCGCGCTGAAATCTTTACCATGTTTCTTCTTACAAAGAATTTCTGCCGGGTGCGGAACAAGACTTGGGGATCAAATCTCGCCAAGGCCCGCGCTTCCTGTTCCGCACCTGTGAAGACCAAAGTTGAAAGTTCGCTGCCGCCGCAAGCTAATCCCGTATTAAATTCGGGCTCGAACCAGCTCATCGATTCACTGGACCTCGTCACCAGAACCGCCGCGCCCTAGCGTGCATTGCTCTTCGCTCTCTTTCGCCGATATACTCACAACAGATTTCGGTACCTATGCCTCTTTCCACCGTGATTGTCGATGATGAACAGCTTGCGCGTGACGAACTCGCTTATCTATTGAAGAACATCAGCGATGTCAATATCGTTGCACAGGGCAAGAACGGATTGGACGCCGTCAACCTGATCAAGGAGCACAATCCCGATCTGGTCTTTCTTGACGTACAAATGCCGGGCCTCGACGGTTTCGGAGTGATCAAGAAGCTGCTCGACCGCAAGGTTGAACTCCCGAAAATTATTTTCGCCAGCGCCTTCGATCAGTATGCGGTCAGGGCATTCGAGGTAAACGCGATCGATTACATCCTGAAGCCGTTTGACAAGAAACGGATCGCTTTGGCTATCGAGAAAGCGCGGGCGAAGATCGAAGCAGGCGCAAGCCCGGAAGAAAAGTTCGATACATTAGTGCGAATGCTCGAGTCGCAAAAGCCGCAAACCGCAAAAATACTTATCAAAGCCGCGGGTAGGCTGCTGCTCACGGATCCGAAAGATATTTGTTACGCCACGATCGACGATGGGGTTATCACTGTTTCCACGACTGGCTCCGCGGGTCTAGAAGGTCAATCGAACTGCAGAACTCTTGAAGAGCTGTTTGACAGTCTCGATCCCGCTCTATTCTGGCGAGCCCACCGATCGTTCCTTGTCAATATCAATCACATCCGCGAGGTTGTGCCGTGGTTCAAAAGTTCCTACCAGTTGCGGATGGACGACAAGAAGCAAACTGAAATTCCAGTGAGCCGCGCACAAACCCGCCGTCTGCGCGAACTGTTCAATCTGTAGCGCTTTCTAGGGTCGGGTTTCTGCAAACTCACTCCGGAGTAACAAATACCATAACCAATCAATGGATCGGCGCGGAGTTACCCCCACCGCCGGCGCGTTCAGTTTCTGATTGCCTGCAGGGCGATACGATTCGGAATCACCAGGGTCGCACCTTCAAGCCGGATCAGATCTTTGCGCTTCAAATCACTGAACAGCCGGGTTACCGTTTCCCGCGACGACCCAATCATCTGTGCTATTTCTTCGTGAGTAAATTCGGTACGGACCCGCAACTCGCGATTCTTGGTTTCAGTGGAGACCCACGAAAGAAGAAGCCGGATAAGCTTTTCGGTCGAACTCCGTGCCAGCAACAATTCGTGCACATTCTCGAAACACGTCATAATCTCGCGACCTAATATGGAAGCGCATGCCAGCGCGACCCCGCCATCATTGTGAAGCAGCCGCAGAAAACTCTCCCGCTCCACAAACTTAATTTGGCACAGTTCGATGGTAGTGACCATGACAGCGGAAGGCCCGCCGTTCACAACTGAAGATAATCCAAACAGTTCTCGATCTCCGCCGATTCGTAAGATTAGCGTCTTGCCGTCGCGAGCTTGCGCCGAGATTTTTGCGCGGCCGGAGCAGGCTATGTAAATGCCCCGCGCGTTCTGCCCCTCGGAAATTAAAGTAGCATTCGCGGGATAAAGCGTGAGATGTCCGGTGTTATTGAAAACAGACATTATCGGGGGTGAAAAATTGCAGAAATCATTGGCCTGTCTTAGCTTGCAGCTCAGACAGTCGTTAGGGATTGCGATTCGTCGTGACACGCCCATAGGTCGATAGAACTGGTTCGGCTTGCCGATGATGATTTTGAACCGGGTGAAGCGGGTTCGTCGCAACATGCACTGCACACCGATAACCAATCTTCGACCCCATGGATTCCCTATCTTCGTGGCGAGTAGCGGGCAGGATTCCAGAGCTGTTGGCGGAGTGCCGGATGAAGTGCCGGATGCAGTGCCGGATGAAGTGCCGAACATTCGGCGGGGTGCCGCCCGTTCGGCAGCGGGCCCGCGGGCTTACCTCGACTCTGAGTAAATGTTTCGAGATATGCCAAGCCTTGCCATCTTGTATTGCAGAGTGGTGCGCTTGATTCCAAGCCGAGCGGCGGCCCCTTGGGGTCCGGAAATCGTCCCATGACTTTGTCGCAAGATTTCTATAATGTGCTCTCTTTCCAGATCGACAAGGGTGCCGGCCGCTTTCGGCGAACTGTTCATCAGTTCTTCGCTCAATTCCGTCAGAGGTGCATTTAACGTTGTGCCTTCGGAAAGAATCACCGAGCGCTCAATAAAATTTTCGAGTTCGCGAATATTTCCCGGCCACATCCAGCGCATGGTCGCGCTCAGTACCTCTTTTGGGATGACGTCGATGTGTTTGTGCATGCGGGCTGCGCATTTGTCGACGAAGTGCCGGATAAGCGCCGGAATATCCTCCCGCCGCTCGCGTAGCGACGGCAGATGTATTGGGAAAACATTCAGGCGATAAAACAGGTCGCTTCGAAATTCTCTCTCTTCGACGACCCGAGCGAGGTCCCGATTAGTGGCTGCGATAACACGAACGTCGACGCGAATCGTCTTGGTTCCTCCCAGCCGTTCGAATTCCTGGTCCTGCAGCACGCGCAGCAATTTTGGCTGCAGTTCAAGCGGGATATCCCCAATTTCATCGAGCAACAATGTGCCTTTGTCGGCCAGTTCCAAACGGCCAAGTTTCTGGCTGATGGCCCCGGTGAAGGCCCCTCTCTCATGACCAAAAAGTTCGCTCTCGAGTAATCCGGTGGGAATGGCGGCGCAGTTTAACTTAATAAAATTTCGATCTTTGCGCTGGCTCATGCTGTGAATGAGCCGCGCGACGCCTTCCTTTCCAGTGCCGGTTTCACCGGTGATCAGGACGGTTGAGTCTGTGTCGGCGACGACTGCCGCGTTATCCATAACACGCTTTAGAGCTTGGCTTGAACCTACGATGTCTCCCGAGCGGTTGACACTGCGGATCTCATACTCGAGATAGTGTTTTTCTTGCGATAGACGATCTTTCAGCTCTTCAATTTCTTTGAATGCGTGAGCGTTCTGCACTGCGGTTGCGATCTGGTTTGCGACTTGTTGGAGATAACTTACTTCGGCGTGGCTGAAGGCGTTATTCGAGGTTCCGCTGATATCGAGCGCCCCCCACACCCGGCCGCTGGCAATGAGTGGCACGCTGCACAAGGAGCGCACCCCAGCTTCCAGCATGGCATTCGCGATCGGCAGTTGCGCTTGACGCAGATCGTCAGCGCCGTAAAAAGTTACCTGTCGCGTGTTGATAGCTTTGGCCGATAATGAGTGGGCGGTGGGCAGTTTGGCCCCATGATTAATAAATGGCTCCCACTCCAGAACTTCTCCGTGCAGATAAACGTGGGCATCGCCCTTCTCAAGCAGCGACAAAACGGACCGTTCATAGCGAGCAATACTTCTAAGGCTCTGCAGAATGACGGGCAGCAGTTTTTCAAGTTCCAGGTTAGTGCTCAGTTGTTGGCTGATTGCCACCAGGCTCTGTTGCTCTTCAAAGGCTTTCCCTGCTTTTTCCTTCTCCAGATTGAGAGCGCTGAGCAAAGCGATTCGGGAGAGTAGTTCTATGTCCTCGAACCTAAGCGTCCCCGGAATATTTTTCCCGATCCCTATGGCGCCAAAGTGGCGGGAGGCTGAACTCATGGGGATGGCCGTGTAGGAGCGTACCCCATGCGCGCGTAGAGTGGGCACGATCTCGGCAAAGCGCCCGTCGTCTTCGATATCATGAATGGCCAAAGGCGACTGATGGCGCCAGGACCAGCCACTGGTTGCCTGGTCGACAGGGATCGAATCAAACACTCCACTCTCGTTATTTCTTTTCCAATATTGCGTCGCCATGTAATCGCCGCGAGGATCGCGCAAGGAGAGGTGGAGCAGGTCTCCGCCAGTCAGTTCCAATAGCGGCGGGGCCACGTCCGTGAACACTTCGGGCAAGTTAGCTTCGCGACTCAGCCGGTCGGTCATCTCGAGGAGGAGCCGATACCTAGTGCGGTCGGAGGAGTAATGCTCCGATTCACGTTCATCTTGGGACATAGAACCCCTTTCACGCGACTAACACATCATGTCCGATGGTAGCCAGACCGGGGGTTACGTGGCGTCCCGCGCCACGGTTGAGTCAATTCGGACGCAGTCACTGGTTCAGCTGTTGGGCGCTCCTAACTTCTGCGTCGCGGAAACTCCCCAACGTGCCAGCCGAGCATGCGTTTCAAGAACTGTCAACGTCTGCTACCGCACGTTTGTACGCTTGCCTACAGTCATATGCAAGATCTTTCCAAAACGTTATCGGAATTAAAAAGGGTAGAATTCCCAATATGGCACGTGGTTGGGAGAGCAAGTCCATCGAGCAACAGCAGGAAGAGATGGAGGAGAAAACAAAGCCGCGAAATGCCCCTATTCCCCCCATCCAGCAAAAGCGAAATCGGGAGCGTGACGGGCTTCTCCTCTCCCGTGAACGCCTCCTACAGCAACTGCAAGCCTCATCGAACTCCAGGCACCGGCAAATGTTGGAGCTTTCAATTACCGAGATAGACAAGCAACTAGCTTCTTTTAAATAGTTTAGGCGTTTGGATCCAATTCTAGGCGAGGCTCTCAGGGGCGAAGGGGCATAACGAAAACCGCTGCTGGATAGTTGTTCACCTAACGTATAATCAAATGGCAGATGACAGCCTACGTCTACGTTTCCTTGAAGAAGAGCGTGCTTGATCCGCAAGGCAAAACGATCCATGGAGCTCTCTCCAAGATCGGCTACAAAGGATTGCATGACGTGCGACAGGGGAAATATTTTGAAATTACGTTAAACGGCGGCATCACTAAAGATGAAGCCAACATCGAAGTTGAGAGGATTGCGCGTGAGGTCCTAACCAATCCAGTCATTGAAGAGTATCGATTCTCCCTCGAAGACAACTAAATCACAGGCTGATCGCGCCTCTCGAGGCATGAGCAGCGTCACGGTAGTTAAAAAATCGGTTCCCCACCGGTGAGATCATCGCAACGAGGAAATCAGGAAGTCATCACTGAAGTCATCACCAAGGAGCAATAATCCATGTGCGGCATCGTGGGCTACGTAGGTAAAAAAGAGGTCGTTTCGGTCATCATTGAAGGTCTGCGCAAGCTGGAGTACCGCGGGTATGACTCTGCCGGAATTGCAGTCGCCGGAAATGGCTCCGGCCTGCAAGTGCGCCGCGCCGAAGGCAAGCTGCGAAATCTGGAAGAAGTCATCCGTCTGAAGCCGCTCGATGGGACTTACGGCATCGGCCATACGCGCTGGGCTACGCACGGCCGCCCCACGGAAGAGAACGCGCACCCGCATCGCGACTGCACTGGAAAGATTGTCGTCGTTCATAACGGGATTGTTGAGAATTACCTCTCGCTCAAGAAGAAGCTCATATCGGAAGGCCACAAGTTCACCACCGAGACAGACACGGAAATCATTGCGCACCTGATCGAGAAGCACCATTTTCACACGGGGAACGGGCATCGGCCGACGCTTGAAGAATCCGTGCGTAAGGCTGTCAAAGAACTTACCGGAGTGTTTGCTCTTGTCGTGATTTCGACCGACGAAGCGGGTAAGATCGTGGCCGCGCGCAATGGACCGCCGGTGGTGATTGGCATCGGCAAAGACGAATATTTTGTGGCGAGCGACGTACCCGCGCTGCTCGATCACACGCGCGATCTCTTCTTTCTTGCTGATGGCGACCTCGCGGTGCTCACCGCCCAAGGCGTAACAGTTACCGACTTCAATGGCACAGCCGTCGAGCGGAAACCGCAACGCATTACATGGGATCCGATCATGGCCGAGAAGGGCGGCTTTAAACACTTCATGCTCAAGGAAATTTATGAGCAGCCGCGCACTGTCCGCGATACGACGCTCGGACGCGTCTCGCAGGATTCGGGCAGCATTTTCTTGGACGAGATGCAGGTGAGCGAAGCGGACTTCAAGGCGCTGAAGAAAATCAATATTGCGGCTTGCGGAACAAGTTGGCACGCCGGGCTGGCAGGGAAGTTCATGATCGAGAACCTGGCTCGCGTTCCAGTCGAGGTCGATTACGCGAGCGAGTGGCGCTATCGTAATCCCATCATCGGCTCAGATTCGATGACACTCCTGATTTCGCAATCCGGCGAAACCGCCGACACAATCGCGGCTCAGCGCGAAGCGAAATCAAAGGGTTCGAAGACTTTAGCAATCTGCAACGTCGTCGGATCGATGATCACTCGCGAGGCTGCCGGCACGATCTACACGCACGCCGGCCCGGAAATCGGGGTGGCATCGACCAAGGCTTTTACCGGCCAATTAACCGCGCTGTATCTGTTCTCGCTCTATCTTGCGCAAGTACGTGGTGCGATGACGCCCGAACAGGCGAAGGCCGCGGTGCAGCAACTTACCCTTATTCCCGGGAAGCTGGAACAAATCCTAACGCAAGATGAAGTTTGCGACGAGCTCGCGAAAACTTATATTCGCGCTCAGGACTTCCTGTTTCTCGGACGCGGCATTCACTATCCCATCGCTCTGGAAGGCGCGCTAAAACTCAAGGAAATTTCTTACATTCACGCCGAAGGCTATCCCGCCGGCGAGATGAAGCACGGGCCGAACGCGCTGATCGACGAGAATTTGCCGGTAGTCATTATCGCTACGCGCGACGAAAATAGCCCACAGTCGATGCTTCGCTACGAAAAGACAATGTCAAACCTGAAAGAAGTGAAGGCTCGATCCGGCATTGTCATCGCACTGGCGACAACGGGTGATAAGGAAATCACCGAAGAAGCGGACCATGTCATCTTCGTTCCATCGGCTCCAGAAGAATTGTCGGCTATTCTGGAAATTGTTCCGCTTCAAATGTTGGCATATCACATCGCAGTGCGACGCGGCTGCGATGTAGATCAGCCGCGCAATCTGGCAAAGTCGGTCACCGTCGAATAGCTTTACACCATAAAGACCTTTTGCCGTGCTCCGCGCCCGTTACACAGCGCTTTGCTTCGCGCCAGATGCAAGGGTTGTTAATGCAGCGAGCGCGTCCTGCGCCCGCGGATTATCATCTAATAAGTGTAATGGCAAATTTCAAAACATTTGAGGCTCGAGTGGTCCGGTCAATTCCACTCAGCGATTTTACTAAGCATCTTGAGCTTGAGGTCGAGGGAGTGAATCACTTCGGCTACGTTCCTGGACAATGGCTTTCGGTGAAAGCGGTCACGCCTGATGGCGAAGAAATGACGCGCGCATATTCGATCGCGTCTCCACCGACTGACAATGGTCACGTCGCGTTTTGTCTGAACCGAGTCGAAGAGGGGTTCATGTCAAACTACCTCTGCGGGCTCGAAGATGGCGCGACCATAAGCTTTCAGGGGCCATTCGGGGATTTCACCTTGCGCCCGCCATTGCGCGACACTTTGTTTATTGCCACAGGCACGGGAGTAGCTCCGTTTCGCTCCATGCTGCATTGGCTGCTTGCGAACAAAGAACGTCATCAGGATCACGAGTTTTGGCTGCTTTTTGGAGCGCGAACAGAAGAAGATCTTTACTACAAGAAGGAATTCCAAGAACTTGAGACCAAGCACCCGAACTTCCATTTCCTTCCGACCCTAAGTCGCGCCCCGGAAACATGGAAAGGTCTGCACGGATACGTGCAAGAACATGTCGGCGAAATCGTGGGAATGCGAAGCGACATGCACGCCTACATCTGCGGCCTGGACAAGATGGTCAAAGCCAACCGAGACCTGCTGAAAACATTAGGGTGGGACCGCACGTCCATTCGTTACGAAAAATACGATTAACAATACGATCACCACAGGTTTGTATCAGGGTATCCTTCAGGCGTACGACAAGCCCGGAAATTGAAAGTGGCTTCAGGCGCTGAGGAATTATGAATGTACGTCGCTGACAGCAATCGCTACGACTCGATGCAATACCGTCGCTGCGGCAAGAGCGGAATCAAACTCCCCGCTGTTTCCCTGGGCCTCTGGCACAATTTTGGCGGAGATGACAACTTCGAAAATTCGCGTGCCATGTTGCGACGGGCGTTCGATCTCGGCATCAGCCACTTCGATCTAGCCAACAACTACGGCCCGCCCTACGGGTCAGCTGAAGAAACATTTGGCCAAATTCTAAAAAAAGATTTTCTACCGTACCGTGACGAGCTGATCATCTCCTCCAAGGCCGGATGGGACATGTGGCCCGGTCCGTACGGGAACCATGGTTCTCGCAAATACATGCTGGCGAGCCTTGACCAGAGCCTGGAGCGCATGGGGCTCGAATACGTCGACATTTTTTATCACCACCGGCCCGATCCCGACACTCCGATGGAGGAATCGCTCGGCGCGCTTGACACCGCAGTGCGGTCAGGACGCGCGCTGTACGCTGGAATTTCGGCCTACGACGCGAAGCAGACGGCGCAAGCCATAAAGATCATGCGTAGCCTGGGCACGCCATGCCTGATTCATCAGCCGAAATATTCTATGTTCGTTCGCGAACCGGAGGAAGGACTTTTGGATGTGCTCGGCAAAAAGGGTGTTGGGTCGATCGTCTTCAGCCCTCTCGCGCAGGGAATGCTTTCCGATCGTTATCTGAATGGAATTCCCGCAGATTCGCGTGCGGCCAAAAATTTTGCGCTCAAGAAAAAAGACATTGGCGAAGACAAGCTGGCCAAGATTCGCGCCTTGAACAAAGTCGCCGGCGAACGCGGCCAGACGCTCGCTGAAATGGCGGTCGCATGGGTGCTGCGCGATCCGAGGGTAACGAGCGCTCTGGTCGGGACGAGCAAGGTATCGCAAGTTGACGATAACGTGGCAGCGCTAAAAAATTTAAAATTCGCGGACGAGGAATTGAGCAAGATCGACGACATCCTATCGCGCAAGTAAGTCAGAATGAAAGCGGCTGCGGCTAAGAATATCGTTCGTTGTGCTTGGGCGAGTAACGAGCTCTCCATCGCCTACCACGATAAAGAGTGGGGAGTTCCGCAGCATGACGACCGCGTACTCTTCGAGTTTCTGATTCTTGAAGGTGCGCAAGCAGGTCTCAGCTGGGACACGATTTTGCGCAAGCGGGAGAACTACCGCGCAGCTTTCAATGGCTTTGACCCCAAAAAAGTGGCAAAATACGACGCGAAGAAGAAGCAGCAATTACTCGCCGACGAAGGCATTATACGGAACCGGCTGAAAATCGAATCAGCTGTCAATAACGCGAACGCATTCATAGCCGTCCAAAAAGAGTTCGGATCTTTCGACCGTTATATCTGGCAATACGTTGGTGGCAAACCGCGTATGAATAAGTGGAAATCCCGGGACCGGCTCCCGGCTAGCACGGAAGAGTCGGAGGCCATGAGCAAAGATCTGAAGCGGCGAGGCTTCAACTTCGTTGGCTCTACTATCTGCTATGCGTTCATGCAAGCGACTGGCATGGTGAACGATCATGCCGTCGAGTGCTTTCGTTATCACCGGTGATTCAGAGCAAGAATACAGGTTGACTATTCTCAATTCCAAACGTCGATTAGAATGTGGCGGTGTATTCGGAGCCTGTTATCTTTGCCGCCTGCCGTTAATCCACAAAATTAAAAATCGAGGACGCAATGCGAAATCTCGTGAAAATGTTTGCCGCTGGCCTGATGCTAGCGCTTTTTCATATACCAATGGTGTTCGCGCAGAACGCTGGACCCGGCCAAGGTCAAGCGAAAGATGGCCAAGCGAAAGATAGTTCTTCGTCCAGCAAGTCCTCGAAGCAGCCCGATACAGCAGAATCGATGGCCGACGTGCGCTTTTCTCCCGACATGCTTGATAAAGATATCGATCCTTGCAAAGACTTCTTCGCATACGCTTGCAGCAAGTGGATCGCGAAAAACCCGATTCCGTCCGACCGCTCTTCATGGGGGCGCTTCAACGAACTGCAGCAACGCGGCGAATATGTGGTGCGCGACATTCTGCAGAAAGCTGCGGAGCAGAGCGCTCAGCGCAGTTCCGACGAACAGAAAATTGGCGACTATTACGCAAGCTGCATGGACGAGGCTGCAGTTGAGAAGGCGGGCGCTAAGCCGCTTGATCCTGATTTCAAGAGCATAGCCGCAATCAAGTCGAAAGACGATCTTCCGAAAGAAATTGTCCGCCTGCACCGCGAAGGCAACGATGTGCTCTTCAACTTCGATTCCGGAGCCGATTTTAAGAACGCGAGCCAGATTATCGCCCAAGCCGACCAGGGCGGCCTCGGCATGCCGGACCGCGATTATTACTTCAAAGACGATGCGAAGTCGGTCGAACTCCGCAAAAAATATGTCGCGCATATAACGAAAATGTTCGTGCTTTTAGGCGACAACCAGCAGAAGGCCTCGGCCGAAGCAAAAACCGTCATGGACATCGAGACGGGCCTCGCCAAGGGTGCGCTCGACCAGACGACGCGACGCGATCCTCAGAAGATTTATCACAAGCTCAGCAATGCGGATCTAGCCGCCATGAGTCCGGCCTTCAATTGGAATGCCTATTTCGAAGGCGTGGGAGCTCCTCGCTTCGATTCGCTCAACGTGGTCGAGCCCGATTTCTTCAAGAACATGCAGCAGGTCGTCAGCTCGCATTCGCTCGATGATTGGAAGGCCTATCTGCGCTGGCACACGGTGCACGCTAACGCGCAGATGCTACCCAATGCCTTCGTTGAAGAGACCTTTGATTTCTTCAGTCGCACCATGCAAGGAACGAAGGAACTGCGGCCACGATGGAAGCGCTGCGTAGCCTTCGCCGACGATGACCTTGGCGACCTGGTCGGCCAGGTTTACGTCAAGCAAACTTTCGGCGAAGAGGGCAAAGAACGTACGCTCGACATGGTGAACGCCCTCGAAAAAGCGCTGGCCGAAGATATCAACACTTTGCCTTGGATGGGCGCGGATACGAAGGCCCAGGCAATAGTGAAACTGCATGCCATCACCAACCGCATTGGGTACACCGACAAGTGGCGAAATTATTCCGGTCTGAAGATTGTCCGTGGTGACGCCCTGGGGAATTCGCAGCGCGCCAATGAAAATGATTTTCAGCGGCGTATAGACAAGGTTGGCAAGCCACTGGACAAGCGCGATTGGCCTTACCCTCCAATGACGATCAACGCGAGTTACAATCCGTTGGAAAATAACATCACCTTTCCCGCCGGTATCTTGCAGCCGCCCTTTTACGACAATCGCGCGGATGATGCCATGAACTTTGGCGGCATCGGCGCCGTCATTGGGCACGAACTGACGCACGGGTTCGACGACCAGGGCAGTCAGTTCGACGCGCAGGGCAATCTCCGCGACTGGTGGACGGCGGAGGACAAGAAAGAATTTGAGAAACGCACCAGCTGCGTGGCCAATCAATATGGAGATTTCGTCGCGGTCGACGATCTGAAATTGAACGGCAAACTCACCCTCGGCGAGAACGCCGCGGATAACGGCGGTTTGCGCATCGCATACATGGCGCTGCTCAGCACGCTGAACGGAAAAGAGCCGCCAGATGTCGATGGTCTTACCGCGAAGCAACGCTTTTTTCTGGGATGGGCAAATGTTTGGTGCCAGCACCGCACGGATGCAGTGTCTCGCATGCTCGTAACCGTCGATCCCCATTCACCCTCGAAATATCGGGTGAACGGAACCATCTCGAATATGCCTGAGTTCCGCGAAGCCTACCATTGCGCCGCGAACGCTCCGATGGTGAACCAGAACGCTTGCCGAGTTTGGTAGAGCAAATCGCGTGGTCTCGCGCCCCGAATCGACACCATGGGGAATCGGACTCCATCGATTGAATGATCTCGGATTTCGCGGCGGATTGTCGTTTCGCGCCGGGTTCTCCCGCGCGTCTGCCGATCTGGTTTGCCCGAAGAGAGTCGCGACAGGCGAAGTTTTACCCGCGGGCGAAGCCCGCTTTTAGAACAAGTGCTGGCAACTGCAATATGTAGCCTGGCATCCAGTCTTAAAGTAGTTCTTAAAAGATCCCATTCCTTTGGTTCACTCAAAAATGAGCTTGTTTAGCGCGTCAAAGCCGCTGGTTTGCCTCGTAGCTTCCGCAGTCATCGTTTTTTCCGAAGCCGCTCCTGTTGGCTACGCAGAAGATGTGAAATCTGCCGTTGCCAACACTCGAGAGGTCACGCTGCCCGTGACCGTCCGCGATAAGCATGGCAAGATCGTTCGCGATCTTGCGAAAGAGGATTTCACGTTAAAGGAAGATGGCCGCGATCAGACGATCACTAGCTATTCGCGTGACACGAATCTGCCCCTGACGCTTGGCCTCCTCGTCGACACGAGTCCGGGCCAGGGCAACGTGCTGGATGCGGAGCGTAACGCCTCCCGCAATTTTATTGATCACCTGATCGCGAAAGAAAAAGAAAATGAGAAGGTCTTTCTCATCCATTTCGATAGGCAGGTTGAGCTGCTACAAGATTTGACCTCATCGCAGGATAAGGTTCATTCGGGACTCGATTTGCTTCAGGCACCAGGAGACCCAGAGCGATCAAATGATCCGAAAGATGCCGACGAGTCAAAATCCAATCCTGATTATCGGCGCGGCGGCAACCGCTTGTATGACTCCATCTTTCTCGCCTCGAGTGAGCTTTTAAAAAACCGCCCCGGCCGGAAGATTCTCATCATCTTGTCGAATGGAACTGACCGAAACAGCAAGACCTATCTCAACAGTGCGATTGAATCGGCGCAGCGTGCAGACGCCGCGATTTACTGTGTTTATTATTTCGAGCCACGTCAGGACGAACGTAAACAAGATCAAAATCAGAGGCCAGACCGGCGCAATGGCCCGGGAGGGAACTGGCCTGGGGGCGGCGGTGGTGGTCCCGGCTGGCCTCCGAACGGAGGCGGGGGAGGCCCCGGCGGCGGTCGTCAAGGAACAGGGCAAGGACGCGGCCAGCGCGACGGCGATGAACGCAGGAGTCAAAAAACCAGCGGCGAGGGCAAGAAGATCCTCGAGCGCATCTCCAGAGAAACTGGCGGCCGTTTCTTTGAAGTCTCGAAGAAACAATCTGTCGGAGAGATCTACGACGCCATTGCGGATGAACTCAATAACCAGTATCGGATGAGCTTTGTTCGCGACAAAGATAGCGAGGACAGCGGCTATCACCATTTAGTGCTGCAGGTGAAGCGCAAAGAACTGACCGTGCAAACCAGAGAAGGATATTTTGCAGGCCGCTAACTTTTTAGCGTTGCTGACCAGGGCCATTACTGAGCTTACTCCAGCCCCGGCAACCCCCCGGGAGACCCCGCCGAGACCAACGACTCGCGCGAAAACCTCGAACGTCCAGCCGGTGTCGCGAAAATCTGCCCCAAACCAAAACGAGAGCGGCATTACAAGCCGCTCCCATTGACGCCAAACGCTTTCTGCGTTTGGATGGAAGCTGCGTGCCCACCGCCAGTACCATTATCGACCCAGATTCCCGGCGCTTCAATCGGCAGGATGCCGTCTGGCTGACGATGTGGCTATTGTTTCTTGCGGGGCTTGCTGTACTGCCTCCGCAGCTCGAGTGGCACAAGCAGGTCATTCTTCTCGCAATCGGAATTGTCCAGTTGCTCGAGAACAAGCTCGTCTCGAGATTTCCTGGTCGGGGAGTGTATTACGTAATTCTCCTGAAAATATTGCTGGCAACGCTGCTCATCGATCACACCGGCGAAATTGGTATCAACAGCGGCTACTATCCCATCTACTATCTGCCAGTCGTCACAGCGGCAATGTACTGCACGACTGCTCAAACCATTGTCTGGACTTTTTTAGCTTCCGCCGCGTACTGCTCCTATTTGTATCCAGCTTTACAGGAATACGACCTGACGCCCGAGGCGTACGAGTTTCTTGCCCTGCGCGTGATGTTTTTCTTTCTCGCTGCAATGATCGTGAATCGCTTTGCCCAGCAGCTAAAGCATCAGACCCAGCTTTATCGCGAGCTCGCTGAACGGCTTGCCGAAACCAACAGACGGCTGGAACGCGCTCAGGAAGAGGCGCGGCGTTCGGAACGTCTTGCCGCTTTGGGACAGCTTTCTGCCGGGCTGGCGCACGAAATACGGAATCCGCTGGGAGTGATCAAAGGGTCAGCGGAAATGCTGACCCAAAAGCTGCAGGCCTCCGATGAACTTTCGCGCGAACTGGCCGGCTACATTTCCACCGAGGTCAACCGGTTGGGTGCGCTGGTCACCGAATTTCTAGATTTTGCCCGGCCACTCCACGCGCAGCCACATCCTGCGAATTTGGTGGCGTTGCTGGATCGCGTGATTCATGTTGTCGCTTCCCGGTTTACTGAGAGCAACATAACGGTCGAGCGTCGATATCCAAAAGAAATGCCGCTCGTGCCGCTAGACGAAAGTTTGTGCGAGCAAGCCTTTCTAAACCTGGTTCAAAATGCTTACGAAGCCATGCGCGATAGCGGCAATGCCGGTGTTTTTCGAGCCGAAATTCAACTAGCAGTAAGGCATGGCCGGGACGGAGTTGAGTTGTGTTTGTCCGACACCGGTCCAGGCGTCCCCAAAGACTTGCGTGAGGAAATTTTTAATCCTTTCGTGACTACGAAGAAGACCGGGGTGGGGCTCGGGCTTTCCATCGTTTCGAAGATCATCGACGGGCACCACGGATCGATTCGAGTTGAAAGCGCCCCGGGGGGCGGTGCGGTGTTCGCGATATTCTTTCCGCTGGCTGAAAGCTTTAGCCCGTCAAGTTCGATCGACGAGTACCCGCAGGCAATACGAGATCTCGACGACTCCATGCGCGTGGAGAATTAATGCCGACAATTCTCATCATCGAAGATGAAGCCAAAATGCGGCGACTGCTCGAACTGAATCTCAGCGAAGACGGCTTCAAGACGCTCTCCGCCGGCGACGCGGAAACAGGACTCAAGCTACTCGATTCCGAAGCCGTTCATCTTGTTCTCACCGATTTAAAACTGCCCGGTATGAGCGGCCTTGAATTCCTCCATACTGCGAAACAGAAACATCAATCGCTACCGATCGTAGTGATGACTGCCTTTGGATCGGTCGAGACCGCCGTCGAGGCGATGAAAGCCGGGGCAACCGACTACGTGCTCAAGCCTTTCTCTCTGGCCGAGATACGAATGGTGGTACATAAAGAGTTGGATAACTCCCGCCTGCGCGAGGAAAATCGCTCGCTGCGCGAAGCTTTGGGGCAGAAATATTCTCATCCTAATATCGTCGCGGCCAGCCCTAAGATGCAAGAAGTGCTTGCGACTGTGGAACGCGTTGCTCCGACCAATTCGACCGTGTTGCTTGGCGGAGCGAGTGGAGTTGGAAAGGACCTCATCGCGCGTGCCATCCATGAGAAATCGCGCCGCGCTGCGGGGCCGTTCGTAAAAATTAACAGCACCGCTATCCCCGAAAATTTGCTTGAGAGCGAGTTGTTTGGGTACGAAAGAGGCGCATTCACGGGCGCGACGACCAGCAAGCCCGGCAAATTCGAATTGGCCGACAAGGGAACGCTTTTTCTCGACGAGATTGGAGATGTGCCCCCGGTCACGCAAGTTAAGCTTCTCCGCGTTTTGCAGGAGCGCGAGTTCGAGCGACTTGGCGGCACCCGAACAATTAAAGTTGATGTGCGCCTGCTTGCGGCCACCAATCGGGATTTGCGGGCGGCACTGGAAGACGGAACATTTCGAGAAGACTTGTACTACAGGTTGAATGTCGTTCCGATCGATATCCCGCCCTTGCGCGCGCGCAAAGAAGATATCCCCGGACTCGTGACTTTGTTCGTGACCCGGTTTGCTAAAGAATCGGGCAGGGCAGAAAAAATCACTGGGATTTCCACGGCGGCGATGCAGCTTCTTACCGCCCATTATTGGCCAGGCAATGTTCGTGAGTTGCAAAACGTGATCGAACGCGCATGCGCTCTCGCTCAAAGCGGCGAGTTGCAACCGAGCGATATTCAACTCGACACTCCGCGAAATCGCGGATTATCGTCCGCAGGATCTGATCGCTTTCTTCCCGACGGGATGACGCTCGACCAGTGGGAAGACGAGATGATAAGAGAATCGCTGAAGCGCGCAGGAGGCAATAAGTCACAGGCCGCCCGCCTGCTTGGGCTGTCGCGAAATGCGCTTCGATACCGGCTTTCAAAAATAGGGATCGACGACAACGAAGCTGAGTGATACTTCTCAGTCTTCCTGTCTTGAAGTGTACCTGTGGCTCAAAACCACCACTCTGGCCGACCGTGGCCACCGCGCTCGAGAAAAGCGGCCTCAAGTCTATCCCGTAGAACCTTCGTAAGTCACTCACAATGTGCGAGATGCCCGTCTCGATTTTCTTTGCGAGTTTGGCATGCCCAATGCATTGACACCTACAGAGCTTTTCTGTCCCCCGAAGTGGAGGCACTTATGAGATTACAATTCCTACCGACAATATTAGGGCTGGCGATGGCGCTCCCAAGCGCGATGGTAGCCCAAAATCAGTATCCGGACGATCAGTCCCAAGACCAGTATTCAAAGCCGTCGCCGAACGTGGCGGTGCAGGACGATCAGGGTTATCAAAATTCGGCCAATCAAGACGCCAATCAAAACCACGACCAACAATCCGCAGACCGTTCGTATGACCAGCCTGCCGATCACAACAACACTTATCCGAGCAACACCCATCAGAGCAGCGCTGATCAGGATTATGGCCAAACCTCCGATCGGAATTACGACCGAACCTATGATCAAAATTCCAATCAAAGCGATCAAAGCTATGATCAAAATTATGACCAGAGCTATGATCAGCAATCGAACCGCTCTAACGACCAAAATGCGTACGATCAAGGCTCCTACGACCAGCCTTCGACGAATCGTGGTCCGGCTGACCCCGGCCTTAATAGCAACAATAGCGGCTATAACGAGCCAAGCTATAACACGCCCGCTCCCGAAGAAAATAATGTTGTCGCGCGCGTCAGCGTGATAAAGGGCGATGTTTCGACGCAAGCGAGCGGCCAGAGTTGGACCGCAGCCGCTGTGAACGCTCCAGTTGTGAACGGAGACAGCATTTCGACCGGCGACAAATCACGAGCCGAACTGCAGCTCGACTTCGCCAACACGCTGCGTCTTTCGGAGCATTCACAAGCGAACATCACGCAGCTCACGCGCTCGCAAATCCAGATTCAACTCGCCAATGGAATGGCCAACTACTCCGTTTTTGGAAATAGCGACGCCACGGCGGAAATCGACGCGCCTAATGTCGCCATCCGAACCGAGAAGCGTGATTCCAGCTTCCGTATTCTTGTCACGGGCGACGATCACACCGAAGTTTTGGTTCGCAAAGGTGAAGTTGAGATCACGACCCAGCAGGGCGGCACGCGCGTAAGCGAAGGCCAATTCATTACGATTCAGGGGGTAGGCGATCAAGCGCAGTACAAGATCGGTGCGGCTCCCGATCGCGATGATTTTGATCAATGGAACTCCGACCGCGACAGCTTGATTCTGAATGCTGCTTCGCGCAAGCACACCGATCCCTACTACGTTGGCACTGAAGACCTCGACGCGCACGGAACCTGGTCCGACGTTGCTGATTATGGAGAAGTTTGGCGTCCCAACGATGTGAGCTCGGATTGGGCTCCATACCGCGATGGCCGCTGGGTATATGAGCCTTACTGGGGATGGACCTGGGTTTCGGCTGATTCCTGGGGATGGGCTCCTTATCACTATGGCCGCTGGATGATGATTGATGGCGGCTGGGGATGGTGGCCTGGACCGATTTACGGAAACGCTTTCTATCGTCCAATCTGGGCGCCGGCTTATGTTTCATTCTTCGGTGGCGGATTCGGCGTGGGCTTTGGTTTCGGCGGCGGCTGGGGTTCGATCGGATGGTTGCCTCTTGGACCGTGTGACCATTTCTACCCTTGGTATGGACGGTTTGGTGGACGCTTCGGTGTCTACGGCTTCGATCGATTCAACCGAGGCGGATTTGCTGCGCTTCATGGCGGCAACCGTTATTCAAACGTGAATCTTGCCTTACACAATGCGAACTTCCGCGGGGCGACCTCGGTATCGGGACGCGAATTCGGAACCGGACACATGAGGGCCCATGCGATGTCTCACAACGAACTGCGGAACGCGCGCTTTACAGCCGGCCGGGTGCCGGTGAATCCGAGTCGCGAAAGCTATTCGGCAACTGGACGCGCCGCGGCGCCCTCCACAATGCACAATGGTGCGCTGAATCAACGTTTCTTTTCGAGCCGCGGATTTGTATCGGCCAACTCGAATCGTACGGCGGCAAATCGGGCAGTGGCAAATGGACGTGAGTCCGGCCGGGTTATGAATCGACCCATGCCGCAGACAGGCACCAATCGCAGTTTTGACCGTCCAAACCAGGGTTCGTCGGCGCGCGGTAATTCTGCTTCGGCGAATAGGCCGAGCGGAACGAATAACGGCGGATGGCAGAAGTTCTCGACGATGCCTCCGCGAACGTCTTCACCGTCTTCAGGACGTGGGTCGGTGTCGAGGTCGGGCTCAGGTTCGGTCTCAAGTGATCGGCCACCGTCCGCCAGCTCAAGCCGAGGTTCCTATCGCTCGTCCTCTCCGCGCAGCGCATCGCCTGAAGGCCGGAGCTATGGAGCTCCAAGCCGCAGCTACGGATCAGAAGGGCGCAGCTATAGCGCACCGCCGAGCCGCAGCTCCAGCCATAGCTATGGTTCGGAAGGCCGCACTTATAGCGCTCCTCCAAGCCGGAGCTCAAACCGAAGTTATGGATCAGATAGCCGCGAGTACGGTAGTTCGCGACCTACGCTTAATATGAGGCAGCCGATCGTCGCTCCACGCTCCAACAGCGGTGGTGGATACGGCGGTGGACGTTCGGCTCCGAGCTACGGCGGTGGCGGGGCTCCTTCGCATTCGGCTCCGAGTTACGGTGGCGCCCATTCGGCTCCGAGCGGCGGCAGTTCTCCCCACGGAGGAAGCTCAGCGCCGCATGGCAACAACAACAGTTCCCATGGCAACGGGCATGGGCAGTAAATTTATGCTGGATTCTTGGCCAGTATAGAGCGGTAATAGCGGTTGGTACAGCAGGTCACAGCGACACTCTACCCAACAGCCGGCCACGCAAACTGCGTGAGCCGGCTGTTTTTTTTCAGTCGGAACGAGTTACGAGGTTACTCACAATTCCCCCCGCTTCCGTAAGGAAAAATTTGAGCCGCAAATCATCTGACTCAAAGGACCTCTAAGGCAAGTAATAACGAAACGAAGTCAGCAACATGTTTTCGACCCCGTGAGGGCTTACGAACGTTCCAGCCGCTGGCCCCGTTCCCGCCCAGGCGTTGCGGACCACGTAAGAGTACTGTGGGCCGAACTGGATTCTGCCCTTGGAGCCGTTATACGGTTTGATCCAGAAGCCGAACGTACCTTCGATCAAACTCTGCGTGTTTGCGCTACAACTGCCGAGCCCGCCGAAAGAAAATCCGTTGCCGCTCCCCGGTGCGCTTTCCGCATAGCAACCGGAGTCAGAGAAAGATGGAGAGCCGTATCCCACCGCCGCAAGTTTTGCGTTGGCGAAATCTGTCGCATAATGTCGCTTCACGTACTCTTCGCCGCCGTTCATATAAAGATCAAACTTTGGGGCGTGGTATTCGAGCGTGACGAGGCCCTGATAGCTCCCGAGAGGAGCCAGGGTTCCATCCGGGTTGACGGTCGAATCCGGCAAGCCTCCCGCGCCGTAGCGCCCGATGCCCTTGCCGTAGAGACCGTGAACGGCGAAATCCACGTGTTTCGCAATCGTGAAGCGGGCATTGCCGCCAACTCCGCCAGCATTCCTTGAATTGTTATAGGCGGCGAACGATGAGCCACCCGAGCCACACAGGGTTGGGTTGAGCGCCGGTTCCACGCAAGGGTAGACGCGATCACGGAAGCGGCTGAAAATGCCGAAGACTTCGTAGTGTCCGAAGCCCGGTTCAAACGCGGCCTTTACGATGACGTCAGGCATGGCATTGAATGAGTAATTGGCGAGGGCCGTTCCAGTCGGAGTGCCGCCACCGTTGTAAAGGCCACCGCTGGCTCCCGGCGAGCCCACAGCAAAGTTCGCGGCGTTGCCGCTGGCTGCTAAAGTTGTCTGCGGATTTTCCAGCGAAGCCGCGAGCCAGAAGTGATTTCCAAAGTTCTGCGCCAGTCGGAACCCAAACTGCCTGGCCCAGCTGAATCCGACCACGTATTGAGCATCGATCGTCATCGGCAAGGCTTCCGATCTGTTGTCGACGCCCTTCTTGGTTTCGGTGACGAGGCTCCACATCTGGCCGCCCGTAACCGAGAAGCCGTTGGCGAAGGCCGCTTGTCCCCAGGCTTGCCGCTGACGCAGGCTATAACTGTTGCTCTGGTTGTTGTTCGAGGTCACGCCAGCCGAGAGAAAATCAGCTTCGTAGTAGCCGCTCAGCTTGACGTCGTGAAGATTGCCTTCGGCGAGCATTGAAATGCGCGACTGCCGCCCCGATCCGAAGAATTCTGAAATCTTGTTGGTGCCGCTTCCCGGCATGGCCACGCTGTTGAGTGGAGTGTTCACGTCTGCCCCCAAAGCGCGATTCCGATAAACACCTTCCGCCGCCAGAAAGCCGCCGGGAGTAAGCATGATGCCCTTGAAGTGAACAGATGTTGGGTTTTCGAATAGCTCCTTCACACTTTTTTGCTGTTCCTGAATGTTCAGCGCGTTGTTGGTTGCAGTCGTCTTCAAGTCCGTCACGTCGCTCTTGATGGCGACAACAGTTTGTTGTTGTTCCGCGGTTTGCGTAGCCACCGAATCCGCTTTGGATTGCGCCTGGGTCGCGGCGCTCTGGCTTTGATCGATGCGTTGCTCTAGTTGTTGAATGTGCTGGTCACGAGTTTGCACCTGATCGCTGAGTTGCCGAATTTGTTGTTGCTGCGCATCCATTGCCTTCTTAAGTTCGCTAAGCTGCTCTGAAACTGTAGGGCCAGCTTCTCTGGCTACCGCCTTCTTGCGCGGGCTTTTAGGCGTAGCCGCCGTGGTGGTCTTAACTTGCGGGGCTTGCGCTGAGAGAACGCCACTTGCAAGCGTCATCGACAGCATCACAGCCATGAAATGCTTCATTGTTTTTGTCTCCTGAAAAATACAGTGCCGGTTGTAGGCAAAGCCAGCCGCGCACAACTACGGCTACGGTCCATTGCGAGTGAGCAATGAACCCGTAGCGTAGTCGATGATTTGTTAATAACGGGTTACGATTCGTTGAAAATCATGTGAATCGTGAACTATCGGGAAGGCGCGAGAATTATGCGGAGAGTTACTAAATCGAGCTACACCAAATCTTCGCCTTTCAACTCGGCCGCTCCTGTTTTCCACGCTTTGAGAAATTCCTGTTCGACAAACCACGCGTCGGAGTCTTTGCCTTGGGCTTCCAAGGCCTGATGCAGACCAAATAGCGATCTCGGGTTGCGCAGGTTTCTGCCTAAGTCGTCCCGAAAAACCTGTTCTGCCGATTTTGCATCTCCCGCCATAAGCAAGGCTCCCCCGAGCGATTCACGTACTGGGAAAAACCAATCTTGCGGCTCGTCATACTTTAGTCCGTCCTGCACCGCTACCCCTTCGCGCAACATCGCTACGGCAGAGGCCGTATCCTTTTTCGCCAATGCTATTTGCCCGCCGAGAACATTTTCAGCAATCTTCAAAATGTCTTTCGTCTTGTTGTTGATAGGCATCTGGAATATTTGATCGGGAGAAGTGGCTCTTTCCGCTTCCGAAACAATTTTGTACTCGGCTTCGGCCCCTGCAATGTTTCCTTTTCCCGCAAGCGCCATGCCCCGGGCGAAGTGCCAAAAGCCCACCGCCGCCTTCATCGCCGCGTCGGGTTCCTTCATCGCGAGGATCGCGTCCCACTTGTGAAAGCGGACGTTGACAGCCATGGGAATTGTCATGAAACCCTCGAGCGGAGGCATTTCTTTGACGGCGGGTCCGACGTGGGCCGCCAACATGTCAGCCGCCTTCCGCGCTTCTTCGTAGTCGCCAACCATGGCCGAGCACATGGCAATGAAGTGCAAGTTGTGGCTGTAATACATCATGGGATAAATGCCCTGAGCGCCGGATTTTTCGATGTAAGCGCGGTCAACAGCGGCGGCTTCCTGATTGGTCTTCGCCGCCGCAGCGTAATCGCCAGTCCTGATGTACACATGCGCCGGCATGTGGACGATGTGTCCTGCGGCAGGCGCGATCTTCGCCAGGCGATTTGCCCCCGCGAGCGCGCGCTCGGGCGAATTTGACGCTTCGACGGTATGGATGTAGTAGTGCAACGCGCCGAGATGATTCGGATCTCGCTTGATAACGGATTCAAGCGTCGCAACGATCTCCTCCGTTCCCGCCTCGGGCGTGCCATCGCGCCGCCACAAACCCCATGGGTGCAGATTCATCCCTGATTCCGCAAACAGCGTGGCGGCATCGAGATGATCCGGATTACCCTTCATTACTTCGCGCATTGCATCGTGATATTCCTCCGCGGCTTTGTGTAAATCTGATTTTGGATCGGCAGGGAAACGCTTCGCCATCGCCTGAATGTAGCCACGCTCAGCCTCGTTTGCGCCCTCGCTCAGATCGACAGCCTTCTGAACGGCATCATGCGCTCGCTTGAAGCGCTCTTCGCTCGCGGGATCGTTATAGTTGGGGCCAATCGCTTCTGCTTCTCCCCAATAAGCCATTGCCAGCTTCGGATCAAGCTCTGCTGCTCTCTGAAACGAGCGCTGAGCTTCGTCGTGGTTGAACGCGTAGATGAGACGTAGCCCCTGATCGAAAAACTCCTGCGCCTGTTTATTTTTTGTCGAGACTGGATGATGTAGATCGCCCAATCCCTGCACCAGGGTCGTGGGCTTTGCTTTTGCCATTTGGTGAGTTTGGGCATCGGTCGTCGGGGCGAGTGTAACCAATGCAAAGACAAAAATCAGAAACTGACAGAGAAACAGACAGAGCGAATTAGAGTTAGGCATCTTAGATTTCATACAGAATTCCTCCTGAAGCGATACGGCCTTTGGCAGATCGTTTACATACGCCCGCGTGACCTAGGGCGCATTTGTACAGAACTCGGCCCCAGAAACATTCGTCTTAACCCGTCCCCTGCAGGACAGGCTCAAAAAATTAGCAATCAATCAGTCAGCGGCAACAGTGTACGGCTGGTTTCATCCCAAATGTTTACGCTTTCAATTTCGCTCAGCAGCACGAAACAGCACATTGTGAAACATCGCTTGGGCAAGCAGATTTTATTCCGCGCCATGTTACAGCGAATCAACCGTAAGCAGAAGTAAATTTTGCGTGAAGCTCGCGCGCCGCTGTTAAGCTCATCACCAGTGGATGCGCCGCATAACCCCGAAGCGTTAAAACACACGTGCGATGTGATCGTCCTTGGCGCGGGCGCTGCCGGCCTGATGTGCGCCATCGAAGCGGGCAAACGCGGTCGTCGCGTGCTCGTCCTCGAACGCGCGGAACGTATAGGCAAAAAGATACTCATCTCCGGCGGAAGTCGTTGTAATTTCACCAATTTGCATACATCACCCGACAATTTCCTGTCGGCGAATCCTCATTTCTCTAAGTCTGCGTTGGCCCGTTACCAACCGTCCGATTTCATACGTTTGGTCGAAAAGCACGCCATCGCTTATCACGAAAAAAAACTAGGCCAATTGTTTTGTGACCGTGCCGCGAGCGACATTACATCGATGTTAGAGGCTGAGTGCCGCGCTTCGGGCGTCGAAATTCATCTCAACGCAAAAATCAAGTCGGTCAACATGGACGATGAACGTCCCCAAGCTTTCGGGGTAACCACCGATAGCTCTGTATTTTTTGCCTCCAGGCTAGTCGTCGCCACGGGCGGACTGTCAATCGCGAAGATAGGCGCAACCTCGTTTGGCTATGATCTCGCGCGCCAGTTTGGTTTGAGTATCGTGGAACCGCGCCCAGCTCTCGTCCCCCTGACCTTCACCGAGCGCGATCGCAAACGCTGGTGCGACCTTGCGGGAGTGTCGACGGAGGTGATCGCTTCGGCAATCGTACCCTCCGCGAGCGTCGCCCCAGCGGGCCCTGACTCCAGAAAGCAGCATCAATTCCGCGAACAGATGCTCGTAACCCACCGCGGGCTCAGTGGCCCCGCCGTTTTGCAAATGTCTTCTTATTGGAATGGGAAGGACCCAATCTCGCTCGATCTCGCGCCCGGCCGAAATCTCTTAGCCGAACTGCGAGGCCGCGGACCTCGAGACCATGGAAGCTGGAAGAGTCTTCTAAAAGAAATATTGCCGAAGAGACTGGCCGACCGCTGGCTTGAGACTCATCCTGCTGCGGGAAACTCAGACCGTGACTTGGCCGCGGCCGAGCAACGGCTGCATAACTGGCAGATCAGACCAGAAGGAACGGAAGGTTACGGCAAAGCCGAAGTCACCGCGGGCGGGGTTAATACAGATGAGCTATCAGCCAAGACAATGGAATCGCAGAAGCGTTCTGGACTGTTTTTTATCGGAGAAGTGGTGGACGTAACCGGCCAACTCGGCGGCTTCAACTTTCAGTGGGCTTGGGCGTCAGGCTATTGTGCAGGGCAGGTGGTGTAGCGAACCCAGGTGGTGTAGCGAACGAAGAGCCGAGGTTCAGAATTCGGCGCCCTCTCTCATGAACGGCATGCGAGTCAGGATCTCAGCCATTTCTTCCAGTCGCTTGACGTCATCGCTAGAAAAATCCGCTCCAGCCACTGAAGCATCAAGGCCCTTGCGCGAGACCTGGACCACACCGATCACAGTCCCGTCGGAATGGGAGACTGGAACTGACATAATCTTCTGAATCGGCATCTGCTCCAGGCTGCGATCTTCGACTTCAGCGCCGAGTTTCACAGCTTCAAACAAGCTGACGTGCTTCACCCGCATGAACGCGTTAGATACAATCGGAGAGCGAGTTGCGGCCGTGCGCGCGGCGACGGCTGATCCGCTAAGCGGAAGAACACCGGCAGAGCGTAGCTCCGGCGGATAGATAAATCGTAAGCTTCCTTTCTCAATCTTCAGCAAAGCCACTTCGCTGCGGCGGACGTTTAGAATCTGAGCCAGTTTCAAACACACCCGGTCAGAACTCGGGGACTCCGGGAGCATGCTCTCCAAATCGCTGATCGCAGGTTTCGCTGCCTTCACGGCAAATCCTTGTTTAATGTTCGGCATGATTCTTTCGCTCCCGTTCACGTATGAAAGCGATTGTTCACTATCCTGCGATTGAGCTGCACTTCTAGCAAGTTACGAGAGTACCTCTGCCCACAAAAACGGCTCACTTCTGGAGCGCTGAGAGAGACTAATCACGAACTTTTTTTTCTGCTAGGTAGCGAAATTTTGGTCAACTCTTCCACAGCAAATGGCGTTACTATTTTGTTAGCACCCAACAATTTTAGTACCAGCCAACAACAGATTTGGGCATTTCTCAAGGAGTAAGTATGGCTCGAAAAACAACAGGCACCGGTCCTTCCCGCTCTAAGAAGATTTCATCCTCGGTTCCTCCTGTGCCGTCGCAGGGCGGAGCTGAAATGGGCGACATGGTATCCGCGAAAGAGACTCCAAAAGAAGTCCTGGAATCGCGGAGCTCCAAGTCTTCCATTCCGACGTCTTCCATTCCGGTTGCCATTAATGAGCATTCGACGAATCACCATTCGATTACACCACCTTCAAGCCCCTTCAGTTCGTCGGTCCAGGGCTCTTTTCCCCAGAAGGATCGCTCCGATGTAGAAGTAGAAATCCGTCAGCGCGCCTATGAACTTTATCTGGAGCGACGAGCGAACGGTAACGGTCGAACCGGGGATCAGCATCAGGATTGGTTAGACGCTGAGCGCGAAGTGCGATCGCGCACCCCGAGCCGCGAACGCAAGTCGGCGTAAACGGCAGGGGTATTTTGGGAAGAATCAGCCAAGGCGCGGCAACTCTACTGCTGCACAGCCTGAATCGCCGATGGCCGTACTTGCTCACGTTGAAGTTCGGAAAAATCCCACGAGCCCCCCAAAGCCTTCACCAGATAGACGGCGGTCGTCATCTGCTGGCCTAATAACTGCGTCGCGAGGCGCTCATTCGTGAGCAGGGTCGTCTGCGCGCTAATGACATCGAGATAAGTTGTGACGCCCCCTGTGTAGCGCTCATTCGCGATATTTAGAGCTCGCCGTGAGTCTTCAACTGCTGCCTGCTGGGTCTTAGTGGCTTGATCAAGCAATGCGAGTCCCGATAGGCCGTCTTCGACCTGTTGAAATGCGACAAGAACCGATTCACGATAGTTCGCGACTGATTCGTCGTACGCGGCTCGAGTAAGAGCCAGGTTAGCGCGATTGCGGCCCCCGTTGATAACTGGCTGAAGCAGGTCGCTACCGAGCGACCAAAAAAGACTGGGTGCGCTTGCGAGGCTCGCGATATCCCGACTTTGGAGTCCGCCGCTTCCGCCCAAAGTGATATGGGGATAAAACGCGGTCATAGCGATTCCGACCTGCGCATTCTCGTACGCCATCTGTCGTTCGCTCGCGGCCACGTCGGGCCGCCGCTCAAGAATCTCCGATGGCACCCCCATGGGAATTGCCGGCAGTTTAACTTCGAGGGGAGCTTCCGGAAAGTTGAAGGTCGAAGCCGGCTTTCCGAGAAGCACGGCGATGGCATGCTCGTATTGTGCGCGCTGTCGCAGCACCAGTTGCAATTGCGTCGCGGTCGCGTCAAGCACCGCCGCTTGCTGTGCAACCTCCAGCCCGTTGGCCACTCCGCCTTCGTGACGCCGGTTCACCAGGTCCATGCCTTTTTGCTGGATCTCTACCGACTGCCTTACGACGCGGGCCTCGCGGTCGAGTTCGCGCAAGCTGTAGTAATCAGCTGCCAACTCTGCCGTCAGTACGAGCCGTGAGTTTTCCAATTCAGCAGCGGTTGCCTGAAGCGAAACGTTGGCGGCTTGTAGAGTCTTGCGCACGCGTCCGAATACATCGAGCTCGTAGTTCACCGAAAACGGAATGGAGTAAACATTCTGCGTCACCGGCGATGCAGCAACCGAACTGCCTGACAGCGGTCGATCGCCTGACAGACGCTGCCGTTGCGCGCTCGGGTCTGTGCTTACGCTTGGAAACAACGCAGCCGAAGCTATGCGAGCTTGTGATCGCGCTTCAGACAAGCGGTCACGCGCAGCCGTCAACGACTGGTTGGCATCGATCAACTGTTGCTCAAGCTGGTCGAGTATCGGGTCGTGGAAAACTTCCCACCATGTGCCTTTGGGGATTGAATCCTTAGGGGTGGCTGTTTGCCACGGACCTTCACCCTTCCAGGTATTTGGAACTTCTGCGGATGGGCGTTTGTAAGCGGGGCCCACAGTGCAGCCCAGGGTAGCGGACAGAATTCCTACAAGCAGCAAGCCAGACAAATTAAACTTTTTTGAACTGCCGAGAGACCTCACGAATGCGAAGCTCCTTGCGCGGGCTTGGCTATGTTCACTTTCTGGCCCGACTCAAGCGAGTCCGACGGATTGATGACAATCTGATCGTGAACATCGAGACCACCTAGAATTTCCAGCGTTGCTCCGAAATCTTGCCCGATGGTGATCGACCGTAATTGAATCCTGCTGTCTTTATCTACAACGGCAACCTGCGCACCTTCAGACCTAAAAAGCATAGCGTTCACGGGAATCGTTATGCGCGGAACCTGGGTGCCGGTCGCGAAGTGCACCTGTCCGAATGACCCAGGAAGAAGCTTGCCGTCTTTGTTGGGGACATCGACTTCCGTATTCAATGTGCGCGTTGCCGGGTCGATGGCATCGGCAGTGCGGGCAATAGTTCCGGTGAACTTCTGCCGCGGAAATTCCTGCAAGGTAATATCCGCCTTGTTCCCTACCTTCATCGCGGGCGCATATGCCTGCGGGACGCTGACAAATACTCGCAGAGGATCGACGCGGGCAAGATCGAATAGCTCTTTTCCGGCAACGCCGGCGCCCGAATTGATGAGCGCGCCCGGATCAACATTGCGCCGCGTGATCACTCCAGAAAAAGGCGCATAAACATTTTTGAACGATTCGAGTTGTTCCAGACGGCGAACGTTCGCGTCCGCCGCGGCGAGATTCGCTTGTGCCTGCTGGTAGTTACTCGCTTGCTGGTCAGCCTCTTGCTGGGATACCGAATCCGATTTACGCAAATTCGCCCAGCGATCGGCAGAAATTTTGGCTAGTCCCAGCGCTGATTTGACTTGATCGCGAGCGGCTTGAGTCTGCGAAAGTTCTTGATCGACTTCCGGAGCGTCGATTACCGCCAGCAATTCGCCTTTCTGGACCTTGCTTCCAATGTCTTTGTTCCACCGCAGTAAGTAGCCATTTGTTCGCGCGAAAATCGGTGACTCTTCAAAGGCCTGAAGGTTTCCGGGTAGCGTTAACTCGTCAGTGGAAGCCTCAGATTTCGGCTTCACCACCGCCACGGTCGGCACTGCATCCGCGGTCGTCTCTTTGGCTAAGGCATTCGACTCGCTCTTGCGCTGCACCAAAGTAAAAACTCCAGCCAGAATGAGTACCAGAAGTGCCGCACCGATTAGCATCTTGGTGAACCTGGTTGAAGCGGGCTGACTGTTAGAAGGGCCAGTGTACGGAGACGTGTTCGGCTTATCTCCAGATTTCGAACGCTCTGGTTGATGTGGTTGGTTCCGCTGCGCGTCGTTCTCCCGATTCACCTCTGCATTCACCGGCATATCATCCATCTCCAACTCATACTCTTAACCGTCAAAACTGTGGCTGCATTTTATTTCGATCTCGTTCAGCAACCCAAGATTCTATTTCTGTTGCGCCTGCAGTCGCGCCTGCCGTCGCCCGTGAATGATGGTGAAAACGCTGGGCACAAAAAACAGCGTCGCTACCGTGGCGAAAAGCAGGCCTCCCACGACGGCCCGGCCTAAAGGGGCATTCTGCTCTCCGCCCTCGCCGACTCCTAACGCCATCGGAACCATGCCGATAATCATGGCAAGAGCAGTCATGATGACGGGACGCATACGCGTGTATCCCGCTTCCAGTGCCGCTTCCAGGGCGGGAACTCCCGTATCCATTCGATCGCGAGCGAATGACACCATCAAAATGGAGTTTGCCGTCGCCACGCCCATGCACATGACCGCACCAGTAAGCGATGGGACGCTAAGCGTGGTGCGACTAATAAGGAGCATCCAGCAAATACCGGCCAACGCTCCCGGCAAAGCGGTAATGATGATGAACGGGTCGAGCCACGACTGAAAGTTAACCACGATCAACAGATAAACAAGCACAATCGCTCCCAGCAGGCCAACCCCCAGGCCGAAGAACGAAGACCGCATGGTCACAATTTGGCCGCGGACAACGATTTGCGTGCCGCGTGGACGTTGATCCTGAAACGGCTTCAACGCCTTCATAATATCCGCCGCAACCCCGCCTAAATCTCGTCCCTGCGTGCTTGCGTAAACGTCAATCACCGGCTGGATGTTGTAGTGATTTACAACTGCCGGCCGCTCGGTAGGGCTCACCTGTGCGAGGTTGCCAAGAACCTGCGAAGATCGGCCACCGGGGCTTGAGACCGGGGTATTCATCAAATCTTGCAAAGACGTCTCGCGGTATTGAGGCGTTTGGATGGCAATTGGGTAAGTCACGCCATTTTTCGGATTGAGCCAGTAATTCGGCGCAGTCTGAAAACTGCCGCTCAAACTTATCAGGACGCTCTGCGCAACGTCGCGCGCGTTTAAGCCAACCTGGTTGATTCGCGTTCGATCCATTTCGAGAAACAATGTGGGCTGGGTCAGCATTTGTTGCACATGCACATCGGCCGCACCTGGAATACTGCGGATCTTATTGGCAATGCGCTGCGCCAACTCGTAGTTGGAACGCATATCCGCGCCGATAATCTGAACGTCGATCGGTGCCGGCAATCCGAAATTCAGGATTTGCGAGACGATGTCAGCCGGCTGAAAGAAAAACTCAACGCCCGGGAAAAGCGTCGGAAGCTCCTGACGCAGGTGACGAATATATCCGGCGGTAGGATGATGATGTTCGGCATTCAGCGAAATCAAAATCTCGGCATCGCTCGTCCCGATGACTCCGGAACTGCTGTATGAGAGGTTGAGTCCAGAATAGGGAACGCCGATGTTGTCGATCATCGTCTCAAGCTCGGCCTTCGGAATCTCGCTGCGTAAAACCTTTTCCACTTCATCACATAATCTAGCTGTCTCTTCAACCCGCAGCCCGGACCGTGCTCGAAAATGCAAACGGATCAAGCCCGCATCTACTTGCGGAAAGAAATCCTGCCCAAGAAAGAAGACCAGCCCGAGAGACAACACGCAGAATGTCACGAAAGCGATCGAGAAAAACCCACGATGCTCAAGCGTGGTCTCAAGCAAACGCTGATAGTTGCCGCGAAATCTCTCGAATGAGCGTTCAAAGCCCCGCTGAAATTTCGCAAAAATGTTTTTTGGATTTTCTTCACGATGCTCATGCCCGCGCATGATGAACATCACCATGGTCGGAATCAGGGTACGTGACAAGAGATAGGAAGCGAGCATGGCGAACGACACAGCTTCTGCCAGAGGAACAAAGAGAAACCTTGCAACGCCCGCCATGAAGAACATCGGAACGAACACAATACAGATGCACAGCGTGGAAACGAGCGCCGGCACCGCGATTTGCTGGGCGCCATCTAAAATCGCCTGTTTCATTTCCTTGCCCATGGCAAGATTGCGCTCAATGTTCTCGATCTCGACGGTAGCGTCATCGACAAGAATTCCCACAGCGAGCGCGAGCCCTCCCAGGGTCATGATGTTTATCGTCTGCCCAAGAGCCGCTAGCGCAAGGATCGAAACAAATATAGACAGTGGAATGGAAACGCTAATGATGACGGTTGGCCGCCAGTCTCCAAGAAATAGCAGGATCATGGCGGCAGTCAAACACGCCGCGATCAATCCCTCGCGCAGGACTCCTTGAATTGATGCCCGCACAAACAACGACTGATCGAAAAGCGCCTTGACGCTCATTTCCGGCGGGAGCGACTGCGCGGCCACCGGA
>JANYKL010000029.1 GCA_025361625.1 Acidobacteriaceae bacterium
ATGGATTCGTGGCAGCTGACCTGAAAATCCGCGTTCTCGTCGCGAAGCCTGGCCTCGACGGTCACGACCGCGGCGCCAAGGTCATCGCTCGCGCCCTCCGCGACGAGAACGCGGATTTTCAGGTCAGCTGCCACGAATCCATTTAAACACAGCGTTCGTGCGAACCGCCTTTAATCTAAACGGAGAATCTCACGGTTTAACCCCGAGTTGCCAGAACAAGAAGGCATACACATCCGTTGACTCCTCGATTTGCTTGGTGACAGGTTTTCCTTGTCCGTGCCCGGCTTTTGACTCGATTCGCAACAAGATTGGCCTTTCCTTGCTGTCTCCATTTTTGGCTTCGGCTTGCATGAGTGCCGCCATTTTTTTTGCATGCATGGGATCGACGCGGGTATCGGTGTCGCCCGTCAAAAACATAATGGCGGGATACTCCTGCCCCTTTTTTACGTGGTGATATGGAGAGTAGGCGTAGATCGTATCGAACTGCTTGGCGTCGTCCGCCGAGCCGTACTCCGGAATCCACAACTTTGCGATCTGAAAATTCTGGTAGCGCAACATGTCGAGCAGCGGCACGGCACAGATCACGGCCCGAAATAAATCCGGACGCTGCGTGATCATCGCTCCCATCAGCAGCCCGCCATTCGATCCGCCCTGGATGGCGAGATGATCTTTATCTGTGTATTTTTCTGAAATAAGGTATTCGCCGGCAGCGATGAAGTCGTCGAATACATTTTGCTTTTTATCGAGCATGCCGGCGCGATGCCAGTCTTCTCCGAATTCAGCACCGCCACGCAGGTTCGCAACGGCATAGATACCGCCATGCTCCATCCACAGATACATGCTGCGATTAAAGGTTGGTTTGAGCGAAATGTTGAACCCGCCGTACCCTGTCAACAACGTAGGATTCTTGCCGTTCCTTTCAATTCCCTTCTTGCTGACGACAAACATCGGCACCTTGGTGCCGTCTTTCGAGTTGTACCAAACCTGCTGCACGTCGTAAGCCGTGGGATCGATCGAAGGGGCGTCAACCTTGGCCCACATCGCACTCTTCCGGTCATTGAGATCGACGCGATAAATGCTGGGCGGCGCAGTGAAAGACTGGAAACCAAAAAATATCTCGTTGCGGTCGTAACGACCAGAAGCGCTGAAAACATCTCCGATGGCGGGGAGAGAGATGTCGCCGATCTTCTTGCCTTCGAGGGTGAAGAGTTTCAGCTCAGAAGTCGCGTTGTGCTCATACTGCGCCAGCAGTTTTCCTCCGGTTACGCTGGCATTCTGCAAAATGGCATCGCTCGCAGGGATAATTTCTTTCCAGTTCTCGCGGGCCGCCTTGTTCACGTCGGTCACGAACACGCGATAGTGTGGCGCATCCTCGTTGGTCGTGATGTAGAGCTTGCCTTGATAAAAATCTCCGCCGTATAAAAAGTCTTTACCCGTGGTGATTTTTACCGGAGCATTCTTCGCAGCCAGATCCTGCAGATACATTTCGGTCTTCGTCCAGCCATGCTCAACGTTGATCAGCAGCCAGCGATCGTCTTCTGAAAGAGTAACGTTCGGAATATCCTGCGGATTTTCTCGCTCGTCGAAAATTAAAGGGTCTTTAGCGGGGTCGTTTCCAATCTGATGGAAGAAAACCTTGACGTGATAGACCTCTTGGCCGGCGGGCACGTCGCCTTTTTTGGGATGGCGCGTGTAATAGAACGCGGAACTATCTTTCAGCCATGCGACGCTGGCAAAGCGCGTGCGCTCAATGGAGTCAGGCAGCACCTTTCCCGTCGCCGCTTCCACCAGATGAAGCGTGCTCTCTTCCGACCCGCTGTTTGAGGTCCCATAGGCAACGTACTTTCCATCTTCCGACGTATACCACCAGTCGAGCGCAACGGTGCCATCCTTAGAGAGTTTGTTCACGTCGACCAAAACTCTGTCTTCGCCATCTAATCGATCGCGCACTAAAAGGACGGGTTGGTTCTGAGTTCCTTCACGGCGCGTATGAAAATAATATTTTCCTCCCATCTGGGGAGTGCCAACGGTGCCGATGACCAGCAACTGCGAGAGCCGTGCGTTGATCTTGGCGCGGCCCGGCAGCGGGTCTAGCAAGGATCGGGTATAACTCAGTTCCTGCTGAACATACTGTTTCGTGTCTGGATCGTCCGCGTTTTCCAGATAGCGATAAGGATCAACGATTTTGCGGCCGTGCACCGTGTCTTCAACCGGAGCCACTTTCGCTCTCGGCAGAACGGAGGATGTTTGAGGCGCGTCCGGTTCAGCCGCACCGGCGCTCGAAGCCATGGATGTGTTCGTAAAGGCCAAAGCGCAGACCGCAATACCTATGCTCAGGAACAGAATCGACAAACGCGAACCTCCCATACCTAACCTCGCTGATTGATTTTTTCTGGACGAGACAATAAAGTCAAAGTTTAGGTTAGCAGAAACGACGTTGGCGGAGGTTTAGTCAAAACTTTCGAGCTGTTAGTGTTCCAGCCAGTGCGAATCCAAGCCGCAATCTGGCAAGTTTTCCAATCACTCGCGCCTCTGATATGATTTTCAAGGTAAGCCAAGCGCAACCAAAACGCGCTCCACACTCCTCAGTAGCTCAATGGCAGAGCATCCGGCTGTTAACCGGAGGGTTGTAGGTTCGAGTCCTACCTGAGGAGCCATTCTTTCAATACCTTACGGTCTCTCACCTGCCGTTCATTCGGATCGCATGGCCAATTTTGAGATTTTGCAGTTTGCCTTGCGTTCATTGCAGAAGCGGGTCCCAGACTGTCGCTGCCCGTTCTTCGAGCGTGTAGAACAAGCGACCATCATCCCCGATTGTGAAGCTCCTAGTGCCTCCGCAAGAGTGTCGCAAAGGGGTCGCTTTGATGATATAAGCGTGTACTGTCCCAGTAGTCGACACAGAAGGAACGTATTCAAACCCATATGTTCTCCGAAGGGGATACGGAAAGTGAATGGTGGGAAGCGTTCGCGGATAGCTAGACTTGGTTTTGGAGGACTCTAGCGCTGAATGCATTTGTCGTAAGTTGGCCACCGCGCTTGATTCCGCGGCGACAAAAGCAACGCTGTCGATGTGCGGCCAGAAGAGCAGTCCTATAAGAGTCAATGCGACCAGAACAAATTTCTCTTCAGCCTTGAATCTGAACAGCAGCGAGAGCCAGAGCCAAGGAAATAAGAAAACGGTTAGTCCTCGTGCCCCGCGCAGGTAGAGCCAGCAGCCATCACGGTTGAGGTACCCGAAGCACAGTACGCAGACACCAGCGCCCGCTGCCGCTGCCACTCCCCATCGCTTGAGATTCATGCCTGACGTCGATGGTATCGCAGAGCGCACTATCAAGAGAACGCTTGTGAATCATAGGGGATCACGGCACAAACGGATAACGCACTGTAAGAAGTGGAAAGCCTAATCGCAGCTTTTAGCAGTTTTTCAAACCTGCACTGCCCTCTTTTGCAACGTCAGCCCAAGCGTAGCGAGCGCCAATGCACGGCGCGGGCGCAAATAAACCAGTAAAGATCTTGGATTTAAACATACCCCCGAGAAACGCGAAGCAGGCGCCTCAAAAGTTCTTCATAACCATTACTTTTTTCCATTTTTCACCAATTTCCATGCAGCATTCGGGCCTTTTACGTCAAGTACTCGAAACTGCTCCTTGTCGAGCTTGTGGTAGTCCTCAACAAATTGTTCCAACTCTTTGCAGAATTTCTTTCCTAAATCGTCGACCGTCTTAATATCCGCCCATTGATGTGACTCCTGCTCGATGGCCAAAATGCGATCATTGCGTTCCATATCTTTTCCGCTACCTTGCTCACCTTCGATCACTCCTATCGGTCTGCAACTCAAGACACAACCCGGAAACACTGGTTCGTCCATCAGGACCAGGACATCCAAGGGATCACCGTCATCACCTTCAGTCGAAGGGATGAATCCGAAGCTGTAAGGAAACATCATGCCGCAGGGCAAAACCTTCTTCAGTTCAAAAATACGTTCCTTGGAATCAAAGGCAAATTTGTTCCGGCTTCCCTTTGGAGTTTCAATGACCACGCGCAACATCTTCTTATCATCAGCATCCACCGGTTCCAGCAGCGATGGGTTTGACAACCCATTTTTCCGACCGTTCTTCTTACTCATAAAACCGGTCTCCTTCCATAGTTACTCCGTCCCATTCATGACGGATCAGTTCCAGATCGATATCGGCAGGCATGGCTACAACTCAGCGCTCCGACTGGTCTGGCAAGGTTCAGGCAACATTCCGGCTTCCATTGTGCGGCTCCTTTTCATGGCGTGAGTGCACAGCGCGCATCAGTTTGTCTTCGATTTTGTGCCGCGAACCCGCTGTATTCGAGTCCATATTCAACGATGCGGCGTTTCGCGACGTAGCCACGAAAGTCAAACGGCCGGAAATCCAAGTCTCTAAACTGGATGAGTAGGTCGGCTTCTTCTTGTTCCGACACGAATTCCGCGCGATAAGAAAACCTTCTGGTAGCTTGGCGTTGGTTTGCTCGTCGCCCATCGTTTTGCCCAAGGTCACATCGCTAACGAGACGCTCATTAATGAGGCGCTCATTCTGCCTCCTTATGTGTCTGCTAGCGAAGAATGTAGCGGGTCGCTATTTCTTTTTCGCAGACCGCCATTGGTTGGGCGCGCCACTCTTGGTGTTTCGGACCCGCGATACGTCCGGATGATCGTCTGGGTTGAATTGCTTTGCTATGGCGATCGCTTCTTTTTCCGTTCTCGCGGTGGCGCTGGCTCTAGTGGCCTTTGCTGCCACAATCCTGTACGCCTCATTCCCGCTTCGCTCGATAAAATAGTGTTTTTCGGTGGGCATTCCTTGCGTCCTCTCTGCGCGTATTGGTTGCCCTGACGAGATGAAAAGTTGCTCAATACTCGTTAGCAAATCGCTAGATACCCCACCTCGCAATGTTTGATTTTATGTGCGCAGTAGGACCCTACTCTCCAAAATGTCGGCCGCGCTCACATCGCCATACGGAGTGAATCTGAGATCGCCACTGTGCATCGACGAGGCTCCAGTATGGGATAGCAAAGTCACTTGTGGTTTGCTTAAGCTGCGTGGCCGGAACGGTCGGCGACCGGCTGCGGCTGCGATCAAGGACTTGCGACCTCTCATTCCGGAAGCCCTGACAATCGACACGTTCGAAGGCACGGCGTGGCTGGGAATTACACAACTTTCGAATGATCGATTCAGATCATCTTGCATTACCGCATCACTCGAGAAGGTTCGGGGGCGGCCTTTTGCAATCGACTATTTTACTTCGACGTGATTCGCTCTGTGAACATCTGCAGAAAACGGTTCGCATCCACGTCGTATTGAACTGAAACCTTCACTGCGCCCTCGGCGCCTTCCCAAACTCGGTCGGCGCCAAGAGAAGTTCCATAGTCTGGACCGTGGTTGATATCGACGTCCACGTAGAGATCTTTCGTCTTGACCAGTGTTGGATCGACCAAGGCGGCAACTGTAAGTTGGTCGTACATCTGCGAGTGCATGGTTGGATGCTTCTCCACCCAAGGACCCATAGTTTGCTTAATCAAGCGTGTAAGAGGAGTGTCGGCTGCCACAATCTTGTCGTACGAAGCTTTGGAGAAATCCGTTTTGCTGGTGACGTTCAGAGGCGTCAACACGATGGGGATCCCGGAGCGAATGACGACCTGGGCAGCCTCGGGGTCAACCCAGAAGTTGAATTCCGCGTTTGGTGTAACGTTCCCGCTGCCGTCGGCCAGGGAAGCGAAGGCTCCTCCCATGATGACGATTTTCTTGACCTTTTTTGCAAAGCCGGCTTTCTGTCGAATGGCGGTTGCAACATTGGTCAGCGGACCAATGGCGATGATGGTAATTTCATTTGGATTCCGTTCCACAGCGCGAATGAGAAAAGTTACCGCGCTTTCCGATTCGGCTTTCTTTTTGGCAAAACCTCCAGGTGGCATTGGAGGCGCCTCATCCGACCACCACTTGCCGTGCACCTTGGTGGCGAATTCCGTCTTCTCGTGCAGCCATGGGCGATTGAATCCCTCATAGACCGGGATATCAGTGCGCTCGGCTATTTCGAGGACGCGCAAGGCATCTGATGTGGCGCGTTGGACAGTGTCATTTCCGGCAACGGTCGTAACACCGAGGATGTTCAGCTCAGGTGACTTCAAGGCCAGCATCAAAGCGGTGGCATCATCCTGAGGAGGAACGGCGAAGTCAGTATCGAAGATCACTTTAGTCGGAGATGCGCTGGGGCCTTGGGCCCGAGCAGCCGGGAAGAGAGAAAGAGTTATTGCGAGGAGCGAGACAGCTCTGAGGACGGAATACTTCCATTGGCCCATAATTCACCTTTGACACGCGGAATGCCTGAGTTTTTTGCGTAAGCAGGTATAGTCGGGATGCAAGTTTGAGTCAAGGCGTACGTGTGACGTTCGAACGACTGAAGCGCGTCGGGTGTGGGACGAGGGTTAGGCCTACGCCATGATTTTCGCGTTGACTAGGCTGCTGCAGGCCACTACAGTGAATCGCTTTGAACCGGCCAGATTTTGATGCGTACTGATCCGAGCGCGGAGGCAATGCTTGCTTGATCGCTACTTGATCATCGCGGAAAACAACAACACAGTTCGCCACAGCAGCCGCCGGTTGTGGGCTAAATTATGAGAATCGCGCGACAAGGCTTTATCCGAGACGTTATCTACGTACTTGCTTTCCTTGCAACCATCGCGGGTCCACTTCGAGCACAACACATATCGTTGCAAGCGCTGGTCACGCCTTCAACCGTCCTTCAGAAAGACCGTCATCCGGTCACCTTTGCGTTGCACGGGTTTATTGAATTCAAGTCGCTGAACGAATTGTTTGTGTACATCGACTTGCAGGATCAACGCTGGAAGGCAGCGCCGGGGACGGATGCTTTACAACGTCAACTTGTGGCGCGGGATCTGTTGCGGCGAGGAGTTGAGAGTCGAGTGGTGTCGATGGTTGACGAGCGTCCACTGGAGACTCTACTGACGCATACTGCGGAGGAGTTGCGTGCGGCGCTAGCGACTGTAAAAGAGCCGGTTCCTGAAGGTTATGCAGAGGCGTTCCTGTCGGTGCAGCAAAAGTGGAAGCATTCGCTGAATTGCTGGAGCGCGGCTCCGTCCATCCCTGCGCGGGTGCTTTCGAACTGGTATCCCATAGCCGAAGGAATTGAGCTCTACGGCGCCAATTACGATTCGACCGAGCACTTCTGGCAGGCGGTGAAATATCATCCGGATGTTACCGTCGCTGAATTGAGCACTTTGCTGGATGTTTTCGCCAAACGGGATTGGGGGCCGTGGCTGGCGCTCATCGATCAGGATCCGAAACTTTATTTCCCGAATGCGTATTCGGTGGAGTTCCTGCGAGCCAATCTTGCGCCGGAACGTTTGCGCTGGTTCCAGCAAGAGCTAGCGACACACGGTTTGCGGCCAGAGGAGAAGGCGCGTTCAGCACAGCAACGGGGCGCGACAGCGTTCCGCTTCACTGCGCCAGACGAGAAAGCATTGTGGGGCGACCTGGCTGACACGTTCTATCTCGTTTACACGCTGTCTGCCCAGAATGATCCTATTCGCAAAACGCTGGCCGAACATCATTTCAATTTTGTCTACCTCGGCGACCGCAAGATGGAATTCGTGAGCGAGGAGTTCCGCTCGCTAATGCTCGAGATCTGGCGCGTGAAGTATTTAAAGATGGCGAGATTTCGCGAAGTGATCTCGAATATTCCAATAGAGATTCGCCTGGAACATTTTTTGAATGATGGCGATTCGCCTGACATTCCGATTCCTCAGTACGTGGCATATCTCAATCAGATTCGTGACCTTGCGCGCGCAAAGCAGTGATTTAAGGCTTCGCGCCCAGACTTTCAGCCAGTTTCTGCTCTGAGTTCGCCTGCTCCATGCGCCCGATCTGCTTGTAGATCTCGGCCATCAACAGGTGCGGTCCGGGATCGTTTGGACGAAGGTTCGACGCCTCTTCGAGATACTGAAGTGATTCATCATAACGTTGCGCTTCGTGACTCTTTGCTGCCAGGCGAAGGGTCGCAGAGTAAAGGAATTCCGATGTTCCGGCATTCGACTGGTTCAACTGCTGCGCATGGCGAAGAGCATCGCGGGCGGCCAAGTCGTCTCCCAGCCTGAACAGCACTGCACCGTATAACGCATTCAGTTGAAACAGGTCGGGCCAAAGCGGGAGGACTGCGGAAAGAATGGAGCGGGCATCTTCAAATCGGTTGAGCTGGAAGTAGGCATAGGCGAGGTTGTATTGCATCTGCGGCGATTGCGGGTTCAGTTCTGCCGCGCGTTGCAGCGGTTTCAGGGCGGCCTCAGGATCGCCATGTCCGCCATAGAGAGTACCGAGTTCGGTCAGCGAGGCCGCGTCGTCTGGATCGTAGAGTTGATTGCAGAACGCGTGCGCTTCTTCGCGCAGGCCTTGATCCAGCTTCCGCCCGCATTCAAGACGTATTCTGCTTGCATTGTCGTCATGCTGGTGAAGTTCCTCAGAGAGAGCAAAAGCTCGTTTCGCATCTTCTCCTAGTCCCAACTTGCGGTAGGTCATTGCCAGTTGATATTGAACGCGCGGGTCATGGGGCATGGTTTCGGCCGCTTTCTTCAGCCAATTTTCGGCTTGCGCAGCGTCCCCTTGTTTGGCGTAGGCATATCCAAGGAAGTAGGCGGTATCGGGGAAAGGAGCGTCGGCCGCGGCCGCGGACAGATTTTTGATGGCGCCTGCAAAGTCACGCTCGTCGAGATCAATCCTGCCCATGTAGTAGGAGATGTTGGGGTGATCGCCCGCATCCCGGCGCACCGCTTCGAGTTCCTGCCGCGCTTCGGTAGGCTTGTGCCAGTCGAAGAGCGCAACCGCTAGAGGGAAGCGCGCTTGGAGGATAAGTTTGGGATCGAGGGCCAGGGCAGAACGAAATTCGTTTACTGCTTCTTCGTAGCGATCATTCTTCAAAGCTTCGTAGCCCTTACCGACGTGGATTTCCGCAGGGTTTGTGCTTGGAACCTTTTCCTGGGCTGCCATCGTGAGCGTGCACGCGATCCACAGCATCATGGGCAAGAGTCTGCGTAGATCGATGCGGACCGGTCGAATCAACTTGCGGCCGCCTTGGCGAGAAGGGACGTCGCTAGCCGCTTGATGTCGGTAATTTCCTGCGTGGTCGCGGTGCTTATGTTTTCGCGGATGAGGGTTCCGCAGTGTTCGCGGATGCGCTCGTATGCTGCGGGATCTTCGCCGCGCGCCACAAGCAATTCTTTCAGCCAGCGCTTTCCAAAGCCAGCGTGCATGCTTTCGTCGGCCCAGTCGAAATCCATATCGTGTTCGCTCATCAGATCGCCGTATTCGTGAAAGAGTTTGGTGCGGGCGAGTTTGTGGCGGATGTTCTTGGTCTCGAAGAAGTACAACATCCCTAAGCGATAAATGGGATCTTCTCCCGAAGCACTATCGTAGATGTAGCTACCCAGCGGAATTTCTGAGGGATGGAGACCCCAAGCCATCAGGCGCTCGTATCCCATGCAGCAATGGCGCGACTCGTCGTAGGTCCAGCGTGCGGCGTTGCGAATCCACTCCCACGGGAGGACGCCAGCGAAGGCGCTCAGCATGATCCCGCCTGCTTCGATAGCCCAGACCTCATTAAGATGGCTGATGGCGGAGCGCAGTTGCAACTGCATGCCTTCGCCGTAAGGGTAAGCAGAGTCCACAATATCGGGCCAGTAGAAGCGACAAGGCCAGAAGCGTGCATCCCGCGCCGGGCGGTCAGGGATGGAGTAGGTTTTCGATCCCGGCAATTTGTTTAGGGTAGACGCAGATGCGGGCGCTACTCCTACGCCTCCGATGTGGGCAAGCTGGTCAGAGACTGCTTTCGTCCAAGCTAATGCGCCTTGCGATGATTCATCGTTCTGAGGTAGCGCGGATTCGATCCATTCCTCGAATGCTTTGATTTGATCATTCTTATCGCGCAAGGCTTGCGAAAGAAAGCGGTGCGTAGGACCGTCCGCGATAGTATCGGATCTCTCGAGATATTCACGATAGGCGTCGCGCAAGGCTGGCAAAAGAACCCGCCCGATACTGAGCAAAAAGGCCGGGACAGATGGCGAATTCTTGGCCTCGGCGAACAGTTCGATGAGGGTATGGTCTGCGCCTTCCTCGGCTAATATGCGGCTGGGGAAGCGGAGTTCGAAGACACGATCGCGCAAGGCATTTGCAGTTTCCGCATTCTGCCAAATGAACTTTGCCAGCTCAATTTTGATCGTAAGAGGTGCAATGGCGGGAATCCAAGCGGCCTCGCTTAGCAGAAGAGATCGTTCGCAGAAGAAAAAACGTTTGAGAAGCTGGGCAGTGTCAAGCCGCATCCAGCGTGCGCGAGGTTGTGAGCTCAGAAGGAATTTGGAATCCGAGGGCATGGACAAGGCCTATTTTCGCAGAGTTTCCTCCGAGAACGGACAAAGAATTTCGTTAGGAAGAGTTGCTTAGCGCCACCGTAATGACGGCAAAGATCAGGACTACAAGTCCGATATTGAGCCACCGGCGGGCTTGGCGAGGAGCGCCTTGCCATTCTCCCCGCCAGAGTCCCCATAAATTGCCGGTAACAATAGAAAGAGAGATAAACAATGGCCATCCCGCGACAACGCCCCAGTGTCCCAGCCGAGCAGCGCCCGCACCATAAAGATAGAAGCTCGCAATCCACATCAGCGCCATGGCTGCACTCAATCCCAGGTTGCGCGGAGTATCTGCGGTCCAGTACTCGGCAAGAGTTTTTTTGCTGATCATGAGATAAAGGCAGTAGATAAGGTTTACGGCACAGCCCAGAGTGAATAGAAGCGCCCAGACGGTATTACCGGAATTCCCCTGCAAGACGCCCAACTTTGCAGCCGCGCTGGTTACGTTTCCAGCAAAAGCCATGCCGATATTAGGCAGGCAAGACAGGACGCCAGCAGAAATTGCGATCACCAGGCCGGCAGTGAATTTCTTGGATGGTGTTGCAGAAGCGCCGGAGGGCGGGCTGCGGCGAGCGCCTCCTACGGAGCAGAGCACAATTCCGAAGATTACCAACGCAGTTCCTGCTAACAACACCACTCCGCGAGAAGTGAAAAGGGCTTCTGGAAAGAACACGAGCAGCGGAATCAAGGTGCCAAGGCTTGCGATGAGGCCCATGATGACGGGATATCCCAATGCCATGCCGAGGCGGTCCATTCCCATGCCGAACAGCACGGCTCCGACACCCCATCCCATGCCGAAGATCGCGAGGATGATCAGGTCCCGCTGGGGGGATGAGGCGTAAACCGCGAATATGTTTGGGACCAGGACAAGAGTGATGATCCAGTTGAAGGCGAACATACCAAGCAGGGAGAAGGTTGCCCACGTGTGCTCCCATGACCAGCGTTTGACTAGCGTCATTGGGAGAATGAAAGTTCCCTGGAGTAAGCCTGCTAACAGTACGAGGGAAAAGCCTGTGGCAAGACGCATAGGTTTTTAGTAGGACGAGGATGTTTGTTCGACCAATCCGGCGTGGCCTTGCAACTCTCTCATGAATTGGCCGCCAGCACTGGCTCCCACCAGATCGGTCCGGCATCCACCTTGCTGGTGATGGTCATAGTTCCGTAGGGAAAATCTATAAAAGATGCCACGAACGCCGGTTCCGGCAGTGCTACTAGCGGCTTTGCTGACCCAACCGGGCGGGACCATCGCTGCGTGGAAGCTGTATTTGAGGCATTCCTCGATGTGGGCGTCGAGGCGAGTGGCAGTCACGGTGTTCGATATGAGCGTGGACTGGATGCACTTAGCGACATCCCTCGCTAACTTCATTGCTGGCCTTGCGATCGCGACTCCGAGAGCCATGCCGGGGGAGAGAGACGGCGCTCGGAATAAAATTGCAAAACCTCACCACGAGATGGCAACGAAGGAATGACTCCAGCCTTGGTGACGGCCAGGCCGCCGGTTATAACGGCAAAGCGCACAGCCGCTTCGAGAGGCTCCCCAAAAGCAGTCGCTACTGCCAGCCCTGCATTAAATGAATCGCCTGCGCCAGTGGTGTCAACAACCGCCATTACATGTGCAGGGATACGAGTGGAGGACGATTGGGTGACGATGAGGGCGCCGTTTTCTCCCAGGGTCATGACCACCTGTTTCACGCCGCAAGCAAGCAAGTCATGAGCAATCTGCTCGGGGCCGATGGGCGCATCCGGAGCTTTGCCCGCCAGAACCTTGGCCTCGGTCTCGTTGGGAGTCAAGATATCAACCAACTGCAAGACGGAACCCGGCAATGGTCTTGCGGGCGCGGGATTCAGGATGGTGACTGCTCCCTGAGATCGTGCTTGCGCGAGTGCCGCCTCCGCAGCTTCTACAGGGATCTCAAGTTGTGTCATCACAAGCGCGGTGGAATCAAACGCGGCCTTAGAATTGACGACCTCCGACCGGGTCAATGATTCGTTCGCGCCTGGGTCAATGGTGATGCAATTGTGGCCAGCGGCATCGACGATGATGAAGCCGACTCCAGTGGGAGCACCCGGAACTTGCTTTACGAATGTGAGATCGATTCCTTCCTCGCGATATAGGGATTGAGCCATGACGCCGAAGCTATCCTGGCCGAGCCGAGATACGAAAGCGACCTGCACACCCAATCTCGCGCAGCCCACCGCCTGGTTCGAGCCTTTGCCTCCGTAGTCGACGCGATAGCCGTTTGCGAGCACAGTTTCCCCGCTACTCGGAAGGCGATCGACACGCATGGTGAGCCCAGTTGCGTAACTGCCGACCACGGTGATTTTAGGCACGGTCAAGGTAAATTCTTCTCTCCAAAGTGATTCATCGACGGGCTTGGCTGTCGGTTCCTGGAATACGGTGCCCCCAGATAATTCCTGCTACGGTTTCGGTGCAGGCTGCGTCATCAATTTGATGTAGAGATCGTACAGTTTCTTTGTATCCACATCGAACTGGACGGTCGCGAGACGTTGGTAGGGAGGAACCTCTGTCTTGGGGTCCCAGAAGAGGGTCTCGCCATAGCTTGGACCGTGGTCAACATCAATGTCGACGTACATTTCCTTCTGGCCAGTGATCACGGAAGGATCGATTATGGCGGCGACCGAGAGTTCGTCCCACATAAAACTTTCGGCGGCGTATTTTGTCAGGTAACGTGCCACGGGAAGATCCGACTTGGCGATAGCGGCCTTCAACTCAGGATTGACCGTGGTCTTAACGGAGATATCGATGGGAGTTATGGTGATCTTTTTCCAGGGAGATCGCATAACGATGTGCACCGCTTCCGGATCAAACCACCAATTGAACTCGCGACGTCCGTCAATGGTGTTAATGCCGCCATTATTCGCGTACATGCCGCTGCCCATCAGGACGAGGCTTTTGGCCAGAGTTGCGACCTCGGGATCAAGACGCAGTGCGAGTGCAACATTGGTCAACGGGCCGCCGGCCCAGATCACGACCTCTCCCGGATATTTGTGCACCATGCGGACAATGAAATTCGCTGCGTTGTCCCCCTCCACAGCCTTAATTTGCGGCATTCCCTCGACCAGAGTTGGGACGACGTCTGGCTCGTGGTATGCAGTCCGGAAGGCTTCCGGCGTTCCGGCAGGGAGCTTGGAAAAATCGCTCCAACAGCCCTTGTAGCGGAACTTGCCATACAGGTGTTCCCAACGCTCACTTTCTTCCTTGGAGTTAAGGAGTGGGTATTCCGCACCTGCGATGACTGGAACGTCGGTCCGGCTGGCAATTTCTAATAGACGCAGAGTACGCAGAGTTTCTTCCTTGACCCATTGATCACCACTCACGGTCGTGATGCCGAGCACATCGAACTTGTCGGACTGGAGAAACATCAGAATGGATTGCATGTCGGTGGTAGCCGGGCCGCGTGCGTCCTGATCGACGATGACTTTGATTTTTTGGGCGTGCAGCCCAGTTGCCATAGAAAGGATTGCGCACAGCAATACAACCACTGCTGGTCTCTTCATCGCAAGATACTCCTTGTTAATCTCTAAGATTGTGAATCGCTTCGCTAAGATGTGCCGAAGACCGACTCATTGTCTTCCACGCGCTCCCAAAGACGCTGCGTTTTAATTGGAGGGACTAGCGTTCGCCATAGAAAGCTGTGAGTCGCGCCTGGCTCTGTTTTCGCATGCCCTCCAAGACCTGGGGTATCTGCTCAGTGAACTGGCGGAGTCGGCCCGGTCATGAGTGCGATGAACATGCGGTTGAAGCGGTCATTATCCAGGTCGACTTGAATTTCTACTTGCCTCGCGTCACCCTTGGGTTTGTCTCGGTCGGTCCAGGTGAGGGTGTCGCCGTATCCCGCGCCGCGATCCAGATTGACGCTCATGTAACGAGTTTCTTTTTTGGTGATGAGAGAGGGATCAATCCAAGCTGCCGCGGCGAGTTCATCCCACATGTAATCATTGCCCGGTCCGGGTGTGAAGAATCGCTCCACGTAGCGTGCGAGAGGAGTGCCGGCAGCACCGATCTGCTTGATCATCGCGGGGGTCAGCCTTGTCTTTAAGGAAATGTCGGTCGGGGTGCAGACAATTTTCTTCCAAGGCTGGCTGAGCACGATTTCCGCTGCCTCGGGATCAAACCAAAAGTTGAACTCGTGGCGCGGATTATCGGCCCACTCCGGGTCGTCGTTCTGGGGCAAGAGGCCTCCGCCCATGAAGACGAGTTGTTGGGCAAGTTCCGCGAAAAGAGGATCGATGGAGGTGGCTAGGGCCAGGTTCGTCATGGGCCCGCCTTCATAAATCGTCACTTCGTTGGGATACTTGTGCACCATGCGGATCAGGAAGTGGGCGGCGTCTTCGTCGAGCGCTTTGGTCGTTGGCTTACCTTCCAGCATGGCTGGGATCACATCGTGTTCATGCCACCAGCGAGCGTCGAAGGCGCCGGCATATGCGACTTTGCCATAGCGCTCCTGCCACATCTCCGCTTCCTGATGACGGCGCACCAGGGGAAACACAGCTCCTGGAACAACCGGTATATCGGTGCGTCCGATGATCTCTAGCAGGCGGAGAGTTCGCGCCACCTCTTCGTCGCGCCACTGATCGCCGCTGACCACGGTTATCCCCAGAACTTCCACCTGGGGCGACTGGATCAGGACGAGAAGGGTTTGCATGTTGCTGCCCCCTGGGCCGGAGCAGTCCTGGTTAATGATGATCTTGCGACGCTGCTGGGCCAGCGCCGTGCAACTCGCCAGCAGCACGAGAGTGATGGAAATGCAAAGCTTAAAACGTGTCATTTGGGCCTTGATCTTCGATTGTTTGCAGACGAATGCGAAACAAAAATTAAGAAAGGAATTGGGGAGATCTCTCCACAATTCCCTTCTCGAATGTTCTTCCGGAACGCAGATGGATGCGGCGGCCCTAGAATTGGAGCTTCAGAGCGAACTGAATCAATCGTGGATTGTTGACGGTCTGCGTAATGACGCCGAAGTTGGACGAATCCACGTCTTGCCCAGGAGTAAAGAACTGGGCATGGTTGAAGAGGTTGAAGAACTCTGCTCGGAACTGCAACTCGGTGCCCTCGCGCATCAGTCGGAAGTGCTTGATCGCGGAGAAGTCGGTATTCACAAAGCCAGGCCCGTAAAGCGGAGTTCGGCTGGCGTTGCCGAGCTTTCCAGGAGCTGGATCGGAGAAACAGCTGGTGTCGAAGAATCGAGTAATCGTAGGGTGGTCGAGTCTTCCATTACAAGTCTGGTCGGGGCGATTGACGTTGCTAGCGAAGTTCACGCCGGATCCATTGCTGCTGGCCACTAAGAACAAAGGAAATCCGGAAGTAACCTTTTGAATTACGTCAACTTCCCAGCCTCCAGCGACCGCATTGACAGCACCCTTCCAATCATTGCCAAACCGCTTGCCCCTTCCGAAAGGAAGGTCGTAAATGAGGCTTGCGGTGAAGTTGTGATTGAGCTGAATCTGAGACAATCCCCAATCGGAATTCTTGGTTCCCGGCAGAGGGAAATATGTGCCGCCTGCGGTGGTTCCTATCCCATCAGAAAATCCGTTGTCGAAGTTCCGGGCATAGGTGTACCCCAGAAGGGCATATAGTCCATGTCTTGCGCTCTTGGTCTCAGCTTTTATTTGAAGAGAGTCATAGCGTGCCCGTCCCGTGTCGTTGGCATTGGCGATAGTGCCGAACTGCGGGTAGGGCACGGAAGGGATCCCACAACCCAGTTTGTAGTTGGGATCATAATTCGAGCTGCTAGGATCACAAGCGGTCGGGGACGCGATATTCAGATTTAAGCCATCAATCAAGATGTGCGAGCTACGCGATCCGGCGTAACCAACGGTTAAAACCACACCTCCGGGGATCTGGCGCTCAATGTTGACGTTGTACTGCTGAACGCGGCCTTGCTTGAAATCCAGATTTTGCGACTGCAAGTTGCCACTGAAGGTGGCTGGGTCGGTCGGTTGTGTCGCCGGGATAAACCCGTCCGACATGCTAAACCCGCCTACGCTACCTCCGTTAAGTGAGCAGAACGAGGGCGCGCCGGACGGCGTGGTAGCGGGACATCCGTTGAAATTAAACCCGAAGTTGCCCGTTTCGGCAAAGAAGGGGGGATTTTCCCAAAGTCCCTGTCCGCCCTGGTTCCAGGAAGAGTCGTGGAAAATCGCGTATCCTGCGCGAATTGAAGTATTGTTACTGCCGAAGGGCTTCCAAGCCAGACCGATTCGAGGCTCAACAGCTCCCTTATCCATCTTGATACCGACTCGCCCATCCGAGGTTTGGCCCGGAATGAGGAACTTTCCCGTAGCGAAGTCAAAGTTTGCCTGGCGATTCGCGACTTCAGTGATTGGGGTTACAAAAGCCCACGCGAGTCCCAGGTTGACCGTCAAATTCGGAGTGACGCGCCAGTCGTCCTGAACATACGGTCGAAAGAGCTTCCAACGACGGCCGGTTTCGACACCCTTAAACGTCTGGTCGTGAAGAGCCAAGCTGGGGAAGCCCAGAAGGAAGTCTGCGGCATTGTCTCCTGTACCCGAACTGACTCCGGCATCAGCGCTCCAGAAATTTGTGAAAACCCAAAAACCGTCCTGGAATGCATTGGTTGCGACATTCATCTGATTGGCACGGATCTGACCGCCGATGCGAATGTCATGTTTCCCGCGGATCATGTCGAATGAATCGGAAATCGAGAAAACGTTGGTGCCGCCCTGAAAGGGCGCAAACCCTCGATCGCCTAAGGACCAATACCCGCCGCCTATACTCGTGGAGGTCAGGCCGCAACTGTAAGTGCCACCCAGGTTTGCGTTCGGAATGCCAAGCTTTTGAGACTCGCAGGTACCTCCGCCAAATGAATTAATCTGGTTGAATATCCGGTTGAACCCGGCGTTGATCTGGTTGACTGTCCGATCCGAAAACACGTGCGTTTCAGACACGCTAGCGTTGCGTCCGTGGTTACTGATGTTTTGAGTGCTTCCGAAAGCGTTCGCCTCGGCGAACCCTGGAGCGCCGCCCGGGACCAGTGAATTTGCCTGATCGTAGCTGAAACGAGCAAACGCGGAGTCCCGCGTAGAGAAGCTGTGATCGATGCGGACATCGAACTCGCCCTCGTTTAGTTTCCTTACGGGAACATTGGAGTAGTTGTTAAAAAATCCATTGTTGGTAGGGGTAGGGAAGAAATTGATCATCTGTTGAGCGATGGGATTCTGCAATTGCACGGGAATGACGTTACAAGGCACGCCGATCGGTTGATCGCCTCCCGCGTTCGGAGCCAGAGGATTACCTGCATTGTCGCACTGGAAAGGAGTTCGGCCCGCGGGGACGGAAGTGTAAGGGTTGTAGAGCTGGGTGTTCAAACCGGTGAAATCACCCTGACGTTCCGCGAGCGTTGGAATTGTGCCGAAAAACGGGATGCCTCGGCGCTGCCGCTTAGCTTGATAATCCAAGAAGAAAAACGTCTTATCCTTCTTAATGGCTCCGCCCAGGGCCCCCCCGAACTGATTCAGGTTGAACTTCTCTTTGCTGGTTGCGAAGTAGCTACGAGTGTTGAGAGCCGTGTTGCGGAAAAACTCGAAGAGCGTTCCGTGGAAGTGGTTTGAGCCTGATTTCGTAGTCACGAGGACGGTCGGACCCGCGCGAGTTCCGTATTCCGCCGAGTAGTTGTAGGTCAGTACTTTGAATTCCTGTATGGCATCGATTGAGGGGATGACAGCGATTCCACCAGCCGTCAGCTCGTTGTTGTCGTTGCCGTCAAGCAGCCAGTCGGTACTGCTGGCGCGGGAACCGCCTACGGAGAGGGAGAACGATCCGCGGGTGGAAACTTCGCTGCTGGCGCCGCCGTTGAAGAAGCTGTTCGGATTGGTTTCCTGGGTCGTGCCTGGCGTGAGCGTCGCCAGTTGAACAAAGTTGCGTCCATTTAAGGGAAGTTGCGCTACCTGCTGCTCCGTAATGACCTGTCCCAAGCTCGGGTTCGAGGTTTGCACGGCCACTTCTGTAGCGTTGACCTCGACTGCAGTCGAAACCGACGCAGGGGCGAGGGCGAAATTCACCTCTCGATGTTCGTCCACCTGAAGTTTGATGTCTTTCTGTTCGGTTGTCTGGAAGCTAGGAGCCTCAACGTGTAGCGTGTAATCGCCCACTGGCAGTAACAAGATCAAAAAGTGTCCGGACCCATCGGTCATGGCTTCGCGTGACACGTTGGTGGCTTGCGCAGTGGCGCGCACGGTTGCTCCGGTCACGACCGATCCTGTTTTGTCGGTGACGGTCCCTGCCAAGCTGCTATTGGCTTGACCGTACAGCAGACATCCGGGTAATAGCAGCGAAGAGAAAATTAGCGCGAGCAGGCTCCGTTTGTTCAGCAATGTTCCCCCTAGTTGCGGTCCTTTTGGCGATTGAAGAGAATGGGATTCGTGGTTCCCCACGAAACTGGACGTCGTCAGTACAGTGACTCATCTAAATGTAGACGCTGAGTAAAGTCAAGACTTTTTACGCAGGAGGTTATGGAAGGCGTGAAAACTGCAGGCTTGAGCCCATGACCGGCGAGAGTGAAACGTTTGCTCCAGAGGGATCCAGTCGGCCGTTAGGGACTGCGAAGGGCGCATGGGCTGATAGCCTCGTCAATCTGATGAGGCCGCGCCTAGAGATTTTGAGCTCGGCGATGGTTCGCTGTCTGTTCTGAATTGCTGCGCCGGGAATGAAACGTCATTGCAACAATTCGATTTTTCAAATTCAACGTTCAGTTCATGACTCTCGAGTGATGCCGGCGGCGACCGGCCAAGCAATGGTCAACAAAAATGCACTATCGAGGATGCCTTCAACATCATGAGGAATATTCCGTTCCAAGGTCAGCATTTCGCCTGCCGAGAGCTCAACTGAACGCTCAGCGGTGCTGAATCGGATTTTTCCTTCAAGCGTCTGGACTGAGATTCGGCCATCGGTTCGATGTTTCTCCATGCGCCCTCCAGTTTTCATAACTATCAGCACCAGGCGGAGATCGGAATATTTCGCGAGGGTCTTCGCGGTATGTCCAGATTGCCAGCGCCCTTCGGATCGTAGCTGCTCAATCTCGCGGTTAAGGTCCAGATGCAAGAGCGGCGCGGTTAAAATCCCCACCGCATGTTCTCGTCCTGTTTGCGACTTCCCCTCTGCTGTCATGATTTCGCCTCTTTTGTAAAAGATTATCAGCCGTTGAGCCATTCAATTTTAGACGAGGAAGACGATTCTCCCAAAGCACATGTCCTGCTTCCAACTGAAAACTGAACAGTTTGGATCCACTCACGACGGCGTCATGTTAGGTGGCTTTCGAGCCAAGTTAAAGGGGGGAATCGAGATTCAGTATCGGAAGAAGCGGACGCTATTTCGGGCGGCTTGAGTCAGTCCCGCAGGGCTCGACGGAAGACCAATGGGCGCTGAACGTCTAGAGTCTGGAAAACAAGTCCGGGAAACGATTTCCGTCATGAGCACCGAGTAAATACCGAAGAGACAGAATCATCGATAATTCGATGACAGTCTCTTCGGTCAGCAACCGGTGCTGTCTGAACCGCAAAAACCTCTATTCGCGTTCTCGCGGGTCAGTTGCTCCGAGCAGCGAAAAGCTGCCGGTAGCCCAGACTCTCAACATCACGGAATAGTGGCGTACCGGGAGGCAAAGCTGCCGGAACGGCAAAGTCCAGATCAAAGGAAAAGCGGCGAGTTGGAACACCATATACCGCCGTACAGCACTTATAGAACCCGGTGTTATATGTGGAGTAATATAAGTTGGCCATTGAGCCTTTGTAATAGAAATTGGATCCGTTACCCCAATCCTCCAGCAGGTGGAGGAAGTTGTGGATGCCGCCATCCGTGCCCGTATCATTAGAGGGAGCCCACGCGGAAGGGTACGTGAATGCCTTATTCTTGCCGGCCGCCACAGCTAGCCGATAGTAAGTCGTGCTGGCTCCCCTGTTGCTTACAGAGGATGGTGAAGTGTTATTCGAGGCCAACCCGACCATACTCACTCTGTCATCCCAATTATTGGACAAAAGAGTTACCGTGTCGGCGATCACTGCCGCAGCAGCATGCCCGGTGGCGTCCGCTCCACCCGACCAGGTCGGGTCGCCCGAGTTGCTGTTGTAATCCCCTTGAACGTAGACAGGATTCTCCGCGACAACGGTGAAGCCACCGTTATAGTTCACGCCACCATAGCTCACAGGAGACGCGCTCAACGGGACATTTCCAAGTGACCCATCCACCAATTTCAAAACGTGGCGCGCACCGCTTACCCAGTTCTTACGTGCCGTTCTACCGCAACTATTGATTCGATTCCCCCCGTTGGCTGCGATAGTGCCATACGGATCGGGCCGGCTCGGCCCGGGATTTATTATTTTTGAATTTATGGGATTTGTATCCGCCGGGTTTGAGACGGTCCCATAGAAGCCCATGCCCAAGTTATACGCGCCAAATTTCTCGAGCGTACCGTTCAGATTATCGTCCTCCGGTGAACTTAACTGTCCGGTCATCGTAGTTTCTGAGACACCATCGGGAGTACCTGCGCTGCTGGCTGCATTCACGGTGTCTTCCAATCCGGAGTCCCCGGTCTTAGTTCCCGCCGGATGCGGCAGAACGGCATTCGGACTCGGCAACATTCCGCGGCGATCCGAGAAATAGAGAACGTAGCCATTCTGAACACTCGAATTCACATTCGTGCCGCTCGATCCTATCGACCCAGCGAGCCATCGCTTGAGATTACCCACGTCAATTTCTACAGCGTTCATTACGCCATTGGCGGTACAGCTGTTGTCGTTGGTTATGTTGCCCGACCAATCGATATCGCGGGGCTCGCCTTCGCGGGCGTCGTAAAAGTTAATCGGGTACCAGTTGTACTCGGTGGTGCTCTGCGGCGTGGTAGCAGTGGTCGAGGTTGGAGTGATGCCAAAGGCCCACTCGCCGCCCTGCCCGGCATCTGACGCGAGCTGTGGTGGCGCTCCAGCCGTCCAGGCAGTACATACGCCGGATACTGTCGTGGTACATATAGGGGCGGAGCCCGTGGAAGGTGCTCCGGTTGCCGCCGGTTGTGAAGCGAGGGTACTGCCAGTGCTCCGGTCCGCCGGTTGTTGCAACAGCAGAATTGCGTTCAGGTTAATCGGATTCTTGGTTCCACCTGCGGGCAGACCGGCACCATTAGCAGTAGGCGCAGTTACCCCTCGGGCAAAACCCAGAGATAGCCATTCATTTGTTACGGGAACCCACGTGCCTGCATTATTTAAGTATTCCACTCGCAGCCAGCCATCTATCAGATTCCAAGAGTCAGAGTTGGCCGAGTTGTAAGGGGTTAACGCCCCAGACACGACAGGAGCTGCCGGATTTGGCGGGGCATAAAATGGGTACGCTCCGCTTGACGGCACGGGGCACCCGGCCGGCACGCTGGCATTGGCTACGTTACTGGGTGGGCAAAGGTTGATTGTAGTCGCACCCGCCACGGTCCAGTTAATCGGCGCGGTTGCCGGAACCGGAGCAGCATAGGTAACTCCGTCAGCCGTTGCCATCGTCGATGTCCAAACAAGCGGGGGGTATGGCCAGTCATCCGAGTTACAAGTCTTGGTGGAAAAGGAGCAGTTAGATGGATTTGGAACCGCGCTTGACGCAGCCGCGAAGTACAGATTGAATACGTTGCCCGACGTCGGCGTTCCGAACAGTGAATTGTAATTTGCGGCGGCCATAGTAACTCCCCACTGGGTGGCCGTTGTCGAAGTTTGTGAAACGTTTGCCAATCGGACGTTATTCGCGTCCGTTGCTCCCGATCCGTTAGTAAACTCGGCCGGATCATCACTCAGTAACACCCGAATCTGGGCCATATTATACTCACGGGATTGACTAAGAATCGAAGTCGTCGACTCTCCAGATGGTGGCCGTCTAATTAACTCATACGGATGGCTGGTTCCGTTCACGAAAGGCATCGAGAGATGCTTTGCGCCTGTCCCTAACTGGCCCAGAGCCTGACTTCCATAATTTCCATTGATAAACTGGGAACTGGTGGTGGTCTGTGAGAAAGTATTCCAAACATCGCTGTACGCCGATGTAGGACCTCCCCGCACACTCCCATCACCCCATGGCGTACTGGTGCTGACGGAAGCCAGAGAAGTGCAGTTTGTCGTAGGCGTACTGCAAGCGTTGGCATTGTTAGAGGTCGGAACATTGACGGTTCCATTGTATCCACTTGCGCTTCTCGTGTTCGGCAGGACGGTTCGAATAATATTGCCGTAAGCCGCGACCTTGCTCTGAAAGGTCAATGTGGCCCCCGAACCAGCGAAAGGGTAAAAATCGCCATTGCTGTGGACGCGTCCGGCAAACGTCATGTTAGACCCTGGGAAGACTGAGCAATCGCTTTCGCAGAACATCCCGAACTGAAAAACAGGAACCAGCGCGATCTGCGCGCTGCGCGTCATGCTCACTTCTTGCCCGCCGGGTGATGCGGCGGTGGCCAACATGTTTACGGGAATAACCTGGGCGTATAGACCCTGGTTTGGTCCGGAATTGACCGCGCCCCACTTAGGGGTTGGCAGGGTACTCGGACAAGCCGAACCCTGTGTTGTACCTGGCCTAACCGAGTAGTCTTTCCAAGTAATTCCGGAAAGAGTTGGACCTGCGGTGTTTGGCAAACCAACGTTACAGATTGCATCAACTTTTGGCACCTCTGCGTTCTGAATGACGGCGGAGAGGTCAGAATACATTTTCTCGATGCCGCCTTCGGCCGCATGAAAGGCGATGTTATTCTGCATATCGCCGCCGCCGACCTTGCCCTCGGTATTAACGATAAACATTAAAGCGATGGCGAGGCCCGACATCAGTAAAAGCATGAGCAACGTCGCAAGAAGCGTAAACCCCTGGCTTTGCGTCTTCCTGCTGTTCATTGCAATTCTCTTCATAAATAGCTCCCGGCTACTCGCATTTCGCGTGCGCTAGTTAGCATAGTTGTTGCTATAAGCGAGATTTCTCACGCTGACCGATGTTTCTAAATCCATTCCCTGATACCCGCCAACCGCGCCCTTCACAGAACTGTCCATCGCCATGTGAAGAATATTGACCTTGGTGATCTGGTTGGGAATAAGTCCGTTCGAAGCGCCATCGTTAGAATCGCCGGACCCCGGGTTCGGCTGGTTGACCGCAGCTGTGTTGGTCGTGTCGTTCCAAAGGTCGTAACTGAACTTCATATAGACCACGTTCTCCGCAACCGGCATCGGCGTGTGTCCACTGATCTGGCGCATAAGGCGTGCTGGGGTAGTACTGCTGTCTAAGTAATAGGTGATGAGTAGCAATCGGCATGGCCCCGTGGCTCCGCAGGGCGCCGAGGAGGCCGCTCCGGTACTGTTCAAAGCAACGCTGTTGAGGCCTCCGCCAGCCGGGGTCTGGTTGAGACCCATGGCATCGTTATTAGCGAAGGGAACGATATAGGTGGTATTGCCGGCACCATCGACGCCCGTAGTAACGGCGCCTGTAACCTCTGCCACAACGCTTGTGGTGCCGAGTGTCATTAATACTAAGTCGCCTTGGCTGAGACCGACCGCAGAATCGTTGACTGCTTGAGGAGTGGTGGCACTGCTATCAGGCAAACAACCAGCCCATGGAGTAGATCCAGACGGTTGCGAGAACGTAACCACGCCCCTCGCAGTAATCTTTGCGTTATAGCAATTTAAATGAAACGTTGAATCCGTATACGCCACCGTCACTACATCCGTAGCTTGGGTACTCAAGGTCGGCCCGGCGTTATAACCGGTCAGAAGTCCGTAAAGATATGGAGTACCGCTTTTTATTGGGAACGTGAGGCCAGAAGTGCCATTTATATAGCATCTCGTCTGGTCGCATCCATATACGGGCGTGATGGTACTCGGCAAAGAAATGGCTGCTCCAGGGCCGAGTCCTGCACCAGCCAAGCTCAAATCCCTGGTCAACATACTGGACGCAGCACGAAAATCTTGCTGCAGTTCTGCCCGTTGCGTCACCGTCCACGTTGCCCGTACTCCCTGGCTGTAAATCTGGACTGCTGCGCCCATGACGATGATTCCCAAGGCCATAGCAATTACCATTTCGAGTAAACTGAACCCCTTCGCGCTCTTGATCGATTGAAAGCTCATATCTCCTCGCTACTGGTACTGCGAAATATAGGAGTACAGGGTGTATGTCTTTGGCAGCTTCGTCTGAGCAGTCGCGTACTGTACGGTGATGTTTACGGCTCTTACTGTTGGAATCAGATTACCGTTTGAGTCGAATACACTAGAGACGGTTATGGTTCGCTGATAGCCTGTTAGCGGCGTCCTGACATCATCGGGATCCCCGTAGATGCCGTCTGGTCCCGGCTCTTCGAGGGTCTGCTCACCGGCCGCGGCATCGTCGCTCGTCCCGAAAATTCCGTCGGCTCCTGCGTAGTAAATAGGTTGCATTCCGGAGAGAAAAATTCCGCACGTACTCGCGCCCGTTACTGTGCAGTTAGTCGAACTTGTATTCTGGATGTCATCCCAGGTCAGTTGTGATGAATTCCTGGCTGTCAACAGACTCTCGTAAGCCTCGTTCGCTAATTGCTTGGTAATCATTTCTTCTTTGGCCGTCATTGTCGAAGCCATGGCAAGCCCAAAGACACCGAGCATGCTCACCATTCCGATCATAAGAATAACCATCGAAATCATGACCTCGAGCAGAGAGAAACCAACCTGCTTCTGTCTGCGTGCGACCACCCCGCGTACAGGTTGCGTCGTTATCATTGGCGAATCCATTGATAACCTCCTCCTGATTTCGGATATAGGCGCCAGCCATGAATGCGCCCGGTGCCGCCCCATAGCGTCACCGCGCGCGAACTCAATAGTTCTCCAGATCGCGCGAGATAGACCACCCCGCCATCCCAATTGCCCGCGCACTTGCCCGTCGTGTCATTCTGCGCCGAACCGTCGGGGCAAAAATAGACATAGCTCAAACCGCCGGTGGTATTGCTTCCTGTATAGCCAAAATCGATTGCGGTTGTTCCTCCTCCGAAGCCATCCGGAACAGCGGCGGCAGCAGTCGGGAGTCCGGATAGGGCGGTGAAGATAATATCGGTAGGCAATTTATAAGTGACACTGCTCTGCTGCCCTTGGAATCCACCTGCAACCGTAGGAGCTACGGTGATTGTGTGTGGTGTGACACTCGAGGAAAAAGTTACGGAATACGATGTACCCTGCGAAATTGCGTTCTCCCTAGCTAGCCGCATCGCTGCCAATACGGTGTTATATGCAGTGTTAACCCGCTGCTGCTTAAGAACGGGAATCATACTAATGAAACAGATCGAGCCCAGGACGATGAGAAGCGCGACTACCACAAGCATCTCTATCAAACTGAAGCCTCGCTGGGAGGCGCCCGTTCCCTTTGGCTTCGTTTTTACCCTTCCCATAGCCATTGCCTCTTTTACCTTGTCTACGTGAGCCTCTCTGTTTCAAGAAAGGCGCTAGTTTACAGCTACTCTCGCTTACAGCCGCTCCATACAGTGGTCCATTCAAAGGCTAGCGACAATGACAGGCCGCAGTAAAGGGATCTATAGTGCTACGTCCATTGGTAGCGTGTACTTTGGTAAGTAACTGGTAGTTTGTTGGGGTCTTTGGGTGGGGCTCACAGAGAAAGGGAAATAAGGTAACAGTACGAGCTATAGCAATCCCAGGTTGGGCGTAGCGAAGGCGCTTCAGTTCCGCGAATCTTACTCGCCTTAATGGTTGCTGCGCCCTCGTTGGCTTTTTTTCCATTCTTGCTTAAATCCCCAATAGGGCGGGTTTGATTGGTCCCGGTAGAGTGCTCAAGGCCTATCCGCTGGCCTCTTTTCCGATCACCATTTTCTTGAGTGTTAAGGCATTGCGAGCGGCGTAACCTGCTTGATCGTTGTCGAAGTAGATGTAGATCGCAGCCAGATCTTTTGCCCAATCCTCAATCTGTTTGCTCCAGCGGCGAAGGCGCCCGTTGCTGTAAGTCTCCTGATATTTTGCGGGTCCCGGTCCATGCAAACGTACGTAGGCAAAATCGCTAGTTACAGTTAGAGGAGACTGGTATCCGGCAAGCTCGTAAATGCAGAAGGCGGCGTGGAATTTTGCAAGGAGCGTATCGATTTCAGGTCGAATCCAGCTCAAGTCCCGAAATTCAAAGACACATCGTAGATCGCGCGGCAATGCCTCAAGCAAGGCTTCAAGACGCCCGGGGTTCACCCGCCACCTTGGAGGGAGTTGAAAAAGGATCGGCCCCAACTTTGAAGACAGCCGTGATGCGCGAGGCAGTAACTTCTGCAAAGCGCCCTCTGGATCTTTGAGCTTCTTCTGATGAGTCAAGAAGCGGCTGGCTTTCACTGCGAAGACGAAATTCGGTGGAGTTGTTTGTCGCCAATCATCAAATGCGGTTTCCGTGGGAAGACGATAAAAGCTGTTGTTCAACTCCACTGTGTCAAAGTTGTTCGAGTAAAACTCGAGCATTTTATTTGGCGATGTGTTCTTTGGATAAAATGGGCCTCTCCAGTGTTTGTAGTGATATCCCGAAGTGCCAATGCGAATGTCACAAGTCATGCCGAGCGTGGCCTTCTCAGCCCTTGCTGCCAACCTTTTTTCTTTTCGCTGCGGATGAGGCTTTCTTGCCCAATGCGGTGCGTACAGATTTAGGTAAATGTGCGATGGTGCGTTTTTTTTTCGCGGTCGAAGCGGCCTTCTTAATATTGTTCTTTGCCGCGTTTTTTTGTTTGGTTGAAGCCATTTTGACGCCTCCATTGACCTTTATTTCGATCGACCGTTTGATGCAGGTTCCCCGCGCAAGCAGGCAGCTGAAACAATTCAGACATCGAATGTCGCATCTTCCGTTTTCTACGGTGAGCGTGCGGCGCTGAGGCGCCACCGTCAGCACATCGTGAGCAAACCGTCAGCAGACCTTAAGCGAGAGAACTCAGCGGTCGCTGCAGAGATGATCAAGATCTCTTTCCGCCAAGAGGACTGCCGCGGACCGATCAAAATCAACTGACACGCCGCAGCGGAGTCTTTTGCTCGACTTTCTGCTCCTGCTTTTCGACCGGTTCTACCGCCATGCCTTTCACGTAAACCATCTCGCCGCCGAGCCAACCGCCTATTCCGATTCCTGCTACTCCGACTAGGGACAGAACGAGTGGTACGACACTGGTCGTTGGCAACTTGAGGCGGGACCAAAAGTTTATGGCGAAAACAATCAGGGCACACACATTTACCACGAGATGAAAAGTGGCAATTCGCTTCATATCCGCTTCGTGGATCGAGAAGTAATCGATCAAGCCTGGCACCGCGGCCAAAACGGCACCCACAATGCCGCCCGCTGTGGCGTA
>JANYKL010000082.1 GCA_025361625.1 Acidobacteriaceae bacterium
CCGCCGCCGCCGCCGGTCCCATTCGCCAGACAGCAACAGGCGATGGCCTCACACCCCGGTCAGCCACTAGCGAGACGCGAGGTGCAGAGTTTGCGCCCCGCAGCCGCGGCTCAAGCTCATCCTGCGGTGAGAGTTGCACCGCCTGGAAAACCGGCTCAGCCGACAACGGGTCATCCAAATGCCCCGGCGCAGAATGCCGGACGTCCGGGACAGCCTGGAGGCCAGCCGAATGCCGGCCGACCTGGACAGCCAAACCAGCCCAATGCTGGCCGTCCCGGGCAGCCCACCCAACCGAATCAACCAAATAATCAGCCGGGCGCAGGCAACCCGAACCGGCCTCCGGCAGCGAACGAGCAAAATCGGCCAGGACAGCCGAATCAGCCTAACCAGCCGAATCGACCGCCCGCTGCCAATGAGCAGAATCGCCCCGGACAGCCGAATCAGCCGGGTCAACCGAATAGACCGAACGAGCGGCCCGGGATGAACAATCCGAACCGGCCGCCCGCCGCCAATGAGCAGAATCGTCCCGGGCAGCCGAATCAACCAAATCAGCCGAACGGACGCCCGCCAGCCGCTAACGAGCAAAGTCGTCCTGGACAACCAAATCAGCCGAATCGACCGCCAGCCCCGCAGCCCAACCGTCCGGAACCGCCGGCGAATCGCCCGCCAGCTGCACAACCGAACCGTCCGGAACCGCCCGCGAACCGGCCTCCAGTTGCACAGCCAAGCCGTCCGGAGGCGCCCGCGAATCGACCCCCAGCCGCGCAGCCGAATCGTCCAGAGCCGTCGGCGAATCGACCGCCAGCTGCACAGCCGAACCGTCCGGAAGCGCCCGCGAACCGGCCGCCAGCCGCGCAGCCAAGCCGTCCGGAACCGCCCGCGAACCGGCCGCCAGCCACGCAGCCAAACAGTCCGGAACCGCCCGCGAACCGGCCGCCAGCCGCGCAGCCGAATCGTCCGGAGCCGCCGGCGAACCGGCCGCCAGCCGCGCAGCCAAACCGTCCGGAGCCGCCCGCGAATCGACCGCCAGCCGCGCAGCCGAATCGTCCGGAGCCCCCAGCGAACCGGCCGCCAGCTCAACCTGCTCCTCGTCCGCAGACACCTCCTCCGGCGCAGACTAAGCCAGCACCTCCTCCGGCGCATCCGCCAGCTAAGACTCCAGAGGAGCGAAAGAGGGAAGAAGAACAGAAAAAGCCTCCAGTCGGATAGAGGCAGTCGGATAGAGCAAGTACGAGACGCAATGGAAAGGCATCCCGGTTCGGGATGCCTTTTTTTTCGCTTTAAATTGCAGGAGCAAAGTGGCCCGCGCCCGGCAAGCTCAGGCGCGCCGCACTCCGCCAAGGGCGTTGAGAGCTACGGTTATTTTTTCCGCCCATAGTGCGACTTCGTCATCGCGCAAAGTTCGTACGTCGGATTGAAGCGTCGCCCTTAACAGAAGCGAATACTTGCCCGCGCCAACTTTCTCTCCGCGGAAAATTTCTACTGGCACGAAGCTGCGAAGTTCAAGGATGCTCAGCCCGAACACACTGGCATAGATCTTCTCGAACCTAACATCGTCGTCGAAGACGAAAGAGAAGTCGCGCTCGACAGCAGGAAACCGTGGTAGCGGCTCATAAAGGATCTGCCGCAAATCATGCTGGTAGAGCCGATCGAGAAAAATCTCGGCAACAAATACTTCCTGCTTAAGTTTGCGCTCTTCCGCAATCTGCGGATGAATCTGCCCAAATTGCGCGACGGTGGTGCCATCTAAAATCGCACGTGCCGAGCGCCCGGGATGAAAGTACGCAGGAGCTTGGGAATCGTAGTAAAGCGTCCAGTGGCTGAACGGCGCAAGCATGGTTTCGACATCGCCTTTCAGATCAAAAAATGAGAGTTGACGGCTCGCAGCGCCGGCGGCCAGGCCCGCCGTAAGAGCGTCATCGATCTTGCCAGTAAGACCAAGGGCGATGCTTTTCGACTGCAGCGCTTTTGCGCCCGAAGCTTCGAATACGTTTCCAGATTCGAAGAGGCGCACGGAGTCGCAGCTGCGGTGCAAGTTGTAGGCCAGCATGTCCAGCATGCCGGGTACCAAGGATGTGCGCATTGCCGACGCTTCTTCGCTAAGCGGATTTTCAAGATCGAGTTCTGATGAAGTGGAGAAGAGACGTGCGTCTTCTTTCGAGATGAAGGTTAGAGAAATAGTCTCGTTGTAGCCGAGCGCGAGAAGCGATGATCGCGTGCGATCATTTTTTTCTGCATCCGGCAGTTCACGTACTTCACCGCTGTATGGCGGCAGGGTGCTGGCGAACTTATCGTAGCCATGAAGGCGCGCGATCTCTTCGATCACGTCGATCTCGCGCTCTACATCGAGCCGCCAGCTTGGAATGTGAACGAGGTACGATTCTTCGCGTCCTGCGAGCACCGGGAAACCCAGGCGAGTGAGAATGCGCATCACTTCGAGCGCGTTAAGTTTCTCGCCCAGAACGCGGCGCACTTCGCGAAGATCGACCTCAACCGGCGCAAGATCGATCTTGCGGGCAATCACGTCGATGGCCTCGCCGATCAATGCGCCTCCGCCTGAAGCGAGAATCAACTGGGCGACGCGATTGGTTGAGGGCACAGTCGATTCGAAGTCGGCTCCGCGTTCAAAGCGGTGAGACGCGTCGGTGTGAATGCCGTGACGCTTCGACATGCGGCGAACCGTCACCGGGTCCCACCACGCCGATTCGATCAGGATATTCTTTGTTTTTTCCGTGATCATGGTGTCGAACCCGCCCATGACGCCTGCCAGCCCGACAGGCTTTGCCGCGTCGGCAACCACCAGATCTTCAGTAGAAAGTTCGCGCTCCACGCCGTCCAGCGTTTTCAGCCTCTCTCCGGAGCGAGCCTTGCGTATGATCAGCTTCCTGCCTTCGAGAAGATCGAGATCAAAAACGTGGGTCGGCTTTCCGCTTTCCCAAAGAACGTAATTGGTGGCATCTACGGCATTATTGATGGCTTTGTGACCGAGCAATTGCAATCGATTTGCGATGTTACTCGGCGACGGCTTGATGGTCACGCCACGAATTTCGCGAGCCGTAAACCGAGGGCAAAGCTCAGGATCCTGAATATCGATCGTAATGTCAGACTTGCCTTGGAACGATGGCAATTTTATATCGAGCGGCTTAAGCGGCACGTCATAAAGCGCGGAGGCCTCGCGAGCGACGCCGTAGTGGTTCATCGCGTCAGGACGATTGGTCGTGATTTCCATCTCGAAGACAGTATTGTCGCCTTCGCCAGAGATGCCTTCGACCGCAACCCCTGAAAGAGTCAGTTCATCAGCGAGACGAGCGAAGTCGACGGGAAGATCTACGAAGTCGCTTATCCATGACGGAGAAAGTTTCATTACATTCGCAATCTAACTTAGATTTCTACGCAAGATGTCAGCCTGACCGCAGTGAAGGACCTGCGAACTTCCGTCGGGCGCGGAGTTGCTTAGATCCTTCGCTTCGCTCAGGATCACGATTTTAGTTTAAGAATTGCAACGCGCGACGGGCTTACGAAAATTGTTCCAGGAAGCGCACGTCGCCGTGGTAGAAAAGCTGAATATCGTCCACGCCGTACTTAAGAATCGCGATTCGTTCTACCCCCATCCCGAACGCAAATCCGGAAATCTTGGCGGCGTCGTAGTCGACGAAACCGTAGACGTTCGGGTCGACCATGCCGCAGCCCAGGAGTTCAATCCATCCGCTGGCCTTGCAGTTCCGGCACGGGCCGCCGTCGCGGACGCCCTTACCATCGCAGAAGATGCAACTGATCTGCACGTCGGCGCTCGGCTCGGTGAAAGGGAAGAACGATGGATAAAAGCGGGTCTTCACACTCGATCCGAAGAGCGCCTTCATGGCATGGTCGACCGTACCCTTGAGGTCGCAGAACGTGATGTTTGTATCGACAGCCAGTCCTTCTACCTGATGAAAAACCGGGGAGTGCGTAGCGTCGGCCGCGTCGTTGCGATGTACTTTGCCGGGGCACACCACCCGCACGGGCGGTTTCATCTTCTGCATGGTTCGAATCTGAACCGGAGAAGTATGCGTGCGCAGCAGAAGCCGATCACGCTGTGGCTTTGAGTCCTGGCCAGCGATGAAGATCGTGTCTTGCGTATCGCGGGCGGGGTGGTTCGGCGGAAAATTTAATGACTCGAAGTTGTAGAAATCCGTTTCAATCTCCGGCCCTTCTTCGATCGAGTAGCCGAGATTGCGAAAGACGCGCACGATCTCATTCATCGTCTTAATCACGGGATGCTCGGCTCCGATGGGACGTCGAATGCCGGGAAGGGTAATGTCGAGCGATTCGGCGGCGAGTTTGCCTGCCGATTCGCCGGTTTGAATTCGAGCAAGCGTTGACTCCACCGCTTGCTCAACCTTCTTCTTGAGTTCGTTGACGCGCTGGCCTACGTCGCGCTTGTTTGGCCCCGGCGACGCTTTAAGCCAGAGGTCATTCAAATGAGTGAGAACGCCACCTTTGCGACCCATCCAGTAATCGCGAAATATCTTGAACTCTGCTTCGGATTGGATTCCCGCTGATGCCTGCGACAGCGCAGATGCGAGTTCGCTCGAAGCCGCATCGAGAGAAGGGGCCGAGAAATCGGTAAGTTTACGGACGGAGTAGGCCATGTGGCAGCAAAACAAAAAAGGATGTCATCTGAGTGCGGAAGTTGCTGGTGCACGAAGTGAACAGCTTCCGTAGCCGACTCGCGGTCTTAGGAGCGCATCGAAAACTGCTATGCGTTCGCCGGCGCCACGGCAGCGTTTGCGCTCTTTGCCTGCTCCGCCAGGTGCGCAAATCCCGCTGCGTCATGCACTGCCAGGTCAGCAAGAATTTTGCGGTCAAGTTCGACCCCCGCTTTTTTCAGGCCGCTGATGAACTGGTTGTAGTTCAGACCATTCAGGCGGGCGGCGGCTCCGATGCGCACAATCCAGATGGAGCGATACTGGCGCTTCTTCTGTTTGCGGCCGGAGTAGGCGAACTTCAGTCCGCGTTCAACAGCTTCTTTCGCCGAGCGGTAGAGTTTTGATTTGGTTAGGAAATATCCACTGGCGCGTTCAAGAATCTTTTTGCGCTTGGCTCGGCGTTTGGTTCCGCGTTTTACACGAGGCATTGTGTCTCCTTTTTTTGTGTGCTGCTTAGGCGGCTGGAGGTAAGGAGGCTTCTACCCGTAGGGATTTCTGAAGCCCGGCCTCTTCACGCGCCACTGCGGTTCGGCTCGATCCGCAGATTTTCTTGCTTGCCTTACTGGTTCTTCTACTGGTTATGACGAACAAAAGATCCGTCGCACAGCTCACATGTACGGAATCATGCGTGCCGCTTTTTTGTAATCGCCATCGCTCACCAGAGTCGCCTTGCCAAGCTTCTTCTTGCGCTTTTTCGACTTCGAGGTAAGGATGTGACGCAAACCGGACTTGTGACGCACGATCTTTCCCGTCCCGGTTTTTTTGAAGCGCTTCGCAGCGCCCTTGTGGGTTTTTAGTTTAGGCATAATAACTCTCAGTTTTCAGCTCTCACTTACATTGCCCAACGCGAGGCACACTCACGCGACAGTACCAGCCAGATTTTACTGAGAGCTGATAGCGCTTTTACGCGGTCTGCACTCCGCCACGTGGCGCTTGCGGAATGGCAGGCTTGAGCTGCGCGGATGCGGCCTTTTCTTTCGCTCCGCCTTCCTTCTTATTTGGCGCCAGGATCAGATGCAGTGTGTTGCCTTCTTGCCTTGGACGAAACTCAACCAGGCCTCGTTGATCGATATCTTTGATCAGGCGCTCCAAAATCTGGCGGCCAAGGCTTTGCCGTGTCATTTCGCGACCGCGGAAGAAGATGGTCGCTTTCACCTTATCGCCTTCATCGAGGAAGCGCAGCACGTGATTTTTTTTGGTTTCGTAATCGTGATCATCCACGTTGATACGAAACTTCACTTCTTTAACCGTAATCGTTTTTTGCTTCTTCTTAGCTTCGCGCTCACGCTTTTCGTTCTGATACAGGAACTTCCCGTAGTCCATGATGCGACAAACCGGAGGTTGCGCGGTTGGGGAAATTTCAACCAGGTCGAGATTCCTTTCGCGAGCCATCTTGAGAGCTTCGAAGGGAGTCATCACGCCAATCTGTTCACCTTCGTCTCCAATCACGCGCACTTCACGCGCCCGGATACGCTCATTCATGCGAATAAAACGTTTATCGATAGTGTCCTCCGACTGCTGTCTACTGGAAAATGCTCTAAAAAGTATAGCATGCAACTGCTGACGGGCTTGGCCTAAGCGGCTGCGATTCTCGGCGGGCGCAGTCGGCGATAGAGGCGCTGATAGTCATCCACCATGCGCCGCGCGGTGAAGCGCTCGCGGGCGCGGTTGTACGCGCGCGTCCCATAGAGGCGAGCCAGTTCGCGATCGCCGTCGAGTTGGGTGAGAATTTCACTTAAACTCTCGGCACTATTGCGCTCGAAGTAGAGTGCGGCGTCTCCCCACATTTCTCGATAAACTTCGGTATCGTTTGCAACGAGTGCACAGCGCGAGAACGCCGCTTCGATGGTCGCCATTCCGGTCGGCTCATAGCGTGAAGTCGCGGCGAAGATGGTTGACTTGCTGTAGAGAGAACGAAGTTGCGATTCCGTCTGAGCGCCTTTAACGGAGATCTCGCACTCTCCGGTTGAGACGCGAACATCGGCACGAATCGGAACGGGCGGCGCTGGAATCGGATTATCAGCGCCTACAATACACACCGGCAGGCCATGCGAGTGTTGAGTCAGCAGCGAGACTTGTTTGCCGGAATCCCACAAGCGGCCGATAGCAAGCACCGATTCTTCTTTCGTCACAAACGGATTGAAATAAATTGGGTTTCGCCCCGACGGGATGATATGGCCTTCGAATCCGTCTCCATAGGCGACGCGAAGCATCTGCTGCATCCAGCGCGAAGTCGTGACGACGGCTTCGGCGCGGCGCAAACCCGCAATCATTGTGCCGCGATACCAGGTCAGCCATTCCGACGGAGCCGGTTCGTGGCCGTGGATGCTCAACCACCAGGTAATCACATCGCCGTGGGCGGTGACCAGACGGGGAGTCGGAACCGGCAACGCGCCGAAGCTTAAATGATTCAGGTGAAGAAAGTCCGGGCGGACGTCGCGAATCACTGAGCACAGATACTCTTGTGCTGCCTCAAAATCTTGTTCGCCTTCCTGCATCCACTCCAGCCGAAAGGCGGTTGGACGATATTCGAGCCCATGTAGGCCGTCCATCCACGACGTCTGATGAGGAAGCGGAATTTCGCCGAAGCTCACCAGCGTCACCTGCGCTCCGTGAGTGATAAGACCTGCAACTAGTTCACGCGAGTATGTCCATACCCCACTGAACGTATCAGCCGTCACCAAGACTCGCACAGAACCTCGCTGGACCCGAAGGGGCCGGGAAATCCCCCCGTCCTACCCGCCAATAGCTTAGTTGTAAGAGGCGAGGTTAGGGAAGCTTTTTGTAGACCGTGCTCGGGACGGCGTTGGGGCGACGGGATTTGGTCAAAAACGCTATAAAAGCGTACAAATAATGGCCCGGAATGCCAAGCTAAGCCCTTGGGGAGCAGTGACAATCGTCACAAAGGGATGTGATGCCGGGCACTTAGAGAAACCCTGGCCCATATTAGTCTTCCCTAATAAGAACCGTAGATTTCATCACGGGAATGTTTTCCTTCCCGAAATGAATGTACTCCTCCCCCTCCAGAAAACGACAGGTCAACTGTCGTCTATTCGCGCGGTGACATGCAGTGAGAGGGGATTGGGGGGATATTCATGAATCCCATTCGTCAATCCGGAGAGCAAGAGCGCGAATGCCAGGAGCGCTTTCAGGCCACATTTCGGTCTGCGCCGGTCGCCATGGCCATTTGCGATCTCGACGGCATGATTGTGGAAGTCAATCCCGAATTCAGCAGAATGCTTGGCTACGCTGCCCAGGAACTAACGAACACAAATATTTTTCGGATGCGTCCCCTCTGTTGCGAGCTAAAGATAAGCCGCCACGGCAATTCGGTAAGTGGCGTTCGACCCGGCTTGGAAATCAGCTTACGAGAAAAGGAATTTCGCGCGAAATGGCTGGCGGGCGAGCAGACCTCCTTCGATCGGGAGCAGCCTTGCCAACGCAAGGACGGCTCCGAAATTTGGGGACATCTGACGGTTTCGCTCGCCCGCGATCCCGGCCGCAAGCCTACCTTTTTGATTGCCATGCTCGCCGACGTGACCGAGCAAAGGAACGTAGAAGAACATCTGCGCGAAGCAGAGAAAATGGAAACCATCGGGCGTTTGGCAGGAGGGATCGCCCACGACTT
>JANYKL010000124.1 GCA_025361625.1 Acidobacteriaceae bacterium
CCATGGTGAGATGATCCCGATCACACCATGGAATTATCCATTTTCAATTCCGGGCACGGAAGCTCTGTCTGCTCTTGCGGCAGGGAACGCCGTACTGCTCAAACCGTCGGAACTCACTCCGCTGGTCGCGATCGAGCTGCAAAACCTAATCCGTACATCTGGCGTACCGGAGGACGTGTTTCAGGTTTTGCCCGGTGATGGAGTCACCGGGGCTGAACTGGTTTCCGGCGACATCGACAAATTGGTGTTCACCGGAAGCGTCGCTACCGGCCGTCGCATCGCAGAAACGGCGGGGAGGAGGTTGCTGCCGGTTGTCCTCGAACTGGGAGGTAAAGATGCAATGCTCGTGCTCGAAGACGCCGACGTCGACGTCGCATCGAGCGGCGCCGTGTGGGGAGCCTTCATGAACGCGGGGCAAACGTGTTTGTCCGTCGAACGCTGCTACGTGCACTACAGCGTATATTCCGCCTTCATCGATGCTTGCTGCGAAAAGACCAAAAAGCTTCGGGTTGGAAACGGCATGGATGCCGCCACCGAGATTGGGCCGATGATCAATGACAGGCAAGTGCGAGCGGTGGAATCGCAACTCAAGGATGCGGTGCAGCGAGGAGCCCGCATTCTGACGGGTGGTGCTCGTCTAGTCGAACTGGGCTCGACTTTTTTTGCTCCTACCGTGCTCGTCAATGTCGATCACACGATGCGGATCATGCAAGAGGAAACATTTGGCCCGGTGCTTCCAATCGCATCATTCAGAGACGAGGCCGAAGGGATTCGTCTGGCTAACGACTCAGACTTTGGATTAGCAGCCAGCGTCTGGACGAAGAGTCGTTCGCGCGGCAAGCAGGTGGCGCGCCGGATCAAGGCTGGCACGGTGATGGTAAATGATGCTGTCTCCTGTTTCAGCATCAGCGAGGCTCCGCACGGTGGCGTAAAGTCGAGCGGCATCGGCCGCACTCACGGCCGATGGGGGCTGGAAGAGATGGTTCGAGTGAAATACATCGCGAACGACTATCTTCCGAGGATGAAGAAAATCTGGTGGTTCGGATACGGGAGCCGACTCACCGCCGAAATGGAGAATTTCGTCGACTTTCTATTCTCCCGGGCGATCAGTTCAAGGGTGAGAGCTGGTCTCCGCTCTGCGGGGGTGTTGTTCCGCAAAAAGCTGTAAAGCAAGCTGATCGCGCCGAAGCTACTCTGCTACTTCTCAGAAGAAAATTCTCCCAGCAAACTCACTGAGTTGGAGTCTGCGTTTGAGACTCTTTCATAGCAATCAGATATGAATTACACCCACGCAAAGTTGGTCGGCATGGCAGTGCATTGGCTGCGCCGCTATCGCTGCGGAGTCGTCTTGAGCGAGCAGGCTTGCATCAGTGGAGAGATGCCGGACGCGATCGGATGGAAGAAAGCTTGTCACTCGGTGCTGGTAGAATGCAAAATTTCGCGCGGCGATTTCATCGCTGATCGCGACAAGGAGTGCCGTAAAAATCCAGAGAATGGCGTCGGATGCGAGCGCTACTATCTGGCCCCGAAAGGCCTGGTTCGCGCGGATGAACTTCCCAAGGGCTGGGGATTACTTGAAGCCGAAGGCCAGCAGATCGAAATCGCCAGACGATCTCTAAAGAACCTGCGATCAGCAGTCGGTTTTCAACACGAGATGAACCTGCTGCTCGCGAGCTTGCGTAGGGTGGAGGTTCGCATTGAGCCGCAGAGCATTACTGACTTCTTAAAATGGAAGAACAGAATGGCGGAGTACAACCGGGGCGCGCTTCCAAAAGGATTGGAATCGGTGTTGGAAGAAAGCAATTTGTTCCTGAACCCCAATGTCATTGCGGATTCTTAAGTAGGTTACGTCAAATAGCAAAGTCGGAGTCGAAGCGGGTCGAAGTCGCTAACCTATGGCCCTCAACGTTGAGACATGTTTTCGAGTCGGTAAGGGAGTTCGGCGACGGCACTACATCTCTCTCCGCCCCTCCATAGCCTTCAGCATCGTGACCTCATCCGTGTATTCGATGTCGCTGCCGACGGGAAATCCCATGGCAATCCGCGTGACGCGTAACCCCTGGCGTTTGAGCTGTTGCGCCAAGTAGGTTGCGGTAGCTTCTCCTTCAACCGTGGGATTAGTCGCCAGGATTACTTCTTCTATCTCACCGCCACTAACGCGAGATAAGAGATTGCCGATGCGAAGCTGCTCCGGCCCCACACCATGAAGCGGAGAAATCGAGCCGTGCAGGACGTGGTAAACGCCGTTGAAATGCCGCGTCTTTTCCACCGAGGCGATGTTCGTAGGCTCTTCGACTACGCAAACAAGTTTCTGATTTCTGGTGGGGCTACTGCAATAAACGCAGGGATCAACGTCTGTAATGTTATTGCAAATGGTGCAAAGTTGAAGTTTCGCTTTAAGATCTTGCACAGCGGAAGCGAGGGCCGCGGCGTCGTCGGCGCTCGAGCGCAAAATGTGGAAAGCCAAACGCTGTGCGCTCTTGTTGCCGATTCCCGGCAGTTTCTTGAGCTCGTCGATCAGGCGGGTCATTGGTTCAGCGAAACGGGACATGAGGAATTCGTAGTCTGGGCGTTAATACGAGGCGTTAACTGACGAGCAAATGCGTTCGTGTAAGGCGCCAGAGCTACAACATGCCTCCGAGTCCCCCGAGCATGCCGCCTACACTCGACTGCATGGTCTGGTCTACCTTGCGCCCGGCCTCATTCACCGCCGCCATCACCAGGTCCTGGAGCATCTCCAGGTCGCCGCCTTTGACCGCTTCGGGATCGATCTTGACGGCCTGAACTTGCTTGCGGCCATCCATCTTTACTGTCACCGAGCCGCCGCCGGACGAGGCTTCGACCACGGTTTGCTCCATTTTCTTCTGCAGCGTTTCGTACTGCTGCTTGGCTTGCGACATGAGATCCTGCAGATTGAATTCGGACATTTTGCCTAGCTTTTCTCGCGGTAGTCGATCACGGTGCGAATTTGAGCTTTGAATTTTTCTTGCATTCGCTGCACGATTGGATCCTGTTCCGCCCGACTGCGGGCGCTCCCATTCGCTGCCGGACGCATGGGTGCGGCCGATTGCAACACGCCTCCCGGCTCGACCAGCATTTTGATAGGACGCCCAGCCGCTCCACTGGCGGCTGCGCTGGCCGTGCGCTTAGCCTCGGCCGTGAATGACATCTCAATCATGGTCGTCGAAGCCGCTACCCTGGAGACGAGCGAATTTCCGATCAGCCCCCATTCCGCAGTTTCCAGCAACGAAACCAGCATCAACTGATTGCTCAAAGCGCTCAGCACCGCATCGCGCAGGGAATGAACGTCGGATGTCGCAGACGCCCTCTGCAGAGGTTGCGGAATACCGCTGGAAGCAGGCCGGATCGGTGTTGCCAGCTCAGGCTGTGCGACTCGACTCAACGCCTCCTGCGTACGCGTAAATTTTGCGGCCTGCGTCTCGGCTGGCGCTTGCGTTTCAACCGTCGTCAACGGTTCAGTTGCTGATTCGATGGGCATCTCTTCGACGGCCAGAGCAGTCGCTCCGAGATTCAAGGGTGCCGAGGCCGGGGCCGGCGACGAGGTTGACCATGTGGAGCGGGCTCCATCGCCCGTTAAGACGGCGGGCTCGGAACTGCTCTCAGCCTTAGGCGTGCTCTTACGAGCTGAGTCTGCAGCAAATGGCGAGACATTATTCGTTCGCGCCGAGGCTATCGCGTCGCTACGGCGCGCCTCTCCCGAATTTGACCCAGAAGCAGTGGGAAAGCTTCGCGGGGCGCTCGCCGAAGCTAATACAGGTCTGGGCGCGAGACGGCCGGCACCGACAGGTCCCAAGTCGCTCAACAACTGCTCAAGCGGCAGCAGCCGTTGCGCATGCGCCATCTTCAGCAGTCCCAGCTCAAGATGAAAACGCTGCTCTTGGCGATAACCGAGCTCTCCATGAGTGCGCAGCATAATTTGCAGATGCCGCGCCAGATCTTCTTCGGTGAACAGCTCTGCTATTCTTGCGACGCGAGCGCGCTCATCCGATGAAATCTGCAACAGCGCCGAATCTTTACCGGCTATTTTCGCTACGGTCACGTTGCGCAAAAAGCGTACCAGCTGTCGCGCGAAGTGAGTCGGACTATGCCCTTCGCCAATGAGTTCATCAACCAGCACGAGAATTTTCTCGCTTGAGCTTTCAGAGACCGACTGCATCACTGTCTCAAGCGCTGCGGCGGGAGCCGCGCCAATCAAACTGCGCACGGAGTCGAGCGTCAGGTGGTCCGAAGTCGATGCAATTGCCTGGTCGAGGATCGATAATGCGTCACGTAACGACCCGTCGCCGGCTTCGGCAAGCAAGGCTAGCGCATCATCATCCGCGGGAATTTTTTCTTGCGTAACGATGTCGCGCAGCTGGCCCATAATGTCGTCAAACTTTACCGCGCGAAAACTGAAATGCTGGCAGCGAGAACGAATGGTTTGGGGAATATCCTCGGGCTGCGTCGTCGCCATCATAAAAACGACGTGACTCGGAGGCTCCTCCAGTGTTTTCAGCAATGCATTAAAAGCGGCATCCGTGATCTGGTGCGCTTCATCGAGGATGTAAATTTTGAAACGGTCACGCGCGGGGCGATAGCGTGCGGCTTCGCGCAACTCGCGAATCTCGTCGATGCCTCGATTGGTTGCGGCATCGATTTCGATGACGTCGACGGCATTGCCCGCCCGAACCTCGGTGCACGATTCACAAATGCCGCACGGTTCGACGGAGGGCTTCTCGACCGAACGGCAATTCAAAGCCATCGCCAGGATGCGGGCGACGGTTGTCTTTCCGATTCCGCGATGGCCGCTGAAAATGTACCCGTGCGCTATTCGCTCCTGCGAAATGGCATTTTGCAATGTGCGAGTGACATGCTCCTGGCCGATTACGTCTGAAAATTTCTGCGGCCGGTATTTGCGCGCCAGTACCTGATAGCTCATCGGAATTCTAGATTATACAGTGAAGCGCAAACCGCCTGTGTAATCCGAAACCACTGTAACGGCGCGACTAGCCGCGTCAATAAGCCGGTCTGGAAACCATAGGTGTCACCACGATCTCACTTGCACGCTCAAGCCCGAGGAGGATACGCTCGTAGTTCAATTTATACCGTTTAATTTAAGCGTTTAACTTACAGGGCAATTCGGAGACGCGCCTTATGCAACTGCGGATGAGCACTCGAACGTTTGAAGGCGTGATGTTGATTGACTGCAGCGGACGGTTGGTGTTTGGCGAAGAGTCAGCCAGCCTGCGCGAAGCGGTTAAGAAGCTCGTCCTGACAAACCCAAAGATCGTATTGAATCTTGGCGAAGTGAATTTTATGGATAGCGGCGGACTGGGAACTCTGGTATCGCTCTATACATCCGCGCAGAGCGCAGGCGGGGCGCTAAAGCTCGCCAATCTCAGTCATCGCGTCGGCGACCTCCTGCACCTGACCAAGCTGTATTCAGTTTTTGAAATCTTCAAGAGTGAAGAAGATGCAGCGAAGTCTTTCAAAAACAGTAGCGCATAACTGCAACCACGTTCTCGCAGCCTTCGACTGCGCCTAGCCTTCGGGATCCGGTGCAGCGCTTCCCCACAGCCGAGGCCGTGCCTAGTTCAAATCGCTAAGCTCCAACACAACTGGATTCAACGAACCGCCGTTTTGGAGGTCGGTCAAAACGAGCGTGCGAATCGACGCTGTAGGAGTATTAAGCGTGTGGCTGAAGATCGGATTGGTGGTTCCCGCGGAGGTTATATACATGGTGTAGCCGCTACCGTCCGAATTGTAGGGCAGCGAAATGTATCCGCTCGCTTGCGTGTACGCGAGCCCAGAAATCGTAGCGGGTGGTTGAATTCCGCTGGTTACGGGGTTAGGCAGGATGTAAATGTCGAGCGTGCCCCCGGTCTGCGATGCATCGATCACGCGGAACTCGACGTTGCCGGTGGCCGGAGCCGTGTTGTTATCGGAGATTGATAACAGATTCACGCCCGCGCCATTCGTTCCACTTTCAGATCCGGCCGCAATCAGGGTGTATTGGCCGGAGCCGAGACTAGCCGTCGAACTGAAAACTTGAGTTGTAGTGCCAGTCGTCAACCCCACGACAGTCACACTACCGGAAGAGACCCTCGTATAGCCCGAGGCGGGCTGAAATCCCAGAAAAGCTACGTTCGTGAACACCTTCGTCCTATTTACATCAATGTCGATAGGCCCGCCATCGCGGATGGCGTGAACGAAACGCACCTGCGATGAACTGCTGGAGCCGCAACCGGTGGCAAAAAAGCTCAGCGGGGCCACCGCCAAAATAAGTGAGACAGCTCTCAGCATCGTGAATCATCTCCTGAAAAAAATTGCTTTTCGATAGAGTCAAAGATGCAGGTATGGTAGCTGCAAACGTTATTGGCGAGTGTAGAATTTTGTATCGCGCAATGCGACTCGCTCCCATTCTTCGCAGATGAATTCTCGGTCGCCAAAAAAAAAGTCAAATGTCCTCGAAAACGGAGGCTTTGACGACAGACGCTCTGACGATAGACGCGCTCGCGTCGTTCAATGCATTCAATCGCTGCCGAAAGGCAAAGTATCAAGCTACGGTGAGATTGCACGCGCCGCTGGCTGGCCGCGTGCGGCACGTCAGGTCGTGCGCATTTTGCAGCAAGTCAAGGGATTGCCATGGCACCGCGTCGTCGGCTACGGTGGGGCGGTCAAATTGCAGGGAGAAAACGCGGCCGAACAAAAATTCAGGTTGCGAATGGAAGGCGTAGAATTTCGAGGCTCCGCAGTGAACATGGCAAAGCACGAATACAAGTTCAATTTAAGTCCAAAAAAGCGAAAATAATCAGGATGTGCGCACCCACCGGCTTCGGCGCCGGTTCGCCTTGACAGGTCTTCGCTATCCTAAGACCACCAAGCAGGGAACTAGACAGGCTTCTACAGGGGAACTCTAGCTTTTCGAGAGGCCCCTCCCCCTCCCCCTGATCCTTTGCAATCATAGGGTTGCGTCGGGAATGACACCGAGATCTTTGGATCTAAAGCAGATGCAGGCAAAATATAGATAACAAAGGAGCTAATTTAGATTTAAGAGGGCATTCTAAGCTTTACCTTATACATCCAGTTTGCACGGTAAGGAATGGCATAGGAGAAGTCAATAGAGACCGAAGTAGGCCCGTCTCTCATCGTCGCAAGTCGAGCCGCAAGTCGTCGAGGCGCAAGTCTTTGAGCCGCAAGTCGCCAAGCAAAGACCGGCCGGGCCAAAGGCCGCGCGAGACCGGGAGCTCCCCGTCTTTGCGAAAATGCTATTCGCTTTTGGTTACGTGTTCCGGAAGGCAGCCTTCCAGTAAGTCATGCAAGCGGTTTGCCGGCACGCGCAGTCCTACGTAGAACGTTCCGAACAGCGCGTACACAGCGCTGACATGATCAAAGCGCATCTCGTAAATTAATTTTTTGAAGACGAGTGGCTCGTCGGCAAACAGGTCGACGCCCCACTCCCAGTCATCGAATCCGATCGAGCCCGTAATAATTTGCTTTACTTCTCCAGCGTAGCGCCGGCCGACGAGACCGTGCTCGTTCATCTGCCGTTGCCTCTCTTCCATCGGAAGCGTGTACCAGTTCTTGTCCTCCCCACGCTTGCGATCCATCGGATAAAAACAGATATAACGGTGCGGTGGCATGCTGGGAAAAAGCCGTGGTTTCATCGCTTCTTTCTGCCGTGCGACCGTCTCTTCGATCCCTTTTTTCCATTCTTCCGAAAACGGTTCGACGCCACGTTCAGCCATCGTTTTATACGTTTTTAACGAAGATTCATACAAGCCAAGTTCGATCACCGACAAATAGGACGTTGTAGGTTCCAGAAAATCGCTAAAGCGAAGTCGTGCGATGTCGAGTTCGGCTTGATTCAGTTCATCGAAGGTGTCGCGAAAATGGACAAACATCAGATCGCCTTTATGGCCAAGCAATGAAAACAGCGCAGACTGTCCATTCGAACGTGCTTCCATCCCACCAAGAAGCTTCTCTGCCTCGGCGACCATCTCCTGCCGGTCACTCTGCGAAATAGAGCGCCACGCGCTCCATTTGAAGCGCATCATTTGATGCAAAGTAGCGTAGCCATCGAGAGTCATAGGCACTGCGGGCAATTGGCTTGCGCCATCGGCAGCGGCTGCGGCATGAGGTGGGTTCATGGTTAGGCTCCTAGTCGGTCAGTACAACAAACCGCTGTCGTGAAAAGCAGCATTTTTAGATGGATCATTTTTAGATGGGTCAATTTTAGATGGATCAGTCAGGTGTCGCTATAGTAAATCGCATGACGCGAAAGTCCGCTAGTCTCGGGCGAAGTCGCGGCAGTATCCCGCTTTGCTACGGGCCACAGATTGCCGCGCCGTCCATTCCTGTGCTACAAGCGCTATATGCGCAAATGGATGAGCGACCGCTTAAAGCGTCGCAAAAAGTCGGACGACGACGCCGCCGCAGCCGGAAGCGAAAAACCGGAACCCTTGCAGCCTCGGTTTTACGATGACGAACCCAAACCCAGCGCCGCAGCTCCGGCGGCGGAAGGGCGGGTTGAATTTGAGCCCGAACCGCCGCTAGATTCTGTTCGCTCCGCCGATCCCGAGCCGACACCCTCAGGCTCTGGCGCGGAATCGCCTCTCGAACCACGACCGAGAATTGCGCGACGGCGGCGGGGGCGCGGCGGGCGCAGCGGATCGCGCACGAAAAGGGTGGCGGCTGCCGGAGGGGATGACCCTGAAAGCGGCCCGAAAGAATCCGGAGTTCCCGACCCGCTTCTCGGGGGGGAGGGGGCGACACAGAATGCTTCGGAACAGCGACGCTCCGCTCAACCGAGTGCGCAGCAAGCAAGGACCGCAGCCAGCCGCTCTGGCGCTGCTGGCGCTGCGCTGGCGCAAGCTTCGCCTTCAAGCCGGCCTTCAAAAGGGACTGTCGTTCTTGCCATAGGCTTGCCGGGTTCCGGCAAAAGTTCATGGTTCAAGCGCCACAATATTCATCCGCTATCGAGCGATCTGCTGCGCGAGTTGCTGTTTGACGACGCGCAGGAGCAGAGATTCCAGGATCTGATTTTTTCCAATCTGCGCTCGATGCTCAAAGCGCGATTGATCGCGCGCCGTCCCATGAATTATGTGGATACGACGAACCTGACTCCTCAGGATCGGCACAGTTGGATCAAACTGGCTAAGGATTACGGCTACGATGTGCAGGGAGTCTTCTTCGATGTCCCGCTCGATGTGTGCATGGAACGCCACCAGCGTCGCGGCCGAGCCGTTCCTGACGACGTCATGCGGAAGATGGCCGGGAAGTTGAAGCCTCCCACATTTGAAGAGGGCTTTTCGAAAATTACCGTAGTGAGGGTGAAACAGAAAGAGAAAGAGAAAGAATAGCTCGCGCTTCAAAGCCAGTCTCCGGCCGAGATGCACCGGCGATGTCCGCCCCCCCCAAACTTCATCTTTACGGCATCAGCTTTTCATGAAGGGAAGTAGTTCTTTGAAAGCCGGTGCGCCTGACGAGCGCATCAGCTCGTAGATCATCATCTCAGCGGACGACAGTATTGCCCCGGCGGAACGCATGCGCTCGAGACCAATTTTCCAGTTCAGCTCGGTTCTTGAACTGACCGCGTCTGACGCCACGTGCACAAGGTAGCCTTCGCGAAGCGCGCCAAGCGCGGTCTGCATGACGCAAATGTGGGCCTCCATGCCACACAGGAGTATGGTCGTTCGCAGTCCCGGCAAACCTTTCAGCATCGAGCAGAATGCGTCACTGCCAAAACAAGAAAACATCTGCTTGTCGATCGAGGGAGTATTTGGAAGAAGATCTGCGACGCCGGAAACGGTCGGGCCGAGCCCCTTAGCGTATTGCGTGGTCACTAGCGCAGGAATTTTTAAAATGCCGGCCAGTCGAATCAGAAGCTGAACATTTTTCAGCAAGCGATCTTTTTCCCAGATCGGCGGCAGCAGCTTCTCCTGCATGTCGACGACAATCAGAGCGCATTGATCCGCTTCGAGCGGACGGCGCGCTATCTCCGCGTAATTGTTTTCGGAATGAACTGGGTGTGAGAGGATGCCAGGCCCGCCTCCCGCAAATACTTCATTAGCCATCGCAGCACCTCGGAGGCCTACTTAGAACTCCCGGCTACGATTTTAACGCGGGCTGCAGACGTTTGTTTACCGGACGCCGTCAAGACGGAACGAAAAGATCATGGAGTTGATTGTTATACGCTGCCCGCTTCCCCATGAACTGAACTCGCCGGAGAGGCAAGGTAGAATTTTGCCGCAGCTAGAAAATGGTTTAGAATTCGACCTAGCCTCGTCGTTCAACGGTAGGACATCTGCCTCTGGAGCAGGTTTTCGGGGTTCGAATCCCTGCGAGGCTGCCAATCCCTCACCCCCTCTCGCAGATAGCTTCGCCGCTCAGGAGTACCTGTGAATGATCAACCTCGATTTTTTGAATACAGTGTTCGATGTTAATGAAAAGCTAGTTCAGAGGTGCGGCTGAAGGGTCGCTCAGCGCAATGAGTTTCCCGGGTGGATAGTCTTTGGTAGTTAGCGGTGCTTCGGGTTCTGGATTGATTATCGTCAGAACGTTTCCGCTCACTACTCCCTTTATGACCAATTGATCCCCTTGGATGGATACGACGCGATACTTCTCATCGAAGATAGAATCTTGCCGCATAAGTGAGTTGGATGCTAGGTGCTCTATCGAAATTCTTTCCAAATACCTGTAGGCCCTTCCAAGCCGATCGTGTAGGTTGTCGCCTGGGGTAGGCATTTCCCCTAAAAAGGAAAGACCTGACGTTTGATGGCTTGTTAGGCCGGCGTCAATCGGTCGATAGCGCTCACTGCTCGCGATCCGAATTACCTTTGAATTGTCGGCTAAAGGGCTAAGATCAAGTCAGATGGTACTCCAGATGCCGGTCGCTAAAATGCTGAATTTCGATCCTGGAGCCTTTCTCGCTACCTTGCGCGACGGAAGACTCGATTCAGCGTTCCCGAAAAACGTGGTTATTATTTGCCCGGGGAGATATCGCTGAGGCCGTCTTCGATATTCAAAAAGGCGTCGCCTGCTTCGGTCCCAAAAACTTCTTCGGCGAGAGTGCACTGGCAGGTCAATCAGTGCGCGGATCAGCATCGGCGATGACCGACTGTGAAGTTGTGCGTATCGAAAAGCAAGAATCTTTGCTGCCATCAAAATCGAGTCTGGCTTCGCAGAACTCTTCACTGCTTATTTATTCTCCCGCAATGTGCGTTATGAAGAAGATTTGATCGATCAGTTCTTCAATCCCAGTGAAAAGCGTTTGGCTCGCGTGCCGCTCATTCTCTCGCGTGCCGGCGAGGAGGACGCGCCCGCTGTCGTTGTTCCGAAGGTCAGTCAGGAAAGTCTGGCCGAAATGATAGGAACTACCCGTTCACGGTCAGCTTTTTTGCAAACCGGACAGTTGGATAATGAAGCGTCTATCGACGATTGGGTAATGAAGCCTTGATGATTGTTCGATCTCTGCGGGTACGTTTTAGAAAGTTTAATCGCTGGTGGTTCCGATTCCAGAACGCGTTCCGAAGGTATGAAAATAGGGAGCGCAAATCTGGGAGTAAAATAACTCACAGCAAAAAGGTCGCGCCGATAATCAGCATAGCGCTGATTGCCGGCTGCGTTGCCTTGAGTATCGGAGCGCCATAACACTAACGTCCTCAAGAAGCGGGCCACCGCCCCCGAGGGGCGGTTTATGCCACGCGTCGACCGCTCACCAGATTGATCACGAGCACAACCAATGCCACTACCAGCAGGAGGTGAATGAGCCCACCAGCTACGTGCATGCTGAAGCCTAGAAGCCACAGAACGAGAAGTACGACAAATACTGTCCAAAGCATAAGGTTAATCTCCTTCGCGCACTAAGATGAGCGAAGCCCTCTAGCAGTTTGCTGGCAAGATTTATTTTCTCTCGGTCCCTCCGTTTGGATCAGAGTCCTGGTTAGTGAATTCTGGTTCAATTGACCAAGGTGACTGACAGCAGACTGATTCCCGAAGCCTCAGTCGCCGTTGATTAGCTTGACAATAGGCCGGTCGAAGCTTAAGATCGATCTTGTAGCACGCTCCCTTCTTCCTGCGAATATCTACCTATCTGAAGCCGACCCCTACCCGTTTGGGGGGAGTTGCGATTGCTGCAAAAAAGGTTTGAAAGAGGACTAGACCATGAAAAACATCAAGTTTGTGGTGAAAGTTAACCGCGGCGGGGCTCATGTTCCGCAATACGTTTTACGCATGGATCGTCTTCCGATTCAGACTACGACAAATCGTAAATTGGCCTTAGTGATGGGCAGATTGACCGCCGAAGATGCCGTCAAGTCGATGCAGAACTCGCACTGCACGCCTGAGCTCGTTTCCGTCCGCGTCAGCGCCTAACGATAGCTTGCTTAACCATAGCTTTCAGTCCGTACACGCGGCGCCGAGCGTCTAGCTCGGACGCCGTATTTTTTCGGTTCCAGGACGCCTGATTTTCTCTCTTCTTTTCGAGCTCTCGCTGTTATTCCACCCGTCATGCGCAAAAAGTCATTTTGAGGCAGCATCCGCGGTCTTGATCTGCGCCGCACTGCAGACCTGAGTTCCGTTCGGGCCTCCGGCAATATCCTCCCGCGGGCTATCTGACTTTTGAGCAGTTGCGTTCGCGGCCTTCAGAGTTTCCAAATCAACCTCAATATTTTTCCAATCTGCCGCGCTCTTCTTCGTAGGGGCAACTGCCGACTGATCCTTATAAAACAGCAATATATTGTCGCGAAGCTGGGGTGTCAGCCTATCAAATTTATGCCCCGCAAGCTGGTGCAACAACCTGGCGTAAGCATTGTCAGCCAGGTTGTATTCGCCCGCCTTGGTGATTTTCCCGCTATCCAGATCGCAATTTGTCAGCCGAAAAGAATCTGCCTTAACTTCGTGAAGAAAACTTCGATATTGATCAACCGTTGCATTGATGCTCTTGAAGTAAAGATCTTCTGTCTGCGGCGTTGGGTTCTTGAAGCCGAGACCTTTGAACGGCCCGATTTTTGGCATAAAACGAAACACTGCTGCCAATATTCGTGCGCCAATCCCAGGCTTGATATAGTCCTTGCCCCATTCTTTTTCGTAGGCTGTGCGCGAAAGGCGATAAAGGAATTTTCGCTTCGCAAAATTAGGCTGCTCTTTAACTAACTCGTTTTTGCGGGTTTGAAGAGCGACCCTTGTCATTTGCGGGATCAGCCTGCTGATCGCCCAACGATAGGAGCCGATGGCCAGATCTTCGTGGACCATCACGTCCTTCATCTCCACGCCGTAGATGACTGGAAAAGTCCGGTCCAAAAGAGGCTTTGAAACCTTAAAGCCGATGAAATCGTGATACTGGTCGGACGCATAGCGATTCTTGGCCACCTGTGCCATGTCGAAGCCAAACTCGGTCTTAAGGTGAGCAGTTTTATCCTGCGAATAGAGGACGAAGCGCCCGAACTTAGCTCTGAGCTTTGGATATTCGATGGCGACGGCCTGATTTACCGCCGGGTGTCCCGTGATATCCGATGAGTAATGCGCGAGCGCCCCTAAAGCGAATGCATATTCGTTCACATCCTGACTCTCACGTAGCATCTCGCGGACTAAATCTCCAGTGCGGACATAGTGGGCGAGATCGGAAAATTCTTTACTTCCGAAGGGGTAGTACCCGAGGTCCTGAATCACCGCGCCGCCATAGGCGTAAGCGTGGGCCTCTTTGATCTGATCGTCGGTCAAGCCCGGATACTTTTTCAACAGCAGCGGCCTGATCTCATCTTTCCAGAGCAGATCGACGATTTCTTCATGGGTGAGAACGGAATAGGCCGGCGAACTGGCATGGCAAATAAAGATCACCATGAGCAAACAAACAAGGCGGCTGATCAAAAAGCGGCAAGTATTCCCGTCAACCTGCCGCGGACGGAAATTTCCAAACTGAACTCCGCGCATTGCGCGAAAGTGATTAGTCAGATCAAGGGTTGGCATTCTTTAATCCTAGCAAGGCGCGCTTAAATCGTTAGACAAAAGGGAGCCTGAGTGCTCTCAGAACCATGGTAACGGGCCGGGAGCAACTATCAACTACAGAGTTTTGGCGGGGTATGCGATAGTGATGGGAGGCCAGCGCGTTCGACTGCTGGTGTTTTTGATCTAGTGCGCTTAACTCTGGTTGGCTTTGAGGGAGAACATTAAGGTGGCAAAACGCCAATGCTCGCACTGCGGGGGCGAATTGGTCCTCGCGATGCGCTCAAATCAGGCGCAGCAAAACGGCGCAGAGCCCAGCCAACAGGGGAGCGCCTCTACCAACTGGCGATGCAGCACCTGCGGAAGTGTCTTCACGGCCGCTCAACTCAGAGAAGACAAGCGCGAGCGCGAGAAGAAAGTATAGTTTTTAGCACCCGACAGGGCGGACGTCACATTCGTTATTCCCGAAACGTAGTCGCTGACCATCGGCCTTTGAATTTAGTCTCCCGATGGCATGAGTTCGTCTGACTCTTGCCACGAAGTTTCAACTTCCGTCATCGTCACTTCCACCGGCATTTCAGTGAAGACCTCGCGCCTGTGCGACAACTCCATAGCCCGGTCGCCTTGGCTTGAGAATTGTGCTCTCTCAGTTGAGCCTTCGAGCGCCATCGTTGACGCGGTGCCGCTCGTGATCACCTGCTGCACGGAGTCAAAATACCCCGTGCCCACGAAGCGCTGGTGCTTCACTGCTTCGTATCCAACTTCCTGCTCGCGCAAAAATTCCTTCTCCTGCAGCCTGGAGTATGCGGCCATGCCCTTGTCCTTGTAATTACGAGCAAGCTCGAACATCGACAAATTGAGCGCGTGGAAGCCGGCCAGGGTGACGAACTGGAACTTGTAACCCATCTTGCCCATTTCGACCTGGAAGTTTGCTATGGTCGCGTCGTCGAGATTCTTCTTCCAGTTGAAGGATGGGGAGCAGTTGTAGGCCAGCAACTTTTCGGGGTAAACCTTGTGGATTGCCTCGGCGAACTCGCGGGCTTCGTTGATATCCGGGCGGGAGGTTTCGCACCATAGAATGTCCGCGTACGGGGCATAAGCCAAACCGCGGGCGATGGCTGCTTTAATCCCGCTTCGCATGCGGTAAAAACCTTCCGCGGTTCGCTCTCCTGTCAAGAACTCGCGATCGCGCGGATCGATATCGCTTGTGATCAAGCTCGCGCTGTCGGCATCGGTGCGGGCCATGATGAGCGTCGGCACGCCCATGACATCCGCCGCAAGACGTGCCGCAACCAGTTTCTGGATCGCTTCAGTCGTCGGCACCAGTACCTTACCGCCAAGGTGGCCGCACTTTTTGGCGGAGGAGAGCTGATCTTCAAAATGCACACACGCGGCGCCGCTCTCAATCATCGCTTTCATTAATTCGAATGCGTTGAGGTTGCCGCCAAATCCGGCCTCAGCATCGGCGACGATCGGCGCGAACCAGTGAATGTCATTATGGCCTTCCGCATGGTGAACCTGGTCGGCGCGCATCAGGGCTTGATTGATCTTGCGAACGACGTTCGGAACACTGTCCGCAGGGTATAAGCTCTGGTCGGGATACATCTGGCCGGCATTATTGGCGTCGGCAGCTACTTGCCATCCGCTCATATAGATTGCCTTAAGCCCCGCTTTAACCTGCTGCACCGCCTGGTTGCCGGTCATTGCGCCTAGAGCAGCGATGTACGGCTCGTTGCTGTGTAGAAGATTCCATAAGCGCTCAGCACCGTGGCGGGCGAGCGTGTGCTCAATCGGAAGCGAACCCTTGAGACGGTCCACATCACTCTGCGAGTACGGGCGCGTGATGCCTGCCCAGCGCGGGTTGCTCTGCCAGTTCTTATTGTGGTGGTTACCGTTGCTTCCGCTCGAAATTGCCATAATTTGCCCCTCCGCAGTGTGCCTACTAGTGCAGTAGACCTTGGAATAGTGAACTCAGCAAATGAGCGAGTCCTTCCTGGCCTACTAGTCCGATTTGACCTACCAGGCAAACTTTCCTAAATGCCGCAAAGCACTGGGATTTATGATGCTGAGCATGAAAGTCTTAATTTCGCCACCGCAAGGCTTTACCGGAAGCGACGCGCAGTCGTCCGTTTTGACGACAGAAGCCCAAACTTTTCTAGCTAAGCTTGCGGAAAAATTCGAGCCGCGCAGGCAGGAACTTCTCGCCCGCCGCAGAAACGTCCAGGAAGCAATCAATCAAGGCGACTTTCCTGGTTTTTTGCCACAGACGGCTGAAATACGCCGTCAAGATTGGAGGGTCGCGCCAATCCCCAAAGATTTGCAGGACCGCCGCGTCGAAATCACGGGCCCGGTCGATCGCAAGATGATCATCAATGCCCTGAATTCGGGGGCAAACGTTTTCATGGCCGACTTCGAAGATTCGAACACTCCAACGTGGAGTAATAACATTGAAGGCCAGGCCAACCTGCGCGATGCCGTGAACGGGACGATTCAGTTCAAGAGCCCGGAGGGGAAAGAGTACAAACTAGGTGCGCAGCCTGCGACGCTCATCGTGCGCCCTCGCGGTTGGCATTTGAACGAAAAGCACTTTCTGGTCGATGGTAAGCCAATCTCCGGATCGCTCTTTGATTTCGGGCTTTTCTTCTTCCATAACGCGCAGACCCTGCTCAGTAAGGGGAGCGGGCCATACTTCTACCTGCCAAAGATGGAAAGTCACCTGGAAGCCCGCCTGTGGAACGACGTCTTCAACTTCGCGCAGGACGAATTGAAAATTCCGCGCGGTTCGATTCGCGCTACCGTCCTTATCGAAACCATTCTCGCGGCGTTTGAAATGGACGAGATACTCTACGAGTTGCGCGACCACTCAGCGGGATTGAATTGTGGCAGATGGGATTACATCTTCAGCTTCATCAAAAAGTTTCAGGCTCACGCTGCATTCGTTCTGCCCGACCGCTCTGAAGTTACGATGGAAACTCACTTCTTAAAGTCTTACGTACAGCTGCTTGTCGAAACCTGCCACCGGCGAGGCATTCATGCGATGGGCGGAATGGCAGAACGAATGCAGCGTGAGCCTGAAACTTTTTGATGAAGCTGAAGATGTAATCCCATCTGCCACAATTCAATCCCGCTGAGT
>JANYKL010000125.1 GCA_025361625.1 Acidobacteriaceae bacterium
TATTGCAGATCACCATATAAGTTTATATAAAGAATTTTATGCTTGGAATAAACCAAAAGAATTCACTCACTACGACTCTCTTGGTCGCAACCAGGGCCTTTCGCAGCATTGGCGAGAAGACGGAACACGTAAAGATAGTGCTGTTTTTAAAGATGATGAGTATGTTGAAATTAGGGAATATTTTGACAATGGAATCCTGCGTCAGCACGAATGGTACAAAGCGCCCATGATTCTTGATAGCGCGGTATACTACGCGCCCGATGGCAAGAATAAATCAGTTGTCGCAAATGGCAATGGTGAAGTGCTCATGTTTTCGGAGGATAGGAAGCATATTTTTGGGATGAAGATTGAAAATGGCAAAACGCTCTGGACGCGGCCTGTTGAGGATGCGCAGAAGAAATAATACTCCTGCATAGATTGCGCGCACATCATTAATCAGGGTCAGACCTTTATTTGATATAACACCAGAAGAACGACATTTACTCATTGGATATGTAGACCGTCATTTGGCCTTAAAAGGCAAAAACTTGGAACAATTTGAAACTCATATATTGCAAGAAACGAAGGAGACTAAAATGATCTTGACATCATTTGAAGAGAGATGTATCAAAAAGGGCATTTCTCAAGGCATTGAGCAAGGGAAAATGGAAGATGCAAAAAAAATGGTCGAAAAAAACATGACCAACGCGGATATCCGCGATATTACCGGATTGAGCATTAAAACAATCCAGGAACTGAGAACTCAAGCTTCAAAAAAATAGCGGTTTTTATGTTTCGCAGGCTTAACGCCCTTTTTACCATACAAAAAATCCTTTTAATGCATTTTTATATGATTATTTAGCCATGACCACCCCACTCACCCTAGATTTTCCTGAAGGCGTTATATCCTTCGATATCCCCGATCTTTCGGGGCCGCAGAGACTTGCTGATGTGGTGCGGATTATTATTCCGGTTGTCGATGCGCTGGTTACGCGAGGGGCAGATATTGCATTGCAATTTGGGAAACCAGTATCCTGCAAAGCCGGCTGCGGGGCGTGCTGCTGCCAGATGGTGCCATTATCGACTCCGGAGGCAGTGATAATTTCTGAGGTAATTGACAACCTGCCGGTTGATAGAAAAGCAGTAGTTACTAATTCGTTTTCGGCCGCACATGAAAAACTAACGGCATCCGGATTACTTACCAGAGTGTACGATTTGTATACTTCGCAAGCCTCAACCGAAGAAGTGCAGGCGGTAAACCGATCCTATTTTCAAATGAATATTTCGTGCCCGTTTCTGTGTGAAGGATCGTGCAGCATATATCCATTTCGTCCGTCGCGATGTCGCGAGTATTCGGTGCTTTCGCCTGCAGAGCTTTGCGCAGATCCCTTCGATTTTCGCATTAAGCGATTGCCGATAACCGTAAAACTAGTGGAAGCACTTGCCCGCGCATGGGGATCGCTCACGCAACAGACACCTATAATTGTTCCTATGATCGATGCCCCATGGTGGGTAGAATCGCATGCGGAAAATCGGGAGCTTATGATTGAAGGCGCAGAGCAATTTATTAAAAGTGTGCTTGAATATACCTGCTTGTCGGCAAATAAGAGAGCCGCGCAAAATTAGTTTAAAAATGCCTAATCTTTCAATACAAAGCAAAATATTTCTCAAACTTGTATTTTTAGCATGAACATCCTGTATTTTCATACTTTCCTGCTATCTGCCCATTATCAGAAGGCATCATCATGCGTCAGAGAATATTCGAAGAGATTGCCGATAAAATAGAATCGACCATAACCATCGACAGCTTATCGATGCTGCCCTCAATTTCTGATCTGTCGCGTACCTATGAGGTGTCGTATCAAACGATATGGAAAGCGCTTTCGTTGCTCGTTGAAAAGAAAAAAATTGTAAGTCGACGTGGTAAGCGATTTCGCGTTTCGCCAGAGCTTTTTCCTGAAAGAGTCATTACCGACGAAGGGTCGTCGGCTTCACGATTGCACGACATTATTCATGAGGCGGTACTCTCGGGAACCTATCCTGTCGGGCAGCCTCTTCCTAAAGTAAACTACTTTGCACTCTCGGAACATGTTTCATCCATAACCATTCAAACAGCTATGCAGCGACTCTCGGCTGCTGGCACCATTCACAAAAAAGGAAAGCGATGGATCGCCGGACCGGCAAAAAAGCCTCAGCACGGTGCCTACGATCACGATGCCCCAATTATCCTGCTTGTACTGTGCCATGAAGGTGAGTGGAAAGAGTACTTCGAATCATTATTTCTAAGACCTTTTGTCAATTCATTCAATGGAGAGCTGCTTAAAAGTCATGCAGAATTGCACATTGTGCTCAAGCAAGCGCACACTTCGTCGCCACTCATTCGGACCGGGCTGAGCGAGGTACGATCCATTATTCATGAGAATAGCTCCCGGTATCGTGGTGCTATTTTTTTTGATACCACGCCGAACGAATCGGACCTGACAAAGTGGGTACAGGAGTGCTCGCTATTTGGCCGTGCTCCGGTCGTGTTTTTTGATTCTGTGAATCTTGGAGAAAAGTATAATCGCAGCGAACTCGGATTGCCAAAGTCGTATTACCGTTTGCATCTCGATGAAACCGCTTCAGTTTACGCAGCCCTTGCTGAACTGAGCCGGGCAGGACATACAAAAATTGGAATTCCCGAATTCCCAATTGGGGAACAGCGCCCCTGGATGGTGCAGCGTAAAGAGATAATTATCGAAGTTGCGAAAGCGGAATTCCCGCATATAACGCTCGAATGCGCTAACCTGAAAGATATTTGGCGGAAGCTTGAATTGATCGGGTTCTGGCGTGCCGCTGTACCAGCAGCGGTCATTGACCTTCATCTGCCGATGCCAGTCGCCCATGGCAAGGTAGCTGAGGCCAGCATCATTGGCCCGGCTTGGCGAGACATAGTTGCTTGCTTTGCTTTCTGATCCGAAACCTTGGATGGAGCCATGGGCCATGCCGATACGAATGGCCCCCTCCGGCGTGGTAGCCTGGTCCATATACGCACCGAGATCATCCACACTTGACGTAAAACGAAGGGGAGCTGGCAGTAGAAATACGGGAACGCCCCCGTCGTCCGCGATCTGGACCGCCCCCGGCTGCGTGTGCAGGGTCACGTTCGAGGGAAGTTGCATTCGCGCAAGACGATCCCAGAGTCCGTTTTCGCGGAAGTGGTCGTGGTTTCCCGGCATAAGATGCCATTGAACACGCTTGAACGAGCGCATGTTTTCAATCGCACGCGCCAAGGTCTGTTGGGACATCTGCTGTTTTTCATAGATATCGCCGGCGATAAGTACCGCCGTCGCACCCGATTGGACCGCCGCCTCCCCAAGCGTGCGAACTACCATCTGACGCGCATCTTGTAGTGCGCTGGCGATCTCGGGTTCGAAATACCCGAACGCCTTACCGATCTGGAGATCGGATGAGTGGATGAATTTCACGGCAGATGCCCCTTCCATATTTCTCTTTAGAGTAAAAAATACTGAGCCAAACTACTAGCGACAAGCGAGGTTATTCGCCTTTTGTTGTGTTCGGCATCTTCGCGATCAAAGCCTCATTGAAAAACTGCCAAGGTTCGTCACCGGCGATCTGGCAAATCCACCGATCGTCGCCATTTCTGGTGCACCGAGCTCCATCTGAAAAAGCGAGGGACTGGCTTGCAAAGATGCGAGCCGGATGACCTGGGCTATGACCAGTGCACCCGTTGCGGCTCCCACGAACGGCACGGCTACGCTGGCCTCGGCAAACTCAACCGTCCCGCACTGACCTACGTGTCGCTCCAGCTCAAGATAAGCCTGACGGCTCAGGAGGCTCTTGGGCGCGCTTTCGTCAGTAATCGGCCTGTCCCATAACCCATCGATCGCTTGGCCCTTGGCGATGGTTCTGATCTGAATTCCCTCGAAGTCACCAGGACCGTGTCCAATGCCGGCGTCGAGCATGTACGGGAAACCGTGCCTCGCCAGCGTGAGACGAGGCTCCAGCCGATCCAATCCCGACAGGAGATATGGCGGATCCTCTTCCGTGATCGCCACGTCGCCAAAATGCCGCCGCTCAACCAACTGCGTCTGCCAGCTGCTTGCCTCGAGCCAGGGAGCGGCGACCTTTGTCTTCCTTTTGCCGATCTGACGACCGTTCGGTAGCACAAGCAGGCTGGTGGCTTCGTTTTCGACGCCGATCTTCTGATCGTCCTGCAGGACCGCAAAACGGTCGCCGCTTCCACCGAGAAGGCAAATGTTCCAGACGAATGCCTGACCGAGATGTCCGAGCCCGAGTAGCCAGAGCTTATCCGGTACGTCGAAGCGCTCCGGCCCGTTCACGCCGATGTCGACACGCTCCCACGGCGACCAGAGCGATACCGTCGCATCGCGCGGCGGCACGATTCGGTTGGCCACCACGCACGCGAACACCTGCCTCACCGCAAGCGCTCCGGCAAATACGCCCGCGAGTGCTAGACGAGAATCTCCCGGCCCGTCATCGAAGACCCGCGTTCCCGCGAGCCACCGATCCCACCAGCAGGATACATTCCAGCCCGCCGGTGCCGGC
>JANYKL010000154.1 GCA_025361625.1 Acidobacteriaceae bacterium
CCTTCGCGCTTCATCAAGTGACGCGCGCCGATGTTCGAGGTCATGATGATGATGACATTCTTGAAGTCGACGGTGTTCCCCAACCCGTCGGTCAGTTGGCCATCTTCAAACACCTGCAGGAGGATGTTGAACACATCGGGATGCGCCTTCTCGATCTCGTCGAGCAGCACCACGGAGTAAGGAGCGCGCTTCACGCGTTCCGTTAGCTGGCCTCCTTCTTCATAGCCCACGTAGCCCGGAGGCGAACCGATCAATTTCGAGACGGAATGCTTTTCCATGAACTCCGACATATCGAAGCGAACAAGGGCCTTGTCGCTGCCAAACATGAAGTGCGCGAGCGTCCGTGCCACTTCGGTTTTTCCAACGCCGGTCGGCCCGAGGAAGAGGAACGACCCGATGGGGCGGTTCGGACTCTTTAATCCGGCGCGAGAGCGGCGAATGGCGCGTGCAAGGGCGCTGATTGCTTTTTCCTGCGAGATAATGCGCCGATGCAATTCTTCTTCGATCCGCAACAGCTTCTGCGTCTCTTCTTCCTTGATCGAGGTGATGGGAACGCCCGTCCAGCGCGATACCACATCCTCGATGTCCTCCCGGCCGACAACGCCGGTGGAGGATTCATCGAGGTGGTATTTTTCGCGAAGGGCGCGCAGGTTCTCGCGCTCCTTGCGTTCTTCGTCCGAGTAGAAGCGCGCCTTCTCGAACTCGTGGTTCGCGATGGCGTTCTCCATACGGTGAACGATGAACTTGATGCGCTTCTGCACTTCGGTTAATTCTTCGGGAAGCGTGGTCTGGCGGAGTTTCACCCGAGCTCCAGCTTCGTCGATCAGATCGATTGCCTTGTCTGGAAGGAAGCGATCAGGAATATAACGATTCGAATGCGAGACCGAAAAATTGATGGCTTCGTCCGTGTAGGTGACTGCGTGGAATTTCTCGTAGCGCTCTTTAATGCCAAAGAGAATCTTGATGGCATCGGTCTCGTTCGGAGGTGGAACCTTGACCGCCTGGAAGCGCCGTTCGAGCGAGCGATCTTTTTCGATCGACTTGCGATACTCAGCCGGAGTGGTTGCGCCAATGCACTGAATTTCGCCGCGCGATAGAGCGGGCTTCAGAATGTTGGCGGCGTCGAGCGAGCCTTCCGCCGATCCCGCGCCAACCAGCGTGTGCAACTCATCGATGAAGATGATGGAATTTTGCGACTCCATCAGTTCTTTCATGATGGTCTTCAGGCGCTCTTCGAATTGTCCCCGGTACTTGGTGCCGGCGACGATCAGCGAAAGATCAAGGGCGAGAATGCGTTTGTCCGCCAGGAAGGAAGGGACTTCGCCGTCTGCAATTCGCTGCGCAAGTCCTTCCACGATGGCAGTTTTCCCCACGCCGGGCTCGCCTATCAGCACCGGATTATTCTTCGTGCGGCGGCACAGAATCTGCACCAGGCGCTCGAGTTCGCTATCACGGCCCACCAGAGGATCAAGCTGGCTATCTATGGCGGATTGCGTCAAGTCGCGCGAAAATTCGCTGAGTAAAGATGATTCGCGCTGCCCCCGCTGCGGTGAAGCCTTCTCCTGGCTGCTGCGAGCGAGCTCTTCACGAATGGTCGAAAGTCTCAACCCACGTTCGTGCAGAATCTCGGCTGCAAAGCACTTTTCCTCTCGAAGCAATCCCAACAGCAAATGCTCCGTGCCAATATGCTTGTGAGAGAGCCGTTCTGCCTCTTCCGCGGCGTAGGCGAGCACACGCTTGCATTCATTACTTAAAGGCAAATCAACTGACGTGGATACCTTCTCGCGAATCGTCGTATGACCTTCGATCTGTTTCCGGATCGATTCCACCGAAGCATGAGAACGAAGAAAACGATTGGTCAGTGCTTTGTCCTCACGCAGCAGTCCGAGGAGCAGGTGTTCAGTCTCTATATAAGGAGAGCCAAACTGACTGGCCTCATACCGCGCGAAGAAAATGACGCGCCTGGCTTTCTCTGTATAGCGTTCAAACATGATCACTTTCCCCCGAGTTTCCGCGGACGTTCCGCCTTTCCGCCAAACCCTCGCCATAACACATTATTAATTATGCATTCATACCGCTCAAACCGGGCAATATCAACGTCGAAATTGCCTGAGGCCGTTTTGCATTCAGGTACTCCATTCAACCCCGTCGAGCAATTTTAGTTCCCACGCTCAGTTTCGCTCTGTCTTTAAAAGGGCTTACCTACGATGACAGTCTTGCCGGTTCAACCTCTTCCATCTTGCCCTTGTGCAACCGCAAAACGCGATGGCACCGCCGTGCGAATTCAAGGTTGTGAGTTGCAATCAGAGAGGTTAATTGATGGTCCCGATGCAATCTCGCAACCAGTTCGAAAACCATTTCTCCGGTGCGTCCGTCGAGGTCTCCCGTGGGTTCATCGGCAAGCAGAACCTTCGGCTCTGTGATAAGGGCACGCGCCAGTGCAAGCCTCTGCTGCTCTCCGCCTGAAAGCTCCCCCGGCCGGTGATGACCGCGAGTCTCGAGCCCAACTTCGTGTAACCAGGACTCTGCTTCCTGCTTCGCAAAAGAAACGGCCTGCCCGCGACTTAGCAAAGGCATGGCAACATTTTCCAAAGCCGTGAATTCGGGAAGCAAGTAATGGAATTGCCAGACATAGCCGATTTCGCGATTACGAAATTCAGCCGCGTCATCTTCGGTGAGCGCATTCACGTGTGAGTCGGCGCAGTATACGGAGCCCGAAGTTGGACGATCAAGCGCAGCGAGGATATGAAGCAACGTACTCTTCCCCGCACCCGATTGGCCGACAATGGCCAGCATTGTCCCTTTTTCGATTTGAAAAGACAGATTCTCAAAGAGCACGAGATCCGCTTCGCCTGAGCGAAACCGCTTGCTTAACCCTTCGACCCGCAATATCGGGTCTTGAGCTATTTGATGCAAACTGGCCCTCCTAGGTATCAAGCGGGGCCTCCTGCCTGAACCTGAGGAGCCGGCGCCTCATCCATTAGATCACGCCTCCAAGGGCGCGTGATGAGGGATCGCGAACTGTGCCCCACCAGGCTCACATTCCGGAGAGGCACCGAAAGCCCCGATCAAGAATTCCACTTTTGGAAGGCGCTATATGGTTGACTGTACGCCCGTAGATTTCGGAGGCAACGTGACCGTGGTCACAATAATGACGGCTAATCTGGATGGCCAACCATGAGGTCATCCTTCGATTCTCTGTACTTTTTCTATTTTCTGCGGTTAAATTTCTTGCACCGCGGCGGACCACAGACTTCACACAGAGACAACTCGAAAGGATGCGCGAATTATTCGTATCGCAGCGCCTCTGCAGGCAAGATTCGCGCCGCCGACCACGATGGGTAAAGAGTCGCGATGAAAGAAATGCCGATTGAAACGAGAGCGACGATTACGCCGTCAACCAGTCGCGGAGCAAACGGAACGTAGTCAATCGAATAGACTTCGGCCGATAGCGCGATGAAGTGATAATGGCCGCCAGCCCACGAGATGCCGTAGCCGATCACAAGCCCAATCGCAGTCCCCACCACTCCAATCAAAACGCCCTGCGCGATGAAGACGCGGCGGATCTGCGCCTTCTTAAACCCCATGGACATAAGCACCGCGATGTCTTTCGTCTTCTCCATCACCATCATGATGAGCGAAATCAGAATGTTGAGCGCGGCCACGAATACGATCAAGCCGATAGTGATAAAAGTAACGACGCGTTCGAGACGCAGGGCGCGGAAGAGCGGTTTGTTCTGCTCCATCCAGTTGGTGGCCATAAAGCCGCGTCCCGCCGCTTCTTCAAGCGAATGCGCCACCTCCGCAGCCTGATAAATATCATTGATCTTGAACTGAATCACGGAGATCACATCGCCGAGGCCAAACAACGCTTGCGCGTCCGATAATCGGATGAAAGCCCACGACGAGTCGTAATCAAAAAATCCTGAGTTAAAAATTCCGGCAACGCGAAAACGAATATATTTCGGAACCATGCCAAACGGAGTCAGCTCTCCCTGCGGGGAGGTAACCAGCACGATCGATCCGACCGTCGCTCCAATCTCCTCAGCCATATCTTTACCTAGAACGATCGGAGCCATAGCCGCAACCCGCTGTTGCACACCAGCCAGGTCGTCAGGAGATTTGGTCTTTGTCAGCCGTACGTTCTCGTCCGGTTCAGGCTTATCCAACCCGGGGACCTCATTGTTTGCCGAGCCTAAGGTGGACTTGGCCGACGAAGTCTCCTCTAAATCCGCAGCCGACCCGAGCGTGACCGAGTCAAGCAAATCGCTGACCTTGCGCTCATACTGCGGCAGCATCCCCTTCAGCACCGCCCCTTTGGCCCGAGGCCCGCGTGAAATCAGAACCTGCTCAAAAATTGCCGGAGCCGCAGCGACAACGTGTGGGTGCCTAGCCAGGCGGTCGAGCAGGGGACGCCAGTCACGCATGCCATCGCTCTCAATTCGAAGCAGGCTGATATGCGAAGTTGACCCTAAGAGCCGCTCTTGCAGATCCTGGCGAAATCCGTTGTTGACCGCCAAAGCTACGATGAGCGAAGCGACGCCCGCTGAGACTCCAAGAACCGAAATGCCCGTGATGACGCCGATAAACGCCTGCCGGCGCTTCGCTCGAAGATATCGGGTTGCAATGAAGAGTTCGAAACGCATGAAAACCTTTTCGCTCTTGGCGTCGTGGCATTGCTTTTAGCTGAGACGGATTATATCGGTCGCGTCATGATCACCAAGCTGCATGGAGAGAGTTTCCTCAACCCTTCTGCCACTTTCGCCGCCGGAAACGCTGCTAACCGCATCTCTACAACCTGATATGCTTTCGCTTCATGTCACCCATCTTGACCAGTTTGCTCCTCGGGCTGACGGCGGCCGGCGCTAACATATTTGGTGGCGCGATTATTGTTCAGAGGCATTGGGAGCGCTCATATCTTCGCTACTTCGTCGCCCTTGGCGCGGGCTTTATGCTGGCAACCGCGCTGGTGGAGATGGTCCCCAGCAGCATTCAGTTGCGCGGACCTCACGCCGGATTTCTCATTCTTCTTGGATACCTGTTGGTGCATTTCTTTGAGCATACCGTCACTCCGCACTTCCATTTCGGAGAAGAAACGCACACCGATCACTTCGTCCACGCGCATAAAGGATACTCGGTCCTGGTCGGTTTGCTGATCCACACTTTTTTTGACGGTATCGCGATCGCCTCGGGGTTTCTCGTCTCCCCCGCGCTTGGGTGGATCATCTTCATCGCTGTCTTTCTCCATAAAATTCCGGAGGGCTTCACCGTGGCATCGGTGATGCTCGCAAGCGGTCGAAGCCGCGCGTTTGCGTGGGGAGCGTCAGTGGCTTTGGGTGTAGCGACCGTGGCCGGGGTCATGACAATGGCTGTTTTTCGGCACCAGGTAGGATTCGGATTGCCGCTTTCGGCGGGTGTCACAATTTACGTTGCTGCTTCTGACTTGATTCCAGAAGTGAACAAGGAGCCGGGAGTGAAGATGGCGATTCTTGTATTCGTTGGGACGGCGTGCATGTTTTTACTGGATCAGGTGTTTCACGTTCACTGAAGACTCGGCGATCTAGTCGCGCTGTTCTCCCCCTTTATTCAGCCGCTGTGCCGGATGTGCATCACGTCTCCGTCTTGCACGATGTAGTCTTTGCCTTCTAGCCGCAAGGTACCTTTGGCTCGCGCGTTTGCCTCGGAACCAGCCTCCAGCAACTGATCCCAGCGAATTGTTTCCGCGCGGATGAAATGTTTTTCGAGGTCCGAGTGAATTGCGCCGGCGCCATTCTGCGCCCGGGTATTCGCTGGGATCGTCCAGGCGCGGCATTCATCTTCTCCTGCTGTGAAAAATGAAATCAGCCCCAGAAGGTGATAGCTATTGCGGATCAGGCGCGTCAGTCCGCTTTCGGTTAGCCCATAACTTCCGAGAAACTCTGCCGCATCCTCGTCGCTCATCTGCGCCAGTTCTGCCTCCACCTTGCCGCAAATGGCGCTGGCTCCGGCATTTGGGCGAGACGCCACCTCCGCCAGATTGTATTTGGCAACTGCCGCTTCCAGATCCTTGCCAAGTTCGGTGCTCTCGCCGATATTGAGAACGTAGAGCATCGGCTTCTCGCTCAAAAACATAAATCCCCGGATGCGCTTCTTATCTTCCGCGGACATCTGCATTTCGCGCAGAGGTTTCTCGGCTTCGATCTGGGCCTTGGCCCGGATGAGTAACTCGTTTTCCTTTTCGAGCTCAGGAGTCTTCATTTTCTTAAGATCCTTTTCGAGCCGCTCCAGTCGCTTCTCAATTTGTCCAAGATCGCTCACCATCAAATCAAATTCAACATTCTTAATGTCTCGAAGCGGGTCGATCGGAGCGACCAAGGGCACTTCATCGCTTTCGAATGCACGAAGAACGTGAATGAGGGCGTCGACTTGGCGCAGATGGCCAACATACGCGGTCTCTTTTAATGCGTCTTGACCGATGGCCCCTACGTCAACGTATTCAACCGAGGCATGAGTGAGTTTTTTAGGATGATAAAGGGCGGCAAGCTTGTCGAGTCGCTCGTCCGGTACTTTGGCAAAGCCGATGTGCGCTTCCCGCGGATTCGAATACGCTTGCTCGGAAAGATGCACTTTAGTCAAAATTCCAAACAAAGATGTCTTGCCGACCTGCGGCAGACCGATAATGCCTGTTTTCATTGGTAATCAACTTTCAGCTCTCAGTATCGAATAGAAAGAATAAATCATCAGGATGACAGTCTTCTTGCCCCGTTCTCGGCGGAGATCCTACTCCCGAAGCGCTTGCGCAGTTGAGTAGAGAGCCACCAAGCCGATCAGGAGCACCGCGCCTTCCAGCTTTTCGGATAAAGAATGCAAGCGGTCGAATTCTGCCCGTCGTGGGTCGTCCATAGCAAGAGAATCGATCACGCCAGCCTCGGCGCGAATCGCGCGCAGCTTCGGCGTGACCGCGAACTGCGAAACCAGTGTGATTAGAAGCATGAGCCCGATTAGCAGGTGTCGCGCTGCAAAGGCGCGAGGCGTCCGTCTGATCTTCCGGGTGTAGAGCATCGACGTGATCAGAAAAATAACTCCTGACGCGATTCCTATGTAGTGCAACCCGTCGAGGGTTCGGCCAACAATAGAACCGGCGAGTTGGCGGGAGGGGAGTAATCCAGGAGAAAAGGCGGCCGGGGCTTCGACAAAGGCGAGAAAGATGACACCGCCCAGCCAGACAACCAGAGTCAACACCATGAGGAACCGGAGAAACGGCATGTGCGAATTATAGAAGGGCGAGCGTGGGCGGAAGCCGGTGATGCCTGACGGTAGCTGGTGAAGCCGCATTTTCGATCGCGCAGGGGAGGAATCAACACGGGCACTTTCGATTCTTGCGCTCAATGTTTACCCTCATGCTTCCCCGATTCGTCCGGAAGGGACCACTCTCAATGCAACGTTCTCTCATGTCGGCCGACGTGAATTTCGTGCCTATGCACTCATCGATTTTCTGTGTGCAGTGCGAAATGATCAGCGAAAATAACACCCCGCACTGCCTTGCATGCGGTAGTAGTGCCGTGTTGAGTTTGCCCCGTTTGCTCGGCGGGTCAATGCGCGCGCAACCTACAACACATTTGATCGAGGATGCTGAATTGGATCGATTGGTGCGGTCGCTGCTTCTCTCTGTTCCGGAGTCCGCCGACTCTAAGGTCCATCAGGGCTTGCATCTCTCGAATGAGTTTTCTTCGCGACGCAATCGACCAGGTCAACCGGATTTTCACTTGAACCAAAGCATCCTGATGAATGCCGGAGAAATCGATCTCGAGCCTGGCATCAGCATCATTGCCGAAAAGGCGCAGTCGTTGACCGGGGCTACTGGCGCGGCAATTGCCCTGCGGCGGGGCCATGAAATTGTTTGCCGTGCGCGAACCGGGCGCACCGGGCCGGACCTCGGCGTGCGTCTCCAAACCGATAGCGGTTTATCGGCCGAATGCGTGCGCACCGGCGAGGTTCTTCTCTGCAATGACGCGGATACCAATTCCTATGTTGACGCCGTGACTTGCCGCCGCATGGGAGTCCGCTCGATTCTGGTGGCGCCGCTGCGCCACTTTCGGCGAACCCTCGGAGTCTTCGAGGTGCTCTCATCTAGCGCCCATGCTTTCGATCATAACGACGTAGCAACCATGCAGTTTCTCTCGGGAATGATGGTTGCCGCCATCTCGCGCATTTCGAGTTTGCACTCGGCCAGACCAGCCGCCACCGGCGCATAACCCAGGGTCTAGAATCGTTAAGAACCGAAAAGCACCGGGCCCTTAATCTGGACGGGAGATCTCCCTTGAAATATGTATTCTTCATCGTATTAGTTGTGGCGGCCATCACCGCCGCCGGCGCACCGTTGAGCCTGAAGTCACGAATGCAATTTTCCAGGATGAAATAAAGGATGTTGCCTCTGAGGTCGGCGCTCGCACCGGCAGGTTGCCAAAGTCGGATGTGGAGATGCGGGACGCGGTTCTGCGCGATGCAGCTAAACACGAGATTGATCTTCAGCCGAACCAGGTGAAAGTGAAAATCGGTGGCACGTCTGAGAATCGGATCGTCTCGATAGCGGTCGACTATGACGTACCGGTTGATCTCTTTGTCTATAGATTCAATCTACATTTCCACCCTTCGCAGGCAGGTAAACAAGACTTGCCTCGCGAACAGAATGCTCGATGATTGGCACAGCAAGCGCAATTAGAGGATGGAATTAGATCGGTACCGGAACACTCTCGACAATGTCTTTCAGCACCTGTTCCGCTTGCTCCGATTTTTTCAGCGTAGATGCGTAAAGCGAACTCACTGCTACACGATGCGCGAAAACCGAAACGACCAGCGGCTTGAAATCTTCTGGAGTGCAGTAGTCCCGGCCTTCGAGGAAGGCCATTGCCTGCGCGGCGCGGTACAGCATCTGCGATCCGCGTGGAGAAACGCCTAGCGAGAGATACTCGGATGCGCGCGTTTTGCTCACAATACTTAAAAGATAACTGATGAGTGATTCGTCGACGTGAACCCGAGCCACAGCTTGCTGAATTTCGATGACGTCGGCTGCACTCAGCACCGGACGTAGGTTTTCCAGTTGAGCGACTCCCGCCTCTGAGCGCAAAATTTGGCGCTCGGCGTTTTCGTCCGGATAGCCCATTCGAATGCGCATCAAGAAGCGATCGAGTTGCGACTCGGGAAGCGGATAGGTGCCGTGATGCTCGATCGGATTTTGCGTGGCAATAACGAGGAATGGCTGAGGCAACTGATACGAATGTGCATCGATTGTGACCTGGCCCTCATTCATTGCTTCGAGCAGCGCCGACTGTGTCTTAGGAGTCGTGCGATTGATCTCGTCCGCCAAGAGCACGTTAGCGAAAACCGGGCCGCGCTTGAATTCAAATTTTTGTTCGAGCGAGGAGTAGATGGAAATGCCGAGCACGTCAGAAGGCAACATGTCGCTTGTAAACTGGATGCGCTGAAATGTGCAATCGATGGCTCGGGCAATCGCTTGGCCAAGAGTAGTCTTGCCAACCCCCGGAACGCCTTCGATCAGCAGATGGCCCTTGGCAAAAATAGCCACGAGAGCAAGCCGCACAATATCGTCTTTGCCGCGGATGACACGCCGCAAGCTCGCTTCCAGCTCCGCCGCGCGCTGGGACGTTGTCACCATAAGTTCGGGAGCCATTCTGGCGATTCTATCCTGTTGCGTGAAAGGTTCCGTTGTTACCAATGTCACCGAGGAGCTCACGGCCGTACAGTCTTTGGAGCCCGCCTACCCGGTGTCAGGCTGACCCGGTGTGATGATGACAAGGTGGAGTATCCACCTCACGAGAATTCCGCGGGCCGCCCCGTCAAGCGTTCAATTCTCTTCGCAGTTGGAGGATGGGTTGAGAACAAATTTCCGAAGCTCATGCCTCCTAAGAACGGCGCGATGATAAACAGATGCGCCGTTGATGGTGTGGCGATCAGCGGGCGCTGAGTAGAGTACGCTTCGATTTTCGCAAGAGCGCTCGCAAGCGCATAGGGATTGCCAGTCCAATGAGCGCCTGTGTCGTCTGCGCCGTACTCGCGCGAACGTGACACGGCAAGCTGGATCAGAGTCGCCGCCAGCGGCGCTAGAATAATCATGGCGATGGCTGCGAGGCCGCTGCCGCCGTCGCGATCGTCGCGTTCACCACGCATGCCCCCAAAAATCATTCCCCACTTTGCGATCGATGCGAGGTAGGTGATTGCTCCGGCTAACGTGGCTGCGATTGAGCTGATAAGGATGTCGCGATTCCGGACGTGGCCAAGTTCGTGCGCCAGAACGCCTTCTAGTTCCTCGTCGTTGAGCAGTCCCAGAATGCCATGGGTTACAGCCACCGACGCATGGTTCGGATTGCGTCCGGTGGCGAAAGCATTTGGCGAATCGGTCGGAATGACGTAAACCTTCGGCATCGGCAGGCTCACTTTTTGCGCGAGACGTTCGACGATGTTGTAAACGCGCGGCAGTTCCTCGCGGGTAACCGGTTGCGCGCGATACGTGGCCAGAGCAATCTTGTCAGAGAAAAAATAGGCGACGAAGTTCATGATGCCGGCGAAGATCAGCGCCATCAGCATTCCTCGCTGCCCCGCGAAGGCGCGCCCGGCCAGCATGAGCAAGAGCGTCATGGCGGTCAGAAGGAATGCGGTTTTCAGGATGTTGCTAGACATAAGTGGCCTCGATAACTCATTTTCATTAGATGCGAAGGGATTTTGGTTAGGTTCGAGGGCCGGATGGGCGAGCCTGTGGACTTTAAATCACCGTTCGCATCGTCCCCGGAGCGCCGAAAGCGCTTGACCGCCAGTGCTCGTCTCCGACGCACTGCGACGCAACAACTTGATGCGGGGCCCAAACGCTTGCCCGCCCTTTTGACTTTTTAAAGACAAGCACAGCGCGAATATTAGGAAATCACTGTTGCCGCTTCAAAGCGCGTTCCAAGGTTTGATCAAGCGCCGCACGTGCCTTTTCATATTCGTCGGACGAAAGCTTGCCCTGCTTTTTCTCCACCTCAAGTTGAAAGAGTTCTTCTTTCAAAGCCTCAAGTAGCATCGACCCTCGCGATCCGACAGGCGCCGACGCAACACCCCCCATCGATGGTTCCGCAGTCTGCATCGGCGTGGATCCTCTTGAGCCCGTCAAGCGCTCTGGCTGGTTCACGAGAGTCTTCACCGACGCCGGCGAGCTCGATGCCCCCGTTCCCGCCGGAACCGGCTGGCGCTTCGTCACTGCCCATCCGCCGATTGCCAGGAGCAGGGCGAATCCAAAAAGAATCGGCCACCGGTATTTTTGCAGCGCGTCTGGCGCATCGATTGGAGCGCCTAATCCTCCGCCGGGGCGATTGTCGCGCGTCTCAGTCGATGGCTGGCCCGCTTGCGGTTGCTGGGCCTGCGCTCCCTTCGCACCTTCTTCGGGAGGCTCCACGATGGTTCCATCACCTTGCAGCGTGAAGCCGAGCGCCTGCCCGGGCTTCGCCTGCCGCGCGACTTCCATTAGATTATCGCCTTGCGCCGGATCTTTGACCGACTCGAAGATGGCAGCATTCGCGGCCGCAAATTGCATTGTCTTTGGGACAACCACCACAAAATGTTCTGCCGGGTAAATCGGTTTAGGATCGATGGTCATCTTGCCTGAATAAGGTAATGTGAAGGCAATCTGAAATTGGGTTTCGCCCGGACGCAACGGAAACTGAACCGAGTAGCGGTCCTTCTCTTTCTGCGGAGTCGATTCCGCAGCGATCGGCTGTCCATTCGGAGCTCGCGCCTGGACTTGCTCAATCTTCGCATTCGGCGGCAGAAAGAATTCGAAATTGTGATCGTTCATCTGCGTCTTCGGCGGAGTCGAATTGTTATTGACGGCAAACGTGCGCACGCCCTGCAACGTTCCGTTATCGGTCTGAAAGCGCAGCACGTCGACGGTGACACTAAGGCCCACAACTTTCGGCGCAACGTCATACACGTTTATGTCGACAGAATTGGTGCCGGGGCGGGCCAGTTGATGATAAGTCACTCCCTGATGTATCGCGCGAATCAGGCGCGGGCCGGCCGGTCCCGAGAGCGTGAAGCTGAATTTACCCCCGGCATCGGCCTTGGTGGTACCGGCCACGTCCATGCCATTCGTAAGATTGATGAGGATGACCTCATCTCCGGAGGCGGGCTTGTTCGTCGTGGCGTTGGTGACCGTGCCGGTTAGAGTCTGGGCGGCGGCGAAGAGTGTGAGAAAAAGAAACGCCGCCAGCAATATCGGTGGTGCAAGTTTCTTCAAAAAAACTCCTTCAATTCCTACCGCGATTCGACCTGCATCAACTCCAGTCGCCCGATCTCTGCCATAACCGCAGCCGCTTCCTCTTCGAGTGACGCCCGCATCGATTGATAATCCGCTTCCGCAACTTTGCCCGCTTTGAACTCGAAATTCAAATCACGCAGGTTTTCGTAGACGGCTTCCTTACGTTCGCGAAGATAGCCGAGGCGTGTTTTTTCCTCTCCGGCATAGACTTCACCGGGAAAAAAGAAAACGTAATAGAGTGCGGCTGCGGTTACGGCAGAGCAGATGAATAGGGTCATCAGGCGGTACTCTCTCGATCTATATCTTTTCTTGATCGCGGCTTTTCGCGCGCTGGGGCGCTGGCAGACCAGACAAACTTCATAGGTCGGTTTCTCTTCGCGCCTTCCGGCGGAGGGCATCAAGTTCCTGGCCTTGCGGAATAACGATGCCGTCGGCCAAGGCGGGCTCCGGACGGTTCTTCCAAGAGCGGACAACGTAAATCAAAAAGGTGATGCCCATGCCAAGCGCTAGGAAAGGCATGATCCAGGCAATACGGTTGAAGCCCGTCGTGCTCGGCGCGGCGACTACAGTTGGACCATATTCCTGCACGAAGCCTTGCAGCACGAGATCGTCGTTATTGCCTTTGTCGATCGATGCCACCAACTGGTTGCGCATTTTGTCGGAGTAAGTGCAGCCGACGTGATTGCATTCGAGCAAAATCTGGCCGCATCCGCAGGCGCACATCATGCGGTGGCCAAGGTCTTTGAAGCGCGCATCGGCATCGCCCGCGCCCATAAACAGAAATAGCGAAGTGCAAACAACAACGATGTGGAGCGAGCGACAAATCAACTCCCTCACTTTGCTGGCGGGCCGGTGGGGTTGAGACGCCACCATGACAGCCCCGGGGTAGGCGGCGCTACTTTCTTCGAGAGCGTGTTTTCGAGAAGCCCGCGCTGAGCTCATTAGTCGCCCGCTCCAGCCCGGACTGGGGTTCGCACCGGCGAAGTGTTGGGCACGCGCACCACCGCGGCGTTGGGCACTAGCGCCACGATTGTGCCGAAGACCATGATGATGAGGCCTATCCAGATCCACGGCACCAGCGGGTTGATGTGAGCTTTGATGATGGGGCGGCCGGTGGTTTCGTTCTTGCCTTCATAGACTAGATAAACGTCTCCGACCAGAAAATAGTCTTCTTTAAAGCTCGGATAAATTCGTGGCAAAGTCTGCGGCTGTCCGCTCGATTTATAAAAGCGGCGCTCCGGATACATAGTCGTGATCTGCCTTCCATCACGAAAGACGTTAATGATGGCCCACTCGTTGCTGAAGTTCGGATTATCGTCCTGCGTGTAAGACTGGCAGACGAGCGTGTAAGGGCCGATATTTATCTTGTCGCCGAACGCCATTTCTTTCTCTACTTCTTTATTGAATGGCGTTCCGAGAATGCCGATAAAGACGAGTGCTACGCCGAAGTGAACGATATACCCGCCGTATCGGCGCGTGTTGCGCCGGCAAAGTTGATACATCGCAGCAACCAGATTCTGGTCGGTTTTACCGGCAATAACCCGCCCTCCGCGCAAAAATTCGGAGATGACGGTAAATATCACGAGAGCGGAAAGAATCGCGGCCATCACCGCGTAGAAGTAAGACGGATCTTCCCATGGACGCACCCCAAAAAGTACCATCATGCCGCCCACTGCAAGCGCGCCGATGGCCGGGTAGAGAAAGTTGCGCTTCAAACTATCAATCGAAGTCTTGCGCCAGGCAAGGAGTGGACCGACCGCCGTTAAGAGAAGAAGTAAAAGCGCTACTGGAACGGCGACGCGATTGAAAAACGGCGCTCCGACCGTCACTTTATGGCCTTGCACGAAATCGGAGATGATGGGAAAAAATGTTCCCCAAAGAATTGTGAAGCAGAGCGTCAACAGCAGAAGATTATTGAACAGAAAACTCGACTCTCGTGAGACCAGCGCTTCGAGTTTGTGCTCGCTCTTGAGATGCCCGCGATTCTTCAGCAGAAAATACGTGCAGACGGCGATCGCGATCGCGATGAAAACGAGAAACCACGTTCCAATTGAAGATTGAGCGAACGCGTGCACCGAGCTGATCACACCGGAACGCGTTAGGAAAGTTCCGAGCATAGAGAGCAGGAACGTGGCGAAAATCAGCACCATATTCCATACCTTCAACATACCGCGTTTTTCCTGCATCATGACCGAGTGCAGAAACGCGGTGCCCGTAAGCCACGGCATAAGGGACGCGTTTTCAACCGGATCCCATCCCCAGTAGCCACCCCAGCCTAGGACCGAGTAAGCCCAGTGCGCTCCGAGAAAGACGCCGACGGTAAGGAAGCACCACGTCACCATCGTCCAGCGCCGCGTGATCTGAATCCATTTTTCGCCGGGATAATTCATAATCAGCGCGCCGAGGGCAAAAGCGAACGGAACGGTAAATCCGACATAGCCCATATACAACATCGGCGGATGAATGACCATCTCCGGATATTGCAGCAGGGGATTGAGGCCCGTTCCGTCGGGAGGCAAGCCGCCTTGCATAACCGCGAATGGGTGAGCCGCGAAATTTAAGATCAACAGAAAGAAAACCTGCACCGACGCGATGATCATCGAGGCATAGGCAAAAAGTCGCTGATCGGTTTTATAGCGCAGGCGAAGAACGAATCCGTACCCCGCCAGCAACAGAGACCAGAAAAGCAGCGATCCTTCTTGTCCTGACCACAAGACTGCAAACTTGTAAGCGGCAGGTAGATCCCGGTTGCTGTGGTGAAAGATGTAAGCGATGGAGAAGTCGTCGCTGAAAGCGGCCGCCACTAAAACAGTGGCCGCCAGAACGACCGCGCCGAAGGTGGCGATTCCGGCACGGCGCGCGGTCTCGCCCAGACGAGCAGAGGCGGCGTCCTTGCCAAATAACGCGAGCAGGCCCGCCACAAACGAGTACGCACTGAGGCCCAGCGCCAACATGAGCGCGAAGCTTCCAATTTGAGACATTACAGGGACTCCACTTGAAACGGTGCTTACATTTTTTCAGAGATACGAGAGGGATGCAAACTGTGACAGGAAAGCGGTTAGATATCTTGCTCGCCGCAAGAGCGTTGTCGATTCTTCGCTTCGCTCAGGATGACCTCATAACTAATCTAAAACCAGTAGACCTAAATCAGTTTGCGGTTAGTCAGCGTCCCTTTTCCAGCGGATAGCTTCTTTCCCGCCAATCGCGGATGCCGCCATCCATCGAAGTCACGTTTGTGTATCCCATTTTCTGAAGATTATCGGCGGCCAGGGCCGATCGAAAGCCGCCACCACAATAGAGGATCAGCTCAACATTCGCATCCGGATACTTCTCCTCAATGTCGCGTTCGATAACACCCTTGCCAAGATGAACTGCGCCCGGCAAATGATCGGCGTCGTATTCACGGTCTTCGCGGACATCGACCAATACAATTTTATCTCCGCGATCGAGGCGCGACTTAACAGTGTCCACATCCGTTTCGCGAACTCGTTTCTTTGAGTCCTCGACAATCTTCAAAAAGCGCGGCGCGTGCTTGGGGGCCATCATTCTTAATCTCCGACGTTAGTCTCCGACCGGGATTTTAGCAGGTTTTGCTTAAGCACCTTCAGCTCTCAGCGGCCAGCTTCAGTAAAATCTAATCCGGTCTGTAGGACTTGGAGCTGAAAGCTCCCCCATCTTGTGCTAAAGATATAAGACCGCTATGGCCCTGATCATTCGTCAATCAAAAATCCATTCGCACGGCTGCTATACCACGCGCCCGATTCGCAAGGGTACCCGCATCATTCACTACATGGGCTTGCCTTTGACCAATGACCAGGCTGACGATCTCTATGACGAGTTTCCCAATACGTATTTGTTCGGACTCGACGGCGGTAAGAAAATTATCGACGGGTACGGCGTAGCAGCATTCATCAATCACTCCTGCCAGCCCAACTGCGAGACCGATCAGATCCGCGGAAAAATGTGGGTAATTGCCTTGCGCGACATCGCCGCTGGCGAAGAGTTGACCTACGACTACAACCTATACGACGGAGAAGATGACGCCCCATGTCTTTGCGGTTCTAAAAAATGCCGTGGCAGTCTTTATTCCGCCTCTCACCTTCGCAAGTTGGCAAAAAAGCGCGCGAAAGCCGCCGTTGCTTCACAACGATAGGATTCGCGATTTGCCTCTACCAGCTTTGTAAGCACCGGGACCACCCCTGGCGCCAGCGGTCATTTCCCCGGTGCTACAATCACTCCTTCCAAATTTGCATCACGCTGGAGACTAATCTTGAATCATGCCGCTTCCGGCCTCAACGCACTCGTGGCGAACGCCGTCCGCCGAGCGCCCGCCAGTCAAAGCGCGTTGCTGGCTTGGCCGCTTGCCTGCGGCAGTGCTGTGGCAGATCGCACTCGAACGCTCGATTTTGCTGACGGGATACTGCGTATCGAGGTTGCCGACGCGGGCTGGCGAAGGGAACTTGTTAACCTTGCTCCCCGGTATCTGGCAATGATCAATAAGTTTTCCAGTGCGACAGTCAGGCGGATTGAGTTCGTGTTAAAAGTTTGAACTTCCGCGCTCCGCTGCCAATGAGAGTCACCGACAAAGACGTAGCCTACGTTGCCGACCTCGCGAACCTCGAATTGTCTGAGGAGGAGCGCTCAGCCATGTTGCGCGACCTCAACTCCATCCTCGGTCACGTGGACCGCCTCAGCGAATTAAAAACCGAAGACGTGGCTCCGATGGCTCAAGTCTCCGGCACATTCACTGTTGATCCGGCACTTTCCGAAAGCGAACGTTACGGCTACCCCATTCGAGACGATGTCAAAGAAGGTCTGCGCAAATCGTTGCCGCACGACGCGGCGGTAAAGAATGCCCCCGACACCGATGGAACATTTTTCCAGGTGCCTAAAGTCATCGAACGTTGAAGAACCGTAGCCAAAATTAAAGAGGTATTTGTGCAGGCATTGCCGAACCCGGTCGAGGCGAAACCTGGTATAAAAGCGCGCGGAGTGGTGCCTGTTGGCGCTACCCATCACGGTCTTCATTGCAGTCTCGACTTTCATTCTCCAACTGCCAAAGCCTTTGGCACATCTCTCGATCGCAAATGATGACCTCGCTTCATTCGATTGACTCCCTTCGCAACGCAATCAGAGAAGAGCGGACCACCGCGATTGCAGTGGCGAGCGAGTATTACCAACGCATACAAAATTACGACGGAGAGGTCGGCGCATTTTTAACGCTTTGCGAAGAACGCGCCATGAAGCAAGCTGGATTGATCGACCAGATGGCGGCTGAAGGCCAGCCTTTGCCGCCGCTGGCAGGGGTCCCCATCGCCATCAAAGACGTGATGGTGACTGCCGGCGTACGCACCACCGCCGGGTCGAGAATTCTCGATAATTTTATTCCTCCCTACGATTGCTCGGCCGTCACTCGCCTCGAGGCCGCCGGCGCGGTGATTTTGGGCAAGCTCAATTGCGATGAATTCGCGATGGGCTCGTCGAACGAAAATTCCGCGTACCGTCCGGTACACAATCCCCGCGATAAAACTCGCGTACCCGGAGGCTCATCCGGTGGTTCAGCCGCTGCGGTTGCGGCCGGAATGGCGATCGCGACCCTCGGTTCTGACACCGGAGGCTCGATCCGTCAGCCTGCTTCTTTTTGCGGGGTGGTTGGACTGAAGCCGACCTATGGCCGAGTTTCGCGCTACGGCCTGATCGCCTTCGCGTCATCGCTAGACCACATCGGGCCTTTTGCCAATACAGTGGAAGAAGTCGCTTTGCTACTGCGCACGATTGCGGGACGCGATCCGATGGACTCGACATCTGCCGATGTCGCTGTGCCCGATTATGTCGCCGAACTAGTTAAGCCAGTCAAGGGCTTGAGAGTAGGAGTCGCTAAAGAATATTTTGCAGAAGGTCTTAGCCCTGAAGTGCGCACTGCCGTCGAGGCCGCTATTCAGGAATTGGCTAAGCTCGGATGCGAGATTATCCCTGTCAGCTTGCCGCATACGGAATACGCAATTTCGACCTACTACATCATCGCCACCGGGGAAGCGTCGTCTAACCTTGCCCGCTATGACGGAGCGCGCTACGGTTTCCGGGCAAAGTCGTCCACACTTTCTGAAATGTATCGCAAGACGCGCGACGCCGGCTTCGGCGCCGAAGTCAAGCGCAGAATTATGCTCGGCACTTACGCCCTGAGCGCTGGATACTACGATGCCTACTATCTGAAAGCGCAAAAAGTTCGAACTCTAATCGCGCGTGACTTCAAGGAGGCGTTCAGATGGGTCGACGTGATCGCGTCGCCGACTTGTCCCACAACCGCGTTCCGGCTCGGAGAAAAATCGAACGACCCCATGGCCATGTACCTTGCCGACATTTACACCGTGACTGCGAATCTTGCGGGCGTCCCAGGTATCTCGGTGCCTTGCGGAGAAAGTAGCGAAAAATTGCCGATCGGATTGCAGCTCTTCGCACGACACTTTGACGAGGCCACCTTACTTCGCGTGGCACACGCCTATCAGCAAGCAAAGTCTCGCTTACAGCATGGGTAGCGGGGCGAAGCTTAGCGATACAGATACTTAAAGCGCTTCGTAATAGCAAGGGGCACGCGGAAATTCTCTATTTGTAACTTTAATTTGGGTCTATTTTTGAGCTACTGGAATGCTAGGAATGAATCAGATAGCAGGTCGCAATCTGCCAGTTTCTTTATTTTCTACGCCACCGCACTCCGTCTTTCGTGTTCTCCACCAGGATTCCCGCCGCCGTTAATTCCGCTCGGATAGCGTCCGACAATTTAAAGTCTCGAGACTTCCTGGCCGCTTCCATCTCCGAAACCCTTTGATTGATGCGCTCATCCGTCAGTTGGTCCAAGCCTGCAATCTCCATCAACTCGGGACTGATGTCTTGCTCCCGGCCTTCGGTTCGCGCCCAATCTAGAATCGCTCGCATCTTCGGTTTGTCATCATCGTTCAATACTCCGAAGATCGCGTCGAAATTCTCAAGCGCCTGCAACAACGGCTTCAAGTCGTCTTGGCGGACTTCTCCCGCATCCATAGCTGAATTCACTTTGCGAAGCATATCGAAAATTGCGGCCTGCGCTTCCGCCGTATTTAAATCGTCTTCCAGGCTGCTCTTGATGCGCGCGACTGTCTCTTCCGCTAATTGACTCATGGCTTGGTTCCCACCCGCTGTGAACTGGGAACTCTTCAGGCGAAAGCGAAAGTTCCTCAGTTTCTCAACCGAACTTGCTGCCGATTTCAGACCATCAAACGTAAAATTCAGCGGATTACGATAAGGCACCTGCGTCAGAAGCCAACGGATCGACGATGGCCGGTGGCCTTTTAGCACTAAATCTCGAATGGTAAAAAAATTTCCGAGGCTTTTCGACATCTTCTGACCCTCGACCAGCAGAAAGCGCGCATGAAACCAGTGTCGCGCGAACTGTTGACCGGTCAGCGATTCCGATTGAGCAATTTCGTTTTCGTGATGCGGAAAGATCAAATCCTCCCCGCCCGCATGCAAATCGAAGCTCGGCCCGAGCTCCTCCATCGACATCACGGAGCACTCGATGTGCCACCCCGGGCGCCCGCGCCCGATCACCGTATCCCATGAGGCTTCGCCCGCCTTGGCGGCCTTCCAAAGGGCAAAGTCGCGGGCGCTATCTTTTTCGTACTCATCCACATCGACTCGGGCGCCATCATTCATTCCGCCAAAATCTTTCTTTGAAAGCTTTCCGTAGGCGGGAAATTGTGCGATCCGAAAATAATAAGAGCCATCATCGGTACGATATGCAAAGCCCTTCTTCTCGAGCTTTGCGATAAATTCAGCCATTGCTGTGATGTGTTCCGTAGCCCGCACCAACAGAGGTTTCTCGATGCTCAGCGTCGCTGAATCTTCGAGGAATGCTCGAATGTATTTCTCTGTGTACTGCTGCACGCTGACGCCATCGCGCGCAGAGTTGCGAATGATCTTGTCGTCAACGTCGGTGATGTTCATGACGTAGCGAACGTCATAGCCATGCTGCTGCAAAAATCGGTAAAGAAGATCGACCGCAATAAACGTTCGAAAGTTTCCAATGTGTCCGTAGTCGTAGACGGTCGGCCCGCAGGCATACATCCGCACGCGATTGGCGTCGATGGGGTTGAATTCTTCGATCTTGCCTGAAAGAGTGTTAAAAAGACGCAATGCCATGAATGAGTTCTAGGAGCTATGCCGAATCAATCATTCTAGGTGTCGCACTGAAAGCCGGTCAAATCGGGCGAGGGGTTAGGAGATAGAGCACTTTGAAACGACACATCTAGCAGTAAAGTCAGCATTGCCGTGCACTTTTTAGTTGGAGGTAATAGACGATAAGCGAAGCGGGAGTTATCGCAATTTCCAAGTACCCTCAACGATACGAGTGCTCTCATGGCGTTTGATGCTTACGGTCAGAGGCGACGATCGTCTAATATGAAGGAACTCTGCCTGATGCCGCCTCGATCGACCACTTTGCGCTCTTTGTTTTTACTCCTCTCGTTCGCAGTCTTTGGCCTCGGCCTCTTCGCTGAAACCCCTGAATTCGGCAGCATCCAAATCCCTCGTATTGATACGGCTCCCAGCCTTGAGGAATTCCTCGGCATGCAACTGCCTGCTCGCTGGCAGGGAAAACTGCAAAAGATAGACAAGCTGACGCAGCGCGTGCCGAGTGACGGCGCACCCGCTTCCCAACGCACCGAAATCTATCTCGGATATGACGACAAAAATCTTTACTCAGTCTTTGTGTGTTTCGATAGCGAGCCGCAAAAATTGCGAGCGCATCTTGCGCGGCGCGAAGATATTTTTAGCGACGATACGGTCGAGATTATGCTGGACACCTTTCACGATCGCCGGCGCGCTTACGCTTTTATGTCCAACCCGCTTGGGGTTCAGGCGGACGCTCTCTGGACTGAAGGCTCCGACTTCGACCTTTCTTTTGATACCGTGTGGAACACAGAAGGCAAGGTTACTGATCGCGGCTTTGTCGTTTTAATGTCGATTCCGTTTCGCAGTTTGCGCTTCGCCTCGAGTGACCCTCGAACCTGGGGAATCATGCTCAATCGCGAAATGCCGCGAACCAGCGAAGACACGTTCTGGCCACCGTATTCAAGCCGGATCACTGGGCGCTTGAATCAGGAGGGCACCGTTAGCGGCCTGGAACGAATTTCGCCGGGAAGAAATTTGCAGTTGATTCCCTATGGGCTTTTTCGTTCCTTCAAAGAGCCGAACCTGTCCGATCCCAACCATCCTTTTTACTCGCAACGTGCCGCGTTCGGTCAGGCCGGGCTCGATGCAAAGGCGGTTCTGAAAGATAAGTTCGTGCTTGACGCAACCATCAATCCTGACTTTAGCCAGATCGAATCAGACCAGCCCCAAGTCACAGTGAACCAGCGCTTCGAGGTCTTCTTCCCCGAGACCCGGCCATTTTTTCAAGAGAACGCAAATTACTTTCAAACTCCGATCAACCTGGTTTTCACGCGACGCATTGTTGATCCAAAGTGGGGAGTGCGGCTGACTGGAAAAGACGGCCCTTGGGCAGTGGGCATGCTCGTTGCAGACACTGCTTCGCCGAGCGAGCAGGTATCGCCTGACAATCCGCTGTTCAATCATCACGCTTTATTCGCCGTCGGGCGGGTCAGCCGCGACATCGGGAGCCAGTCGACGATCGGAGTACTTTTTGCTGACCGCGAAGTGAACGGATTTTTCAATCGTGTTGGCAGCATCGACGGACGCTTCAAATTGAATGATCACTGGGTGGCGGATCTGCAAGCGGCGATCAGCGCGACGATCAACCCGCCCGACGAGTTATTTAACTCGTTCCAAACCACTGGGTTTTATCAGGCTGGCACGGCGGCCGAGGCTGTGCTGAAGCGCGATGGCCGGAAGCTCAACTATTTTTTCGACTACTCCGATCGCAGCCCGAATTTTCGTACTCTGACCGGGTTCGATCCTCAACCTGATATTCAAAGTGTTGATCAGCGCTTGCAATACAGTTTTCGTCCCGAAAGAAAGTATCTGATTTCTTACGGACCTGTGTTCGAGACCTTTCAGACCTACGATCATGAAGGCAACCACATCAACTCCGGATATTTCCCGGCCTTCAAGGTCGAATTGGTGGGGCAGACTATCATTTCGGCGTTGTATGCGAAGGAAATGGAGCGGCTTCGACCGCAAGATTTCCCGGTACTTACCCAGATTGAAAAATACGATCGCCATACGACGGAATTCGCAATTGATTCTAATTACTTTCGCGCCGTAACATTGCACGCCGACTATCGATTTGGAACTCGCATAAACTACGACCCACAGGGGAACATCGTTCCTTTTCTGGCGCGGCGCACCAGCGCTAACCTAACTCTTACGGTCAGGCCGACGCGCTCCTTGCGAATCGACAATACTTATATTCTGTTCCGTCTCCGCGCGTGCCCCGAGTGCCCGTTCCCCGAATCGGCAACCCTCCGTCCGCCGGGCAGTTTGAACAACCACATCATCCGCAGCAAATGGAACTACCAGCTCACCAAAGAACTGTCGTTCCGATTTATTGGACAATTCGGGGCCGTGCTGGCCAATCCCGCCTTCACTTACCTGCAAACCGCGAAAAGTTTCAACGCAGATTTCCTGATCACCTATCTCGTCCATCCAAGCACGGCGATTTATGTCGGATACAACAGTAATCTGGAAAACATTGGCTCCCCGCTTGCCCCCGACGGGCTGGGTGGCCTCAATCACGATGCAAATGGCCGCTTGCGCAACGATAGTCGAAACTTTTTTGTGAAGGCTTCTTATCTCTTCAGATTTTAGAGGTAGAGATCGGAGAAACTTCAGAAGAAGTTCAGAAGAAGATCGGAAGAAAATCGGAAACTCACACTGCCGAAGTCGCAGCTTTTATTTCCCTGGCGCAGCCGAAAACATTACCCTCTATGGAGCCCGGACGTGCTCCGCCTTTTCGTCATTCAGATCCAACCCAAACTGCGGATGCTCGTAGGTGCCGGAAATTTTCACCGGAACAAGCTGTCCCTTCCGCTTCTTTTTAAAGAACGGCTCCATCATTTTCAGAAGGAACGCCTTGCCGCCGTTGGTCGTGTTCGAAATTTTTGAATCAACCTGCAATTGGCCTCTAAGATCTATCTTGTGGGTGATTAGGTTGTAACTTCCGTTCATACGGCTGGCGGCACCGGGGATGTTGAACGTCAGGCCAGAAAATTTTGCCGTTCCCCCCACAAGGTCGACTTGGCCTTTTAGGCCGCTAAGGACGGTTTCCGGATCATTTTTTTCTCTTTCGCTTTCGCCGCGCGCCCCCGCGCTGAGCTTGTCGACGCCCTGCTGAGTTTTCACCGAAAACTCTCCACCTGATATGCCGAAGCCGCCGCGCAATCTCACTTTCTTAAGAAACGGTTCGTCGCCGGGGGGCAGAACGGCATGAGCCTGCAACACTACGCCGCCAGACATGGGAGGGCGCTCGGATTTAACGAAGAGACGGAGCAAATCTTCGATACGCGCCTTCGACGACTTGAATTCAATGGTCGCAGTCTTTCCCTTCCCATCTTTCAAGCCGGCGATGCTTCCCTCCGCGACGATATGGGTCTTTAAGAAATCCCCGTCGACCCGTGTGAGAAAGGTGTCGCCTCTCGTTCCGTCAACCCACGCGGACAATTTTGTTTTCAGTGCGACCGGATGGCCGCCCTCTTTAACTTCAAAATTCGGGGTCTCCGTCTCGCCCGAGACGTCCATGTGAGATAGCTTGCCTTCGAACTGGCCGGTCGAAGATAGTTCACCCGAAATACCTTCGAAGGCTCCAAGGTCGGCGTGCTCGAGCTTGTAGTGCCCTGAGACGGGAGTATTGCCCGGGTCAGATTCGTTCCAAACCCCAAACTTTCCATCGGCCGCGATTTCACCGGGTGGCTGGGGGCTGTGCAAGCGGATCTTATAAGTGAGAGGCGCCTTCCAGCCCACGTCTTTCAGCGATGCCTCGTGAATGTCGAAACGCACCGGCTCGGCTTGCGGGTCGTTCCGTCTGAATTCGAGGATTGAATTGTTTGCCACAATTTCGTCGACAACAATCTTTGATCGATGGGTCTTGAAGGCCGCATTGCTGGAGCCGAAGGGCGGAATCGTGACATGGAGCCCCTCGGCTGTGATTTTGCTCACATGCTGCGCCAGGATTCCGGTATACGTTCCGCGAATGGTGAGGCGGTCGATGGTCATGACTTCCGCGTTGCCGTGATGAAGCACGACTCCTTCAAGGACACAACCTGGGGACGGAAAATGAGTTTCGCGAAAAGTGCGAACAGAGACTTGCCCGTCGCCAGCTTCGCGAAGGTCCCGCAATACAGCAGATCGGGTAAAAGGCCACCAGTGAATCACCGCAAACGATACGGCCGCAATGATCACGCAGCCAACGGTGAAGGCGACAATCAGCCATTTGTAACGGGCCGGCCCGCCGGGTCTCAACGAGGCGTCCGAATCTCTCTCTGATCGTTCGATTGCCGCCGTAGACATAGCTCTTTTGAAGTGAGAAGTAGCTTTTGAGTTGCCGCGATTTTTAAAAACCCGACATCGCGCAGATTGTTTCGTTAGCGATCAATGGGTCCAACTGGGAACGCGTTGTTCCGTCCTTGGTTCAGGCAGCCGACGGGTTAGGAGAGGTTTGGCCTGCGGCTCGATCTCGACTATTCCTTCAAAGCCGGCCGAGGGTGGCTTTGCAAGCGTTGCTGAACGACGATTGCATAATGTACAGCGGAAACGATAGTAAAAAGGAAAGTGGCTCGCAAAAAAATCTTGGCGAGACTCTGAACCAGCACGATTGGCTTCACCAAAAGCAACATCACGAAAAATACAGCCCCAACCTGGGCAAACGTGTTCGCCTTCCCAAAAATGCTGGGCCGGAAGTCCCTCATCCCGGCAATCGTAAACAGCACTCCGCTTAAGAGCAAAATAGACACGTCGCGGCTAAACACCATTACCGTAAACTTCCACGGGATCATCCGCTCGATCGAGAGCACGAGGAACATCGTGCTCATTAGAAGTTTGTCTGCAATCGGATCGAGATATTGGCCGAGTACCGTCTGCTGATGCAGGGTTCGCGCCAGCAATCCATCGAGGCCATCGCTTATTCCCGCAAGCATGAAGAGTGCAAGCGCCCATTTAAAATCATGTTTGACGACATCGATCACAATGAAGGGAAGAAAAATCATCCGCAACATCGTCAGTTGATTTGGCGCCGTTAGCAGTTGCCGCAGCTTCACTTCCGCTCTTCTCCGGCGCCTTGTGGCCCAGCCTCCTCCAAATACTCGCTCACTAGGAGAGGCGCTGGGTCCTGCCCCGTCTTCTCGGCGAAGCGCTGCGAAAGAGAAAGCAGATTCCCTTCCGGGAGATCAAGCTCCATTCGCTCCAGGCGATGCATGGGGAAAAAAATGACGCCGGAGGTGAAGGCCTCGCCGTTTTTAATCTGCGCCGACAAATCGTCAAAAGATGCAACCTCAATTCCGCGGAGACTAAGCCCCTCTCCCGAAAGATGTAGTATCGCTCCCCAATATTTTTCGCGCGGGTTGGTTAAAGTTACGATCACGAGTGCGCCGGGACGAAACGGATCGGCGGCCTGTGGCTTCTGATAAAAGCTTGTGCTGGTCACTCTGCGATTGTCGTCTGTAAGAGATGAAAATTGCAAATGAGAAGGGCCAAGCCCAATAAAAAAAGCCGCCATCAGATTTTATTGATGGCGGCACAGTATTTCGGAGACGAGGTATGCGGTACCCGGTCTTGGAGGTTTTAATCTAAATGCTCAATTTCCTGCGAACCATACTACCGATTCCAATCAAACCTGTCGCAAGCAAGGTAAGGCTGCCCGGCTCAGGAGTGGTGATGGGAGCGCGGCGAAATCCGATAAACTCCTGCGGTCCGTTTCCAGGTGTCGCGCCAACCGGTGTGTACAAGGCCAGCCCTTTGAACTCGCTCGTCGGAGCGTACTTCGCAGCAGCCAAAGCCGATTTATCCAGAGCAAGTACCGACGCATCCTTGGTCACGCCTTTGTCAAACAGATTCCAAACCGCCCAGTTTCCAGCGGTCGCGCTGATC
>JANYKL010000179.1 GCA_025361625.1 Acidobacteriaceae bacterium
TGGACGAACTCAACCAACGTCTGCAGCGATATACCCTCATCTCGCTAGCGGTGCTTTTGCTGTCTCTGGTGTTCGCCTTAATTATTTCTTCGCGCTTTAGTAAGTCTGTCGCTGGTCCTATCATTCATCTGGCTGAAACAGCGCAGGAAGTATCACGCGAGAAGGATTTTGGAGTTAGGGTACGTGCGAGCGGCGAGGCTGGCAACGAGTTATTTCTGTTGATTAATTCTTTCAATGAGATGCTGGGCGAGATTCAGCGCCGGGACACTGCCTTACGCAACGCCCAGGACCAATTGGAGCAAAGGGTGGCTGACCGAACCCGCGAATTAGTTTCGGCCAATCGAGAGTTGGAGAGCTTTTCTTATTCCGTATCCCATGATCTGCGAGGGCCGCTCGATGCTATGAATGGATTCACCTACCTACTTTTAAAACATCACGCCGATCGTCTTGACGCGGACGGCAACGAGGCTCTCCAAAGCATAAGGACCGCGGCCAAGCGCATGTCGGAACTTATCGAAGACTTGCTGAACCTATCTCGCGTCAGCACGACTGCAATGCACTATGAAAAGATTGATCTAAGCGAGTTTGCGCGCTCGATTATGGACGAGTTATGCCGCAGGGCCCCAGACAGGAAGGTGGAGTTCATTGCTCCGGCGTACATGGAGGCGAATGCGGATCCACGCCTTTTACTCATTGTTATGGACAATTTATTGCGCAACGCGTGGAAGTACACCTCACATCACGAAACCGCGAGAATTGAATTTGGGAGAGAAACAAGTAATTCAGGTATCACCTATTTCGTAGCCGACAACGGAAGTGGATTCGATCAGCGATCCGCGGACCGGCTTTTCCAACCGTTCCAACGACTGCACTCAGCAGCTGAATTTCCTGGCAACGGAATCGGACTCGCAACGGTGCGTCGCATTATCCAGAGACATGGCGGTGAAGTGTGGGCGAGGGGCCAGGTTGAAAAGGGCGCCACGTTTTACTTCACTTTGGGAACGGCCACAAGTGCCAGCCGTCCGAATTAGCGGACCGCCGCTCTTTGCCTAAAACTCTATCTGTTAACTTGACCCGATGGTTAACTGAAAAGGTATTAAGAACATTGTGCTCCCCTCCCCCCTCCCCCCTGACCTATTAGATTCATGGGCATGGACCATGTATTGATGTCAAAATCTAGAGCGCAAAGGACTTATAGGCAAAATATTCTGAAATAAGAGGTTACTCGCAGTTTTGTCGAATTTTCGTCTAATTTCGCCCCGGAAAGTGGATTTTAGTCCACGCCGGATTTTCCAGTATTTTGATCGATTTAAGTTATCAAAGAGTTACTATACGTGGCCTCTAGAGGCGCGGGCGCACTTCGGCTGCGCTCGATCTGAGAGATATTGTCGAAGGAATTGCGCACATTGTCTGTGATGGCGGTCTCAGGTCGATTGTGAGGGAAGAGGGGTCCGGGCCGAGAGCGTCCGCGATCACGTAAAACCGGCGGTAGCACCAGAGAAAAGTGGGGAACGCCCCATCTGTCCCCGCATTGTCAATTTTCACTTCACAGGATTGCGTAGCGGGTGACATGCATCCTAAATACACTCGGGTGGCCTCAAACCCCATTCATTCGCACAAACCGCGAATGAATGGGCACCCGGCGTTTTCCGAAGCTCAACCGAACAAACCTGAGAAATCTAGATTCAAAGCGCCTTCCCCGCGAGGAGTAACATCGCATCTCTATTTGATACCGTTGTATTTGGGGGGAAGTTCGAAAATCGTCCTCTAGTGGGCCGACCAATAAAAATAACCGATCGTTTCATGGATTTATACACATACCCATCAACCACTTTTGAACTAATGTCGCAATGTCGTTAGTGTAATCGCATGGTTACAACAGCTAGGCCGGTCCCGTGGGGAGCAGGTGGAGTTTTCGCTGAGCATCGCGCACGGATGGGGACCTGGCTGCCCTTAAATGGAACCGCGCAATGAGTATGCACACCAGGGCGAGGCATGCGGCATAAGCAATGGTGCTGAGCCATGCGCTTCCAGAAAGATGCCCAGCAAAGGCGAAACAAAGCATCCCGCAGACCGCCATGATCCAAACAAGCGCAAACGCTGCCGCGACATTCAGCAGAAAACCGAGCCGTCCCAGGTGGTAGCAGCCGAGCAGGGCAGGCACCACTCCAATGAAAACGAACGAGAACGTCATGTAAGGGTCAAGCGGGTCGGGCCAGAAGAGGTTGCGCAGGAGCGCCCTTTCGTTACGGGATACCAACTGCGCCGCTACCGGCAATGCCATTGTTGCGGCGGAAACTGACGCCACTACAAGACTTTGAACTGGGCTGAGGACGTGAAGCCTTCGCCAGATGGCGCAAATTATAGCCAATTTCGGCCGGGCACGTCATCATAGTTGGCGTAACCTCGCCATTGCAGTAATTACGTTTTCTCAATTAGTGTAATCGCCTGCTTACAACAGTTAGGGCTTGCGCATGCAGGTGTATCCCAAATTCAGGCCCTTATTTCCAGATGCCGCCGCACTCTCGGGATCGAACGCCGCCGCATCGTCTGGGCTTCCTCGCTCCGTAAAGTGTGATGGGTTCGCTTCCGGCGTCCCAAAAACTTCATCGACTACGAAACCTTTGCCACAGTATCCGTAGAGGACAAACCCTCCCGTCAGCACGTAACTCGCGTAAGCCTGCCAGGGCTGCAATTCCTTACCTGCGTTCGAGGCACGGAAAGAAATTGGGTGATCTCCGGGCTCATAGTCAACGTGCATTTCGACTCGATATTCGCGAATAGATTTGTCGGGCTTGGCCTTCGAATAGTCAGGAAAGGGCAACTGCTTTGCGCATTCACCGACAGGTTGAATTTGTTCCACGGCCTGATACGTATCAAGCGAATAGTATCCGGTTGGGGAGAAGTCGATCATGCCGCTTGATCTGACTCGACAGCCTCTCAGAACCTCTACGGCTGACCAGTCCGCGTTTATACGCATCAATTCGATGGAGGTTTGGCCGCATTGCGGGTGGTCCAACTTCAGTTCAAACCACTTTCGGATGGAATCATGGAACACGAGGCTGCCTTCCAAAGTCCGAACCTTCGATGCTTTACTAGCGCCAGTCGTGCTGGTTTGCGGGCATTGTTGTGCGACTGAAGCCACGGCACTAAAGGCCACAAGGGCCAGGGCCAAAGCAGAAAATATGGGAATCGTCATCCTACGATGTCGTTTCATTGCGCGAACCGTTGTCTCACAGTGTAGAGCACCGCAATGGTTGTTGAAATATCGCCATTTCACTTATTGACGAACTGGCGGCCAATTCTCAGTTAGTGTAATCGCCTGTTTTCGAAAGTTGTCCCAGATAATCCGACAGTTGTCGTAGACAGTCTTCCTCGCTTCGTCATAGAGTGTCCCGTATGTCCGCGATACCGGAGGTGGTTGAAAAAGTCAGTTGGAACTTGCCGTTACTCGTGGCAGCCAGCACCACCATCGCATTCCTTTCACTGTTTATCTATAGTCCTTACAGTGGCTTCCTTTGCTTATTCCTGATCGCCCCGGTCGTCTGCCTAACCTTTGTAGTTCTTCTAGTTGTCGCTGCTTATCGAAAGAGATCACAACAATTTCTCTCGCTGTTCGTCAGCCTTCTTGTTTTTCTCGGAATTTCAGATGCATTACTCAAGAACGAGAACATTCTCCGCGATCACGGGAGGTGGCTACTGGAATCGCGTCAACTCAAAGCAGAGGTTCTGGCGCAACCGTCGGCAGACGAAGAATCCAAACATATGGAGTGGGAGGTAACCGGATTCGCAGGCCTCGCGAACAACACAGCTTACCTTGTGTTCGATCCCGCAGATTCACTCACGGTGCATCCGACGGGTGGGTTTACTGGATTACCGTGCAAGGTTCTGTCCGCGGATCGTCTTGAACATCATTGGTATTCCGTTCGGTTTTATACCGATGAGGACTGGAGCGATTGCCCAGTCACCAAGGCCGAGATCATTGATCATTATGAAGCAGCCACTTGCATTCCTTTCTCCGCGAAGCCGTCCGTTACTCCGCATACCCGAGAGTGGGACACTCCCCTAATTCTCAGAGGTGGGCTGAGGGTGATCGTGAGCGGTGCGGACATGGTCGGGGGAAGAATTGTAGTGAAGTATGGATACAACGATCAAATTAATAATCGAGTTGAGGTCGCAGCAGACGCGGGGGATTATGTTTACCCCAGTGACGTTCGCCTAAATGCTAACAATGAGCTTCTGTACGTCAAAGCTAGTGGTGTCGCCGGGGGGATCTCCCACGGAACGATACTTTTCGAATATGATCTTCGTGGCCGTCGCTTAGTAAGGCAGCAACGAGTTGCGAATGATGGCCTCCCTGCGGAGTGCCCTGAAGGTACGCCTTCACCGTAGTTGACGTTAAATCGCCATTTCACTAACTACCTGAGAGCTTGAGTTGCGGTTTCGTGATGCCCGTTCAACAGGAAAGTTCGAAAATCCTCTGCTAGGGCCGACCAACGTGATTGTATGGACTTGCAGCCATACCCATCTGCCACTTTTGAACTAGTGTCGCATGTCGCCAGTTGTAATCGCGCGATAGCGTCTATCTTCCGATGGCTCTGGAACTCCGATCGATTCGGCGATAGAGTGCTGCAATGAAAAAAACGCCTAATGAGGTGTTGCGTGGGCACCGGATTCGCGACCGGATAGGAGGGAAACTCGGAATTAATTGCACTCAGCGACATTGCTGGGCAGCGTCTCGGCTATGGTACGGCGGCGTTGGCAAAACCGTATCGAGAGCCGCCGCTAATTTGAGGCGAAAGTATTGCACTGCTTCATGTCGCCGGAAGAAAATCCCTTTTGAAACCAGCTCATGCGCTGTTCTGAACTGCCGTGGGTGAAAGTCTCCGGGTTCACCGTCCTGCCTGATTGTCGTTGCAACCGGTCGTCGCCCACCGCAGCTGCAGCTTTTAGTCCTTCATTCGCTTCGCCTGGATCTAGTAATTTTCTTTCGTCCGTCGTATGTCCCCACACGCCAGCGAAGCAATCCGCTTGCAGTTCGAGTTTCACGGACAGCTGATTGCCGGCTTGCGGATTCCGTTCCTGCGCAGCGCGAACCTTCTCTTCAATTCCGGTGAGCTTCTGCACGTGATGTCCAAGTTCATGCGCCAAAACATAGGCTTCCGCGAATTGGCCGGGCGCTCCGAAACGAGTTCTCAATTCGTCGAAAAAACTGAGGTCGATGTAGACCTTCTGATCTTGCGGACAATAAAACGGGCCGCTGGCAGCCTGCGCAAGACCGCAGGCGGAGCTAATACGATTTCTAAAAAGCACAAGCTTCGCGTGGCGATAGGGGACGCCCTGCTGACTCAATATCTGCGTCCAGGTTTTTTGCACGTCGTCGAGAACGAATGAGACAAATTGCACGACCGGCTCTTCGGCTTTATCCTGCGACGTCTCCGGGCCTCTTTCACGCGCGACGTCGGGCTGGCTTATCTGCGTGGTGGGCGCGCCACTTGAAGTTCCGAAGCCCGCAAGCGACAGAAAATTCTTCTTGAAGATGAGGCTTAGCACCAGAAGAAGAAGAAATCCCCCAATTCCAAGGTGAATTCCGCCGAAGTTAAAGCCTCCTCCGCCGCCAAGCCCGCTCCCGCCCTGATCGCGATCGTCTTCAATGTCGTTACTTTCTCCACCTGGTGTCCAGCGCATGGATTGTCTCCTTGAGAAAAGGTTTAGGTTTAGCGAAGAAACGGACTGTGATATTTGAAAACGTAAATCAGCAAAAATACCGGGGCCAAAAACATCAGACAGATTAACAGGCAGGCGCCAATGACGAACAGCCAGTCTTGCCAGTTATGCCGGCGAAGAGGTTGCTGATCGCGAATCAACAGGTTGTAGTTTCGGCGATTTGCCTTCCAGCCAACGTGCGCCAGGTCTCCAACGATGGGAATCGCACCAAGCATACTTTCAAGAAAGACGTTGAGCAGCATGCGGATCAGCGTAATGCGGCTGGCGCCACGCTTCCATCCAGCAAACACAATGAAAACTGAGGCAAGCGCGGCGAGGGCGTCGCCGATTCCAGGGATCCACCCGATCAATGCGTCCAAACCATAGCGAATGCCGGTGCCGGGAATTTCAAAACGATCATCAAGCCATGTAGCCACGGCATTGATTTGCTCGTCTGACGCGTGTTCAGGGACAGGAGGGCTGCCGCTTGGGGCAGGCGGCAAAATCTCTCCTCGAACGTAGTCTGCTTTGGACATTCGGAGTCAGTTAGAGTCGGCGCGGCACTCTCAGGTTGCTCCCCGGGCTGGCCGGATGAAGCGCGGAGTAACAGCGACAGAAGCTTCCCACGGCATTATGCAAGAGGGCGTTGCACTGACGGGACGACTTGCCACTTCTATAATGACGTTTATGCCCAATCCCGATCACGCCGCGATGCTGCAGGTCGCGTTAGAGGAGGCGCGCCGAGGCCTTGCTGAAGGCGGTATTCCGATCGGCGCTGCGATTTTTGAGAGCGCGGGCAAACTCATTGGCTCGGGACATAACCGCCGAGTGCAGAATGGCGATCCATCGATGCATGGCGAGACCGACGCCTTCCGCAATGCGGGGCGCCAACGTAGTTATCGCAAGCTCATCATGGTAACCACGCTTGCTCCTTGCTGGTACTGCAGTGGATTGATTCGACAATTTGGTTTTCAGAAGGTGATTGTCGGCGAGAGCCGTACGTTTCAGGGCGGCATCGAGTGGTTGCGTTCCCTTGGCATTAACGTCGTCGATCTCGATTCCTCCGAGTGCGTGTCCTTATTGAGTGAGTACGTCCGCAAGAATCCCGCAGTCTGGAACGAGGACATCGGAGAAGAGTGAGGGGTGCGATGCCTGTACTTCGCGAGATCGACAAGAAACTAATGGCGCACGTCATCGGACTTTCTCTTCGCAATGTGAGCTCTGGGCGAGGCGGACCGTTTGGCTGCGTGGTCGTGAAAAACGGGGAAATTATTTCCGAAGGCGTCAACGAAGTGACGGCAACCAACGATCCGACGGCTCATGCCGAAGTCTTGGCGATCCGCAGGGCCTGCCAGAAACTCGTCCGCTTTGAGCTCACCGGATGCGACATCTATTCTTCGTGCGAGCCCTGCCCGATGTGCACGGGTGCGATCTACTGGGCGCGCATCGAAAAAATCTTTTTTGCAAATCTTGCCGCTGACGCGGCGAACATTGGATTTGATGATTCGGCCATCTATGCGGAGATGAAACGTCCACATTCTCAGCGAGAAATTCCGATGATTCAACTGATGCGCGAAGAAGCGCAAGCGGCGTTTCGAGCGTGGGAAAACCAGCCGGGCAAGGTCCCGTACTAAAACATTCGCAAACATTCGCAAACTATGCGAACTCGAGGCATGGCGGCGACTGTAGACCGGGTTGGCGAAAGTCTCGGGCTTATGCCGAATTTCTTGCCGCCAGCGCGTCGCGGTCGGCTGTCTGCACTTCGCTGATCCATTCCCAAACCCGACGGCCGCGATCGTTGCTCAAGCTGCGGGCTTCGCCGTAATCCACAAGCCGATTCAAAACAGTCGTCACCGAGGCTAACGGATCTTTGTGCCTTGCGAGAACGTCTGGGGCGTAGCGCTCCAGTTCAGCGCAAACCTCGCGAGCGCCCAACGGGCGCCGAACTTCCATGAGCACACGCCTGCAGGCTTTGGTGAAGCCGGGTTGACGGCCCGTTGGCTTGCGGTCGATCAGGTCCAGCAGATCATCGCTTAACACCTGGTCGCCAAAAAGGTTGGCCAAGCCGGCTATCGTCTGCTTGAGAGTGCCAATACGCTTCATCACTTCGGCACGCTGCGACATCAATTGCACCAACTCCTCATGCGCGGCCCGTGCCACCTGTTGCGCTGAAATGCTGTTCGCCTCAGCCACGTACAAACCGTTTCCGTTGCTCTTTACGACTTCCATAACGCTTCTCCGGTTAAACGCGGGTAGGGCCGCTGTCTTGTACTACGGCAAACTCTCTGGCAAAGTTCCCCCGCTCGGGACATTCTTACGCTGACCTGTTGGACTAATGAGACGCGGAAAGGTTATCCAGAAAGACTGGGAGTGGGACCAAAGGAGAATTGGCGGGGTTGAATACCAGGGCGCTATAGACCATTCAACCAGGCGCGGACGAGCATCCGCGCCACACCGCAAACAACTAGCCCATCACAGTGGTGTGCTCAGGCCGGATTTTGTAGAGAACACGCACTTCGCCGGGCTGTGAGTAAGGGTATTTGTCGACTCCCATGTATTTCTTCGCCATCTTGTGGATATGCGCGTCGGCTCCCTCTTCGGTGATCTCGACGACGGTTCCGCGAATTTCAAGGTAGCGATACGGATTATCCGGATCGATAATCGCCATGGCGACGTGAGGATCGCGGCGAACATTCTTGTCTTTTTGGCGTCCGCGCGCGGAGTTGAAAATTACGGTCTGCCCGTCGTAATCGCACCAGACAGGAGTCACCTGCGGACGGCCGTCGGGCATGATCGTGCTCAGGCTCGCGAAAGCACGCTTTTGGAAAAGGTCAGCATATTTTTCTGGAATGACGTTGGACATGACGAAGCCCCCTTTAATCGGTTCAGCAAAGTTTTAGTCGACCCGATTATAGATGCCTAAAGCAAGGTCTGGGTTTTCATGGTTGCCGCAATGCTCCTCCGGATCAGTTCGTCGGCCCCAATTCTTTTGCGATTCGCGGGAGAATCGCTTTCAGAAGTTTTATGAATTGCCCCATCACGCGACGCCCCACCTCAAGAACCTCGTCGTGATTAAGCGTTCGGTCGAGAATGCCCGCAGCCATATTCGTGACACACGAGATGGCAAGTACGTTGATTCCCATGTGCCGAGCAGCAATCGCTTCCGGCACCGTCGACATGCCGACGAGATCGGCGCCTATAGCGCGCAAATAGCGAATTTCCGCTGGCGTCTCGTAACTCGGGCCCGGGAGCGCAGCATAGACACCTTCACGCGGAGGAATGGAAAGCTTTTTCGCCTCTTCAATTGCGATCTCCCGATAGCGCCGGTCATAGGTGTAAGTCATGTCGGGGAAACGTGGCCCAAAGCGCTCATCGTTCGCGCCGCTCAAAGGGTTTTGCCCCTGAAGGTTGATGTGATCGCGCAACACCACCAGCGCCCCCTGCCCGTATTGAACGTCAATGCCTCCCGCGGCATTGGTGAGAACCAAAGCGCGAATCCCCACGCGTCCTAGAACACGGGTCGGGAAGGCGACTTCAGCGGCAGAATAGCCTTCGTAGAGATGCGAGCGTCCCTGCATCACTGCTACCGGAATCTCTCCCGATTTACCGATGACGAGCTGGCCAGCATGTCCGATTGCGGTTGAGCGCGGGAATCCGGGGATGTGCGAGTAGGGAGTGCGGACTGCGTCAGCGAGGTCATCCGCAAATGAGCCAAGACCGGAGCCCAACACGAGGCCAATCTGGGGGCGCAGGGCGGATTGCGACAAGATGAATGTGGCAGCGGACTCGCCGCGAGAGAATAGATCTGAGGTCATGAGCGACTTACACTTTTGCTCGAATCAAAGTTCATTGGCAACCGCCTCTTGTGATGAAAACTTTTCAAAGGCACAAAGAGTTTTTAAACCGACCTGTTTTCAATGCAACCCTGCCAAATAGCGAAAGGAGAAGCGCGCAATATTTAATTGGCTAGAACGCGGTTTCAAATTTCTCGAGCGCCTTTTCAAGTTGCCACTGCAGGCTGCCCCGTTCGCTCGCATCTAAGAACTTCTTACATCTTTCCGATAGACGATCTTCCGCAGCGTTTTCTCTTGCGCACGCTTCCGTCCGGCGAAAATCCCGTCCATCGCTCCATAAGCTATCCCCTGCAACGAAGCTGTGCTCGAGGCTGGCCCGTGTCATGCGCTTCAAATCGGAGTAAGTCAGCCCCTGATCTTCGACCGCGCGCAAATATTCGTGCGTCATGTCGGTACGGGAGACGCCCTCATCGTCGGTGGCAAGTGCGACGGGAACGCCGTATTTCAAATATTCGCGCAAGGGGTGATGCTCGCCACTGATCCCGAGAATCGCGTCATTCGATGTGAGGCAAATTTCCACGAGAACGTTTTTCTTTGCCATCTCTCGCAGTAAACCGACCGCATCACCTTCGCTCATTACCGATACACCATGGCCGATGCGTTCCGCTGATCCGCGTTCGATCGACTCGCGAATATGAAAGCGCAAGCCCTCCGGCGGCACCATTCCGATCCACAATTCGTCGGCGTGCAGGGACACATGCGTCTTTGGATAAAATTTGTGCAGCGCTTCGATGATCCGCATGTGCAGATCGAAGTCGTGCATGGGAGTGTAGTAGTCCTCCGGCATCACGAGATTAAAACCGACAAAGCGCGGGTCAGCTTTCGTGAGTTCGAAGCCCAGCAGAATTTGCGCGAACACCTGCTCGCGCGGCATGCCTCTCAAAACCTGATAGAGGTAATGCATCGCCACGGCACATCCCTCGGAGGCCTGGGCCGTGCCGCAGTGCAAAACTTCTTTTTCACGGGCTTCGTCGGCATCCAACTGGCGGCGCGTGGATGCCACTATTTCCGCCATGCCGCCCTCGAGCAACTGAGACCGAAGCCTGGGGAAGTCGTCGTCCCACCCGACTTTTGTTCCCAATGCCCTCGCTTGCCCATGATCGGCGCCGTGCATCAGTTCCACGTAACGGAGATTGTCGGCTGCCGCTCGCGACGTTACTTCGGCGAACTCCTCGCCGGTATGGCGATCCAACGCGGGATCAAACTTCTCGAACGTTCCGAAAAAATGGTCGTGACCCGATTCTTCTTCACGATGCCAGTTTCGCATCGACCAAGCATCTACTAACTGGTTGTAAAGAATATGGTCTTGATAGGCGCAACGAACCGAGGGCTTGTTGTTGTATGTCTCGCAGGAATCGCATGCAGCTTTGATTAGC
>JANYKL010000007.1 GCA_025361625.1 Acidobacteriaceae bacterium
AAACTCGTTTACCCTAAGTCGATTCCGCTTCCAACTGCCATGGACAACAAAGCCATCGCTACCCTCTTATATGAAACCGCCGATCTGTTGGAAATCGATGCCCAGGACTCGTTCCGCGTGCGCTCCTATCGCAATGCAGCCGAGGCGATCGAGGCTCTGCCGCAACAAATTTCTGAACTGATCGCGGAACCCAAAAAACTGCTGGCGGTGCAGGGCATTGGCAAAGGGATGTTGGCTAATCTACAGCAACTCTTCCAGGACGGGCGCATTGAGGTTCATGCTGAACTATTGGAAAAATATCACCCGTCGATGCTTGAGCTACTAAAAATTCAGGGCTTGGGTCCGAAGACGATTGCCTTGATCTGGAGCACGTTTCACGTTTGCGATTTGGTGAGCCTCGAAAAGCTGGCTCGCGAAGGCAAGATTCGCGAACTGCCGCGCATGGGGGAGAAGCAGGAGCAGAAACTGCTTAAGGCGATCGAAGACTATCGACGCATTGCGGGTCGCTTTTTGCTGGATACGGCGGAAAAAGTATCGGACAAGCTGGTGGAATATTTGATGGCCCTGCCGGCGGTCCAGAAGGTCACGCCAGCTGGTTCTTTGCGGCGAGGGCGTGACACGGTTGGCGATCTCGACATTCTGGTTACGGGCCCCGGCTGCGCCGACAATGAAGCGCGCCAGGCGCTGATCAAGCATCTCATTGGGTTTCCCGGCCTGATGGAAGTCATCGCTCAAGGCGACAATAAAGTCAGCTTTCGCCACCGTAACAACATGCAGGTGGACGTGCGCCTGTTGCCTCCAGATTCATTCGGCGCCGCCATGCAGTATTTCACCGGTTCTAAGGGCCACAATGTAGCTTTGCGGCAGCGCGCGCTGAAGATGGGCTTCACGCTTAATGAATATAGTCTTGCAACGCTCGAAGATCAGAAGCCGGTCGCGGGCAAAACCGAAGAAGAAATTTACGCCAGGCTCAATCTCGATTTCATCTCCCCGGAACTGCGCGAGAATTGCGGCGAGATCGAAGCAGCCGCAGCGCGTACTTTGCCGGCGCTCATCGAACTGAAAGACATCCGCGGTGATGTGCACATGCACACCGTCGAAACCGATGGCCGCAACACCATCGAAGAAATGGCGGAGGCGGCTCGTGATCGCGGCTACGAGTACATGGCGGTCACGGACCACTCCAAGAATTTGGCCTTTGCTAACGGCCTAACGGACGAGCGCGCCCTTGCCCATATCCAGCGCATTCGAGCCGTCGAGAAAAAAATAGGCGGAATCAGAATCTTTGCCGGAATCGAAGTCGACATCCTCGGTGACGGCTCGCTCGATCTCTCCGACTCGGTGTTGGAGCAACTCGACATCGTTATTGCAAGCGTCCACTCGCATTTCGGTCAGGACCGCGCCGCCATGACGGACCGCCTCTTGAAGGCGATCTCCAATCCGAATACTTCTCTGATCGGCCATCCTACGGGGCGTCTGCTGCTGCGACGAGACGCCTATGAGTTCGACCTCGACGCGATCTTCAAAGCAGCGGCGCAAAATAAGGTTGCTATGGAGCTGAATGCCTACCCAGACCGCCTTGATCTTAGCGACGTTCATCTCCGCATGGCGAAGCAGCATGGGGTAAAGGTTGTCATCAACACCGATTCCCACCACACCTCGCACATGGAAAAAATTCGTTACGGAGTTACACAGGCTCGCCGCGCATGGCTTACGAAAGACGATGTGCTCAACACCCGCCCTATGCAGGAATTTGCGAATGCGATGAAGCACGGCTGGTAGGATGGGCAAGCTCGAATGCGGCCGACGAGGCAAGCTCGGGGTCGGTGGAACGTCTTGACCCGCAATCGGGCAACGCGTACATTTTGAGCAAGAGGTTCCCGGTGTCAAACGAAGCAAAATATGTAAAATTCGGTTCGGTGATGCTGCTGATCGTATGTTCGCTCGGCTACCTCGCCTACACGGGCGTGAAAGACAGCAAGAGTTATTACGTCACCATCAAAGAGCTGAATGGCATGGGGAACCAGGCTTACGCGAAGCGGCTGCGTGTTGCCGGAAACGTCGTGCCCGGCTCGATCCGGCGTTCTGGAGCTCGCGTCGATTTCATGTTGAAAGAGAATGAGTTGACGCTGCCTGTTTCTTATACCGGAACCGAAGCCCCTCCCGACACGTTTAAAGACGACTCACAGGCGCTTGCCGACGGCAAGTTTGGGCAGGATGGCGTCTTTCACGCCAAGCAACTGCAGGCGAAATGCGCTTCGAAATATGCCCCGCAACCTGGGCGGCCCGCCTCAACTCCCGTAGCCGAGCCGGCAAAACGAATGTCGCAGAATAGCAGTTCCGAAGCGGGCGGGATGGCGAATTAGCTCTCGTTCAACGATTCCTTTGACTGACACCGCGCCCGCCGCCGTCATAACCGTTCATAATCTTATAAAACAATTTGGTCGCTTCGCCGCCCTGCGCGGCGTGACTGCGGAATTCGCGGGCGGTAAAATGTTCGCCATCCTCGGCGATAATGGCGCTGGCAAGACAACCCTCTTGCGTACACTCGCCGGACTCAACCGGCCGACGAGTGGGGAAGTCCGCGTCCTCGGCGCAAGAGACTTGCGCGAAGTCAGCGCACGCGTCGGCTACATGGCGCATCCGTCCCTCCTTTATGACGAAATGAACGGCATGGAGAACCTCCGTTACTTTGCGCAACTTTACGGAATCGCCGACCGCGATCGCTGCACTGAAGCTATCCGCGCTGTCGGCCTGTCTCCAGCCTTGGTGCGTCCCGTAGGTCAATATTCTCAGGGAATGAAGCAGCGCATGTCGTTGGCACGGGCACTGCTCAATGACCCGCAAATTCTCTTGCTCGATGAACCTTTTTCCAACGTCGATCTTAAGTCGGCCCACGACATAGTTCGTTTGCTCGCCGAGCTTCGCGATCAGGGCAAGACACTGTTCGTCGTCACCCATCAAGCCTCATTACTCGAAGGCGTCGCCGATGAGTTTGTATGGATGGAACAAGGAAAGATCACTGACCGGACCAGAATGTTCGCCACTGGAGCAGGCCAGCAAGAGCTTAGGGAATTACAGAGGTGAGCGCGCCCGGCGGAATTACCAGAGCGACGCTCGCGAAAGACCTACGCATGGAATGGCGCTCCAAAGACGCCGTCAACTCCATGCTGTTCTTTTCGTTGCTAGTCGTAGTCGTATTCAGCTTTTCGTTTGATCCGAGCTCCGAAGAATCGCGCCAGATCGCCGGAGGATTAATCTGGGTGGCATTCCTGTTTGCCGCGGTTGTTGCCTTGAATCAAACCTGGGCGCGTGAAATTCGTAATCAGGTTCTCGATGCCTACCGCGTTTCGCCCGCCCCCGCCACGTCGCTCTTTGCGGCGAAGGTCCTGGGCAATTTCATTTTTGTGTCGGTGCTCGAAGCGCTGATGACGCCTCTCTTCATCGTCTTCTACCGGCTAAGGTCGCTCGGTCCTATATGGCAGCTTCTAATCGTCGCGGTGCTCGGGACGTGGGCGCTCGTTGTGAACGGTACATTTTTTGCCGCCATGTCGCTCCGCACGAGAAGCCGCGAAATCATGCTCCCCCTCCTTCTATTTCCGATCTCAATCCCGGCGATGCTCGCAATGGTGCAAGCCACAACCGCTATACTGAACGGAGAGGGCGCCCGGTTCTGGATTGTCCTGATTGCGACTTATGACTTGGTCTTTACCAGCGTTTGTCTTCTACTGTTTGAAACCATCTTGAACGCGGAATGAAAAAACTTTTCCCCATCCTCGGTATTCTCAGCGGAATTCTTTTAAGTTACGCACTGTATCAAGGTCTGGTTGTTGCGCCGACCGAGCAGACCATGGGCAACGTCCAACGCATCTTCTACTATCACGTGCCATCCGCATGGACGGCGTTCATACTCTTCTTTGTAAACTTCGGAGCTTCAATCGCCTATTTAATTAAACGTCGCCCAGCCGCGGATATGGTTGCGCTCGTCAGCGCTGAGGTAGGCGTGGTTTTCTGCACGGTCGTTCTGGTTACGGGCCCGATCTGGGCGCGTCCCGTGTGGGGCATCTGGTGGACTTGGGACATGCGTCTCACCTCGACGCTCGTCCTTTGGCTGATTTACGTGAGTTATCTTTTTCTGCGCCGTTTTTCATCGAGCGGAGAGACGCCGGTTCTCGCGGCTTCGCTAGCGGTGCTGGGCGCGTTGTGCGTGCCGTTCGTCTATTTCTCCATCTGGTTTTTCAGAACCCAGCATCCCCAGCCGGTGATGGGCGGAGGCGGCTCGATCGATCCGCGCATGCTGCACGCGTTGCTGGTTAACTGGCTCGCATTTTCCTGCTTCGCATTCCTGATTTGCTGGTCACGCTATCGTCTCGAGAAGTTTGAACGCGAAGTCGATCATGCCCATGCCATGCGTTCATTGCGGGATCCCGCGACAAATATTGAACGCGAGCCATATTCAGAGAGGAGGGCCTAGATGCGTGCGAATCCGTACCTGTTCGCAGCTTACTTCGCTACCTGGACGATTCACATCACCTATCTCGGAATCATCGCTAGCCGTTACGCAAAGCTCAAACGGGAAGTGAACGACCTTAAGCAGGACTGAAGCATGCGCTGACGTCGCTTTGACTCTGCGAAAGAATCGTTCATGATCCAGTCTTAATATCGACGGCTTTATCGTTCTCAAAGCTGACCGTCATCGGCTTGCCGCCATTCGAATAGTGCAGAGTCCTCGATCCATACTGCCCGGAACTGTACGCCTCCGGAGCGCCCGCTCCGATCGCAAAGCTCGTCTGCAATTCGCTCATTCCAGTTTGGACTTCATGCGATTGAATCTTGTTCCAGACTTCCGCCGGCCAATGTTTGTAGAGGTCATGCGGATCTTCGTTAAAAAAAGCATCGTCCGAGAAAAATTTATATTCGTTCTCTTTCTGGGCTCCGATCGGGACGGCGTAGGGTTTGCCATCCAGAATGAAAGCGGCCATGACTTGCCTCACGCCCGGCGCGTCACTAGATGTGTCGGTAACGACATCTTGAATTGCCAACTTTTCCAGCGGCGGCAAAGTGCCTGACGGATGCTCGAATTCGACCTTATGCCTCCGCTGGTCATAGGGGTAGTAGGTGAGCTGGTATCCCACCCTCACCCATACTGGCTGTTCTGTCAATTGGTGGGCCGATTTGAGATCGTAGGGCCTGAGTTTCTTCGGCGTCACATAGTTGTCCGCCTTCATGGCAACTTCCTGGTGGGGTTTCGTCTCTTCTTCAACGCCTCGTGGCGCTCGTAAACGATATAACCGGCGCGCCCAGCGGCAATTAAAATTGCGACCATAAGAAGCATCTGAAGCTTCTTTGCGGACTCAGGATCCATCGCCATGAAATTCCTCTCACCAAGCGCACCGCCGACAGAATTTTGATGAGGCAGATATCAGTTAGAATAGTTGCAGACCCGTATTAAGGCTAATTATGGCAGTCGTTCAAGATGATGTGATCAACGCCCTCAAGCAGTGCTACGACCCGGAAATCCCCGTCAACATTGTAGATTTAGGACTTATCTACAACATCCGCTTCGACGACTTGCCCGAAGGCCAGCAGGATGTCACCGTTGACATGACCTTAACCGCCCAAGGCTGCCCCGAGCATGTGAACATCAGCGCCCAGGTGAAGTCTCGCGTCGAACAACTTCCCGGCGTCCGCAACGCCAACGTAAACGTAGTGTGGGAGCCGGCATGGACGCCAGAGCGAATAAGCCCTGACGCCCGCAAGCAGTTGGGGATCGACTAGGTCAAAAAAACGAGGCGCACCTTCTGCGCTCTTGCCACATACAGCCCCGTTTTATTCTGAGCAAAATCGAGAATTTGCTTTAGTATTCCCCCAGTTCCTCAAATGCGCGGGCCGCGCGGTTCTCCGAGAACTGTTCAATCTTGCTCCCGATCTTCATTGCAATATCCATGTAGCGTGTCCCCTTGCTGAGATAGCTCGGCATCTCGCGGCGGATGCGGGCAAACTCGTCCGGATATTCAGATGCGAGAACGGCCAAGCCTACGCTACCCACCATAAACGCAGCAGGACCCTTACCCTTAATCGCCAAAACAGCGGCCGTCCCCGCCGCCCCTATAAGGACTGCATGCTTCCAGTTTTCCATGTTGCCTCCTGAAATTTAACAATCGATTGCGACCGCTTTCGCAGCGTAATCGCCACTCGTAAAGCGTTCCAGCTTTTCAAACTCTTGTCATCGGCTTAACCTGGTCGTCCCTCTACGCTCTTCACCGTGCCCCTTGGACAAAATGTCTCAAAGGCAACCCGCGACCACCGCCACTTGTTTTATACTGCCGCGAGCCATATTGACGAACTTAATGTGTGCCCACTATGTATGCCCACTTTTTCTGAAACCGCCAAGCCCAAGCCTATGATGCGATTTCTTACCCTTCGGTTCTCTAACCATCGTCTCTTCCGATATTTATCCGTCCTTCTGTTGGCTGGCATAGCCTGCGATGCACAGACCAAGGCGCGCGCGCGCGACCTCGGCGTCCCCTTCGATGGTACCCCGGGAACGTATAACGCAATCACCGACGTCAAAGGCGTGGAAGTCGGCCACACCACGCTGATTTCGGGCGAAGGCAAACTGAAGGTCGGAGAAGGCCCGATTCGCACTGGAGTGACCGCCATTCACCCACGCGGTAAGGATGCTAACGATTCCGTGTTCGGCGGATGGTTCACCCTTAACGGCAACGGTGAGATGACGGGCACGACATGGCTCGAGGACTCCGGCTTTCTCAACGGCCCCATCATGATTACCAACACGCACAGCGTCGGAGTAGTGCGCGATGCGGTCATCGCCTGGAAAGTGAAGCGCGGTAATGCTGACATGGAGGGCTACTGGTGGTCGCTACCGGTGGTAGCAGAAACCTGGGACGGCTTTCTTAACGATATCAATGGATTTCACGTAAAGCCTGAGGACGCGTTTCACGCGCTAGACGTCGCCAAGAGCGGCCCGGTGGAAGAGGGAAGCGTTGGTGGTGGGACCGGCATGATCTGCAATGAATTCAAAGGAGGTATCGGTACTTCATCGCGCGTGCTCGAGGCTAAGGCGGGCGGATACACGGTAGGAGTCCTGGTCCAGTGCAACTACGGACGCCGAGACCAGTTGCGCATTGCAGGCGTGCCTGTTGGCAAAGAGATTCCCGACCATCCGGCCTACGGAACCGATACCGGCTCTATCATCATCGTTATTGCGACGGACGCGCCCCTGATTCCGACCCAACTGAAGCGACTGGCGCGCAAGGCATCTCTAGGGCTGGGGCGCAATGGAAGCTATTCGGGCGACGGCTCAGGAGACATCTTCATCGCCTTTTCGACGGCAAATGCAGGAGCGTCGATCCCCTCCAAGGGAGTTCGCGATCTGAAAATGCTTCCCAACGACAGCATTGACCCTCTTTTTTTAGCGACTGTTCAAGCGACTGAAGAGGCTGTGGTCAACGCGATGGTTGCGGCAAACACCATGACAGGGATTGATGGCCACACAGCCATAGGGCTCCCTCACGATCGGCTTCGCGAGGCTTTAAAAAAATACAACCGCTTGGAGAAATGATCCGGAGCAGAGCCCGAGAACTCGCAAGGGTTGAACTTTGTGAGCTTTCGGAACTGGCGAAAAATTACTTCGAGAGCGAAGGCCTGGTAAATCCGTAATATTCTCCGCTTATCTAGCCGTTTCCTAACTTGGAACACCTATGTTACTTTCGTGTTCCTTTCAATGAAAACCGTTGCACAGTTCTGCTAGTATCGCTTTTAAAGAACATTGATTGAAGGGTTTACTCCATCAATTGGATCTCGTGCCAGTTCTACACGGCGTCCATCCACCTGCAAGCCACGTCGCGTGAGGAGTTGTTTTGAACGACCGAGTGACTGGAAGAGTGACTGGAAAATTGGTCCGAAGAAAGCGCAGCTGGTACGTTCGACGTCTGCGCGTGCGGCGAACGTTGGGCGCGGTTGCCATCGGGCTCGTGATTGCGGCAGTCTGTTGGCAAAATGCTGCTCACTATCTGGCTCTGCCACGGATCCACTCTTCTCAAGTATTTCCATCATCTTTTGGACCGCGCCCTAATATTCGCCAAGAGCTGGCACGCGCCGCAGGGCAGGCGGTTAAGCCGGTTCATACGGCATGGCGCAACCCTGAGGTTTATCCGTATTCGATCGTTCCCGGCGGTCTAAAAGACGTTAGCGACCTTAAATACGCAACTTTGCGCGATTATGTGGTTCGCGGACATTACGCAAAATTTAACTTCTACCGTGCTCATTTCATCCGGGTCACTCAACCGCGTGCCGTATATCTCTCTTACAGAATTCGCGATGCAGTTTACTGGACGCACAAAAAAGTCATGCTGCGCCCCGGCGAATTGCTTGTGACCGACGGCAAAACCACAGCTCGCGCTCGCTGCGGAAACCAGATTTCAGACGTGGCGAAGCCCAATCTTTCGGATGAAGAGCCGGACGAAGACATTCTGGACCAGCCGGTCGCCGGAATCGTACCAGGCAGAATGCCAGCGCTTCCCATGCTTCGTGAGGCGGGGTTGCCGCCCTTCGACCCGGGAGAGCCAAAACTCTTCGCTAGCGCCTTCCTCTTTCCTTATGTTCCCATGAACGCTCCTCTGCCAGGTGGTCGGTGCCGGGCAGGCGAGACAGCGATCGACGGGCGTTGCCACAAACCGGCCCACGGACCGGTTGTTCCTGAGCCCTCTACCTGGTTGCTCGCCTCGTCCGGATTAGCCCTGCTGATCTGGCGTTACCGCCAATCTCCTCAGCCCGCCAGAGTCAAGCCGCGAAGCTAGCTTAGCGCCGCAACTCCAAGAAAATTGTCATTCCCCGGCGACGCGGAGATCTGCCGCCACAAATCCGCGATAAGTGCCAAGCAGGGAACTTCGCTCGCGCATGCCACGTACTTCTTCCTGTAAGTACGATCTTCATCTTCCTCTTTCCGCGAAGGAGCACGCTATGGACCGCAACATCATCTTAATTTCGTCAGCCTGCATTCGTCATCCGGGAAGCTTACGCACCTGCGCCGCCCCGTCTCTCGTGTAAGCCGTTGACCACATGGGAAGCGATGCCGGCGGGCACTCGGTACAACGACTTTCGATGTGCTGGAGTGCCGCAAACCGCTAGACGCGGCCGATGCTTGCGGTTACGCTTGCCCATAGTCAGTGATGTCGAAGTTATCCAAGTCGTCGCTGTTTCAGCTTGCCGCCATGACAGTCGCGCTCGCAACTTCTTCGACATCGTTGGTTCAGGCACAGTCGATGTCCAATTTAAAACCAGCCAAGACTTCTCCGATCACGTCGCGAGATGCGATTTTCCCTCCGGCCACGGTTGAGCATGTGATTGTGCGCGGCACGCCTGACGCTGTCGAGATCGAGGTTGAGACCTCCGGTCGGGCGCTATCGCCGGACAGTCAGGTGCTCACTGCGCCAGATCGCATCCTCGTCGATTTTCCTGGCGCCATACCCGGCGCGGAGTTAAAAAACTTGCGGCAACATTTCGGCGCGGTAAAGAGTGTTCGAGCCGGATTATTTTTTCGCAACCCTCCAATCACGCGAGTCGTGATCGACCTCGCGGCGCCTCAGGCTTATCAGGTAGTGATTAAGGCAAGCGCACCAGACCAGAATAGTTACTTAATTAAGCTTGGCCCGAGCCAGGGGGCATCAGCTTTGGCAAGTTCGCCGATCGCCGACTCAGTCAGCGCCGCTTTGGGCAACACCTCGAACGAATCAGGACCGACGAGACGACGCGTGGCGACTTTAAAGCCTGCCCTGACGAGCGGATTAGCAAGCGCACCAAATATTTCCAGCTTAGCAAGGGTGCGGAATGCAGCCACCGCCAGTAGCGCTCCCATCATGACTCCGCACGCCGAGTCCGCGATTACTACCGCCGTTGCCACAGATAATCTTGTTACCAACGAAGCGGACGAGCAACAACCACCTTCTGTCGCCGGAGGAACCCCCTCCCCAAAACGGTCGCTACTCGTAATTTTTCAAAATGGAGTGCTCCGAATTCACGCCGACCAGTCGACCATGGCCGAGGTGCTCTACGAAGTGCAGCTCCAAACCCACGCAGACATACCCATCCCTGCCGGCGCTGAGCAGGAGAAGGTCGTAGCCGACATAGGACCAGGGTCCGCACGCGAGGTGCTGGAGACATTGCTAAACGGCTCGCCCTACAATTTCATCTTCGTTGGGAGTGAAGACAAGATGGAGCAAGTCATCCTGACACCGCGGGAAGCCAGCGTGCAGTAAGTCAGAAAGCGCAAGCTTCGCGAGGCGTTCTCGAATCGATTACTAGGGTGAGATTAGGCGGACGGCCACCGGTGACGCGCCATTACCGAAAATCGGCGTCCCGGTCGCGCTGGTGCCACATCCCACTAAGTTGACGACGGTAGCATCGATCCTTACTCCGTTTGGGCCCCCGCCGCTATTGGTTCCGTTTCCATTGGAATTCAAAAACAGCTGTACGAATCCGACGACCTGAACTTGTGTCGCGGTTGGGGGCCACGGCGCGGTCGCTCCAGTTATATCGACCACCGGCACGGTTACTAACGAATCACTCACCATCACGTCGTTTCCGTTTGCGTTAGGAATGGGGTTGTCGCTTCCGGCGGTGAATTCAAAAGGTACGGAAGGCGGGTTGATCCGGGGAGATACAGTATCTCCATTGTTGTTATTCGCGTGGGTCAGGCAGTTTACCGCATTTGCGGTGTCCTGATTTATGTTTGCGTTTGCAGCAAGTTGAATATTTACCAGCTCGTTACAAACAATCGGTGTTTGAACGCAGCCCGCAATACTCTTTTGATAATCACTGGTTATGGAGGGGGTACATGATGGAAAGTCCGCCGGAGCTGGAAAAGACACATTATCGGAAGGGTAAGCGCTCCACGCGGTTTTTCCGTTGATGACATTGTGTATTCGCAGTTTCTTTAAGTTAGGGTTCGGCGAGTTAGGGTCCGGCGTATAGCCGAGCAAGGTGGTTGCAGTCACCGCCCCCGAAATCGAATCAAAGATAGGCGGGGTGGGGGGAGGCCCAATGGCTTTTGTGGGGTCAATATTCGGCAGCAGCCATGGCTTCACGCATATCGGTGCAACCGGAAGATTTGGATTGTTGCCTCCTCCGCTAACGTTCGTGGGGTTATAAGCCTCGGCACTCGCCGACGTTGCTACCTTCACTTCGTTCGCTCCCCAGATACGGGCGAAAAAAGTCGGAAGATCCGTTCTTTGCACCGACACCGTAACACATGGATTCGTGATTGGATGCAGCGCCGTACAAGGATTATTTTCGGAGTCGGAAAAGCTGACTACAATCTCTCCCTTGGATGCGTCGAGATACCTGCCTCCAACCAAGCTGCTCTGCGCCACTTGGACTGCCACTTTGCTGGCTAGTGGTTCCGCCAGGGTCATCAAGTTTCCGCTTGAATCTGAAGTAGCTCCGGAATTTGCCAGCGCGCGCGCTGCCGCGAGGGCTCCCGCGTCCGCTGCCAGTTGCGCTTCACTGCGTGCCGTGTAAAGCGTAATTACGTCGATAGATAATGCAGCCATCGCTCCGACTGCGCCCAGCATAAATACAGCGACTAGAACGATGATGACGCCCTCATCACGATTGAGCTTTTTGTGACGTGCGCCGCGCAATCCCGTCCGGCAACTGAACTCTTTGCGGTGGCGCGAGACCTGGAAACTGGCGGGCATTATATTCAATTCGAAACCTACATTCTTACATCTGGTTATGGACTGTGGCGCTCTCCGTAACTTGCGTCGTCGCGGCGTAGGCTGCGCCGGGAATCAATAACTGGATCACGCTGTTGAAGCGCCATGTGTACGGATAAACGATGGTTACCACTGTCCCCAAAGATGCTGGGGAGTTGGCCGATCCCGCGCCGCCCTCCCAACCGCGGTTGATAGTGATAATCAGTTTCTGTGGGCAGCCCAACACCGTATATCGCCACGTCAGGTTCGGGCCGCCAGTTACCGTGCCCGGTGGCGTGCAAGCGCTGGTGACAACTCCGCTGGCAACCAGCGAGTTGACGATCGCGGTCACGACCGGGAGCAAGGAAGACGGATTTGTGTTGCTGACGTCGATGTCGCTCATCGGTTGCGCTCCGGCGAGGATCGCACCTTCGTGAGCGGCTTGTTCGATCTTCTGCTTCTGGTTGAATGCGCCGCTGAAATCGTAAATGCCGACCACGAAAACCACGAGAAGCGGCAGCGTGATGGCAAATTCGAGAATTGCCTGGCCGCGTTGGTTGTCCACAACGAGCTTCTTCAGGCAGCCAGTTGCAAACTCGCAAGTTGGGAGCGGCGGCATTAATTTTCCATCCTGCTCTCGGCCTGCGCCGTCATCAGGATTTGCTGCATGTTCAGGGATGTCCCCGGAAAATGAAAAACAAAAGGATATTGAAACACGACCACAACGCCGCATTGCACGGGAAGCGTTGCCCCAGTTGGGTTCAACTTGACCGAACTGCAAACCCAGATATTGTCATTTTTCTGGCATGGCCCCGCCTGCGGCGGCGGAGGAGCGGGAGGCGGGCACGCGATTAATCCTGGATTCAGTGTGGTGCCTGGAATTGCGGATGGCGCAACGCTCGAGGCATTCATCACCTTCTCCACGACGCCAGTCACTGTCGTCGTTGCCGGAAATGCGGCGCCACATGTGGCGCAACTAGCCCGCGCGGCTGTAATCGCTCCCTGCTGCGCGGCTTGCTGAATGGTGGAGTAAATATTGAAAGCGCGTCCGAACCAGATGGTGCCAAAGAGCATCGTGAAGACAAGCGGAAGCACCAGCGCGGCCTCGGCAATTTCCGCGCCATCACAGCTTTTCAGCCGGCTACCTATAAATCGTGCGCTCATAGCGAAAGGCAATCTGCAGATCGCTCGCTTGTTAAGGATTGACAATCGCATAAGATTATAAGAGGTCTTGATCGATCCCGTAACTGAGCCCTTTGCGGGTAGGGACTTTCTTACATCCATCCGGCCGCGCGAGTCATGCGGGACGGAAGAAAGCGCAAAATAGAACTGCCGCTGCCATTGCTACGCCAAACGGAATCTTCGTGGAATGCGGATCGTCCAGCGAGACTTCCTGTCCCGGCATCCGCAAGCTGAACAAAGCTGCAAGCAAGCGAACGATATTTACCAGCGTCCTCTTCAGGCGTCCGCTCCAAATCACCATGACTAACGCCATTACTCCTGCGAGCAAGACCGTGACCATCAAGATGGACAACAGTGGCCGTGGGCCGACGCACGCGCCCAGGGCTCCGGCCAGCTTCCAGTCTCCCGCGCCCAGGCTGCGGATGAGAACGAAAGGCAGCAGCAGTCCGAGCCCCAGGGCCGCACCGAGGAGAGCCGCTTTCAAGCCGGGCCAGCGGAAGAGAAGAGTGTTAACCGCGATTCCCGCAGCAAAGCCCGATACCGTCAGCCAGTTCGGGATTCGACGGTAGCGCCAATCCCAAATACCCGCCACGATTGCCGTCGCCACCGCGGCCACCCATGGAGCAGTCGTGATCGCTGGCAGTGTGCCGCCTCCTCGCTCGTGCTCTTCCACACTGTAGAAGTTTCGGAGGCGCTACTCAAGCTCATTCATCAGGAAAAAGAAGGAACGGGAGCCGGGTGAAGATCGTTCCTTTACGGAAACGGCGGTTTACGGATTGGACCCGCAAAGGCGCCCGGCGTGCCCCTGCAGATGAATGACGATAATAAGGATAGAACTGAGTTTTCTACCGCGTCACGGGAGCCGAATTACGCTCTGCGACCACTTTTCGTGCGTTGTCGGCGAGCGCGCGCGCCTGAGGCATTAGCTCGAGAGCTTTAATGACGTCCGGATCGGTCTCCGCCCGAACCTTCAGCCCTTCCTCCTGCCCGAAGGCATCAACGAAAAGTTCGCTCTTAATATTAGACCGCAGCCATTCGTTGCTCTCGATCAACTCCTGTTCCGTGTAAGGAACCTTTTCGCTGTCGAGAAATTTGCGGAAGTCTTGTAGCACTGCATCATCCACTTCGAAGCCTTGCGTGATCTTGTGGCTGATCGTGTAATGCTTCGCGAAGTTGAAGATCGCGTAGTGCTGCAACAGGGAATCCTGAAACTTGTTCGACTTGAATGGTGCGAGCTTGACGTCGGGAGTAATACCGCCGCCGCCGTAGACCGTGCGCCCGCCATCCGTCAGCTTTACATCGTGGCTGGCGTTCTTATCGTCCCCTTCGCGATTGTAGTAGTAGTCGTAGAGCGAAAGGTTTGTGTAGTCGCGCTGAATCAGGCGTCCGCTTGGCGTGTAATAGCGCGCGGTCGTGAGCGCCAGGCCGGTGTTCTCGGCCAACGGATACACAGTCTGCACAAGACCTTTACCAAAAGTAATTTCACCGGCGATGAGCCCGCGGTCATGATCCTGAATTGCTCCGGCGACAATTTCCGCGGCAGATGCGGTTCCGCGATTTACCAGAACGACGAGAGGATAATCTCGGCCGCCATTGCCGTGGGGGGCGACATAGCGCTTCTCCGGTGATGAGCGTCCGTGATGCGAAACGATGAGCTGACCCTTCTTCAGGAATTTGTCGGCAACTCCTACGCCCTCGCTCAGCAGGCCGCCGGGATTCTGGCGGAGGTCGAGCACCAGGCCCTTCAGGTCGCCCATCTTGTCGAGCGCTTCGGCGACTTCATGCTCGGTTGTTTCCTGGAATCCGGAGACGTGCATATAGCCGATACCCGGCTTGATCATGAAATGCAGGTCGACGCTATAACGCGGAATCTCGTCACGAATGACGGAGAATTCCAGAGGATGGTCCGAACCTTCGCGCAACATCGTAATGCGAACCGTCGTTCCCTTCGGTCCCTTGAGCAGATCGGCTACATCAGAAGTGCTCATATTGTCTGTGGCTTTGCCGTCAATCGCGGCGATGATGTCGCCGGGCCGAATGCCGGCGCGATAGGCGGGCGTTCCTGCAAAGGGCGCAATAACGATCACCTTGTTATTGCGCGGTCCAACCGTCATGCCGACGCCATAGTATTTGCCGCGTTGCTCTTCGCGCAGGGCCGAGTAAGATTTCGGGTCAAAGAAATTCGAGTGTGGATCGAGTTGATGCAACATGCTCGGAATCGCGCCATTGTAAATCGCCTTATCCACATTCACCGGGTCTGCGTAGTTCTCCTCGACCCTTTCAAACACCTCGGTAAATTGCTTGAGGCTGTCGCGAACGTCGGAATCGCTGCTAGGGGTCGTGGCGGGGCTGATCCGCTGAGCGAACAACATGCCCAGGAAGCCGAACAAGCAGAGAACAAACAAAACCAGGAACAGCGAGCGTGAATTGGGAGAACTACCAGCCATGTGTCGAGATCCTCGGGCAGGGGCGTGGAGGGCCCCAGATACCCCATCTGACCGCAGTATACCACCGCGACCTCTTCATAAATCGATGCAAACCCCGCTGCCGGTTACATCCGAAAGTACTGTTTCTTTTATAATCAGGCAAGGTAATCGGCCCCTCTGCCGCGACGCCTAGCCCTCCTGGATGCAGGAAAATTGAGCGGGGTGACGCAAGGACAACTGGACTTAAACTGACAGTGAACCTTAGATCACGCGCCAGACGTAGTGCGCCAACAGGTACGCCAGCAACAGCCCTCCAACACCGCAGATCCAGAAGAGAAAATTAGCTGTCAGTTTCGGCGAATTGATTTCTTTTTTATCCATTCCTATCCATCAAGAGAATCATACGCGACGCCATCTGGGCGAGACACTCTTGTCCTTGGTTCGGAAGTCTCTTCCGGTCATGACTCTAGAAGAAGCGGGTAATGCCTTCCTCAAGAACTACAACTTTATCTTTCACTCCGGCTTTCTGCGCTTCGCGCTCAAGCAACTGCAGCGGTTCTTCGATTGGTTCGTGCGACAGGCGGAAAGTGCCGTAATGCATCGGAATCATCCAGCGCGATTTTAGATCGAGGAAAGCCTTTGTTGCGTCGGCGGGATTGGTGTGGACATTGCGGAATTGTTCGGGGTTGTAAGCGCCGATCGGAAGAAGCGCGACTTGCGGCGAGAGTCGGCGTCCAATTTCGCGGAAGCCCGCGAAGTAGGCGGTGTCCCCCGCGTGGTATACGGAATGCTTGCCGCTCCGCAACACGTAGCCGCCGTATCCGCGATGTGAGTCTTTCAGGATGCGCGCTCCCCAATGCCGCGACGGAACGTGAGTAATGTCGAGGCCGCTGTGGCGATAGGTGTTCCACCATTCGAGCTCGACAATCCGCTCATAGCCCAAATCAGAAACCAGATCAAAAAGATGATGCGGAACGACCAGGGTCGGAGCGGTTCCGGTCTGGCGCTTCGTCTGCCGTGCGATGGTGCGCAGAGATTGCTTGTGAAGATGATCGAAGTGCGCGTGCGTGACCAACACCACATCCATCGGAGGCAGTTCGCGAATGTTCAACCCCGGTCGGCGCAGACGCTTTAGAACAAAAATCCAGTGCGCGAAGTTGGGGTCAATCACGACGTTCTGCCCGCCGATTTGCAGGAAAAAACTGGAGTGTCCGATGAAAGTAACGCCGAGTTCCCCATTGGACGCAAGTTTAGCCTTGTGTGTGTGCCCTGTACGCGGCGTGACGGCGGAGTGCCTTACCAGGCGCGTGAACTGACTGGCTCTCTTGCGCAATGCCGAATTTTTTAGAGACGCCTTCAACATTGCTTCCGTCCTATGGCCTGCTGCACGGTGTGTTGCGATTTGCAGTCATTCTATACACGATCGGTTCTGCTGTACGTGATTAGCTTAGCCTGAACATGATCGGCTCTGCTGCCGATGCAGCACTGTTCTTTCCCGGCATCATTGGATGCATGCCAAGTCGTCAAGGACATCCAGACGGCGGGCGGCGAATATCCAATGAATGGAACGCCTACCTTGACCAACACTTCGCCCGTCATATCTAATTTGAATCAGTCTAATTGGGTCCGGGCACATGAAGCTAAATGATCGCGCAATAACCGCAACTGCCCTGCCGGCGCCTTATGCGGGAGAATATTAAATGAGGAGTGATCGCTGATGCGTGTCGCATTCTTAGGATTAGGAATTATGGGCCGATGGATGGCCACGAATCTGGTAAAAGCCGGACACGAGGTTGCGGTCTGGAATCGGAGTCCCGGCAAAGAGGTGCAAGGAGCGCGCACCGCGTCGTCTCCAGGCGGTGCCGCGCTCGACGCGGAAGTGCTTTGGATGTGTGTGTCGGATACTAAGGCGGTTGAAAATGTTCTCTTTGGTCCCGGCGGCGCTGCGCACGTCCTGAAGCAAGGCATGATCATCGCTGACTCGAGCACCATCTCTCCCTCGGCTACGGTGCGCTTTGCTGAGCGCGTGAAGACGAGTGGAGTGAGTTATGTTGACGCGCCAATGACCGGATCAAAGGTCGCGGCTGAGTCAGGCCAGCTTATTTTTATGGTCGGTGGAGATGAAGCAACACTCGCTCGCTTGAGACCTTTGTTTGAAGCCATGGGCAAGCAGACCTTTCACATGGGCCCTACCGGCAAAGGGCAATCAACCAAGTTGGTGATGAATTTGCAAATCGCGTTGATTTACGAAGGTTTCGCCGAGGCGCTTACTTTAGGCGCCAAACTTGGGGTCGACATCGAAAAATTGTTGCCTTTGGTGCAAGCCTCAATGGTGAAATCCGGGGTGGTCGAATATAAGGCTCCTTTTATTTTGCAGCGCGATTTCTCGCCAAATTTCCCCCTGCGCTTGATGCTGAAAGATATTCGCCTCGCGCTTGATGCAGCAAAAGAATCGCGCGTGCGCCTGCCCGGCCTCGAAGCCGTTGAAGAAGTCTACGACGTGGCGGCCGAAGAAGGTCACGGCGATTTGGACTACGCCGCGACTCTGACGTTGCTCGAAAAATGGGCCGGCGTGGAGGTCAAAGCCGGAGCTAAGGCCGGAGCATAGGTTGAACAAAGGCACTGCTTAGCGATGCCGGAATCAACAGAATTCCGAAGGCTGCAATCGCCGCAGAGTCACAGTGGATAAATTTACTTTTTGCCGAGCGAGCGAATGTAGTTCACTAAATGCCAGATGTCATCGTCTTTGGCGCGGTCACCTTCTGGAGGCATGTCCTGTCCCTTGCCGTTGCGAATAATGTAGAACAAATCCCCATCTGACCGGCTCTTGAGAGAACTGCGATCGGTGAAATCGGTAACACTTTTATAGTCTGAAGCCATGTCGCCTTTTCCGTCGCCATCTTTGCCGTGGCACATCGCGCAGTCATATCCGTATAACTTCTTACCACGCCCGAGCGACTCCCCATTCGGCTTGATTGGGTTATGTTTCGCGGCGGCATCGGGAGGAATTTTATATTCCGCCGGAGGCTCCTCCTTCGCGGCCTGCGCCGACAGCGTAAAGGTGAATAGTGAAATGAAAATGATTGGAAAGAGAAAACCTCTGACACCTTTAGTCGAGACTGCTTCCTGTTGCAAAGTCTGTTTCAATGACACCCCCGTAACGGATAACGGCTGAACTGCCACACGCCGACCCCGCCAAACCATACTCTAACCTGATGGAAGGTGCACGCAGAAATGTTGAGGCGAGAAGCTATTGTTCCTCGAGAGTTAAGCGTTCCGCCAGCTTTGATCCGGCAGGGATCGCTCGCCGGGCACTCGCCGCGACGGGACCGAGCCTTGGAACAATAGTTACAGTTACGCCCGTAACCTCTTTTCACAGTGACGATTACACAAGTATTACAACGGAACCTCTGCACTGTTGATAATCTCGAAGAAGTCCTCCTAATGGGCTAAAACTAACGATCAGATCGTGAACCAGGGAGATTGTATGGCTGAATCCGTACGCGATAGAGCGAGTGAAGCGACCGCGCTCAAGATGACCGAAGGCGGCGAAGGCACCAACCGCAAAGAGCGCGCAAGTCGCGACGGTTTCAACTGGGGAACCGCCATCGCTATGGGATTGTTTCACCTGGGCGCGATTGCGGCCTTGTTTTTCTTTACCTGGCCCGCGCTATTTGTAGCCATGTTTTTGTGGTGGGTGTCAGGAAGCCTCGGCATCGGCATGGCCTATCACCGCCTGCTGACGCATCGCGGATACAAAACGCCACAGTGGGTGGAGTATTTCCTCACCTGGTGCGCTACGCTCGCGCTCGAGGGCGGCCCGATTTTCTGGGTAGCCACGCACCGCATCCATCATCAGTTCTCCGACGACGAGGGTGATCCGCATTCTCCAATCGACGGCAAGTGGTGGGCGCACATGGGATGGATTCTGACCGGCAAGTCGATGCACCACGACACGAGCACGCTTGGCCGCTACGTTCCCGATCTTACAAAAGATAAAGTTCATGTCTGGCTCACCAAGTACCATTACACTTCAAACATAATCGTCGGAATTATCTTGTTCGCAATCGGCGGATTACCATGGCTGCTCTGGGGAGTGTTTGCGCGAGTCGTCGTCGGACTGCACGCGACCTGGATGGTCAACTCCGTTACGCATCTCTGGGGTTCGCGGCGCTTCGCTACCAAAGATCTTTCGACTAACAATTTTTTGGTTGCGATGGTCACTTTCGGCGAAGGTTGGCACAACAATCACCACGCGCATCCGGTATCGGCGCGTCATGGGTTGAAGTGGTACGAGATCGATATGAACTGGTATGGCATCTGGGCCCTGCACAAACTTGGCCTTGCCCGCCACATCTATCGCGTGCAACTCGAAAACCTACCGCCAAAGCCGGCCTTGACTCGTGATGTTAAATCCGCTGAAGTCATGGCCACCGCTGTCGGCAACGACTGAGTGAATCCACCCAGTAATGTTTAGGACGGGCGACGTCGCCCGTCCTGGGCGGCCGCCCAATCGCATACCTTGGCACGGTACAAATCAGCCCAATTCCCCATCAGCCCCGCCTCTTCTTAGCTTCAGCATCTTCTCGCCCTCAAGCCATTACAATGCCTTTGTGCGCATCATCAGCCGCCAGAAGGCGATTTATTTTTTCATTACGCTGGGCGTGTGCCTGATTGCTGCGGCGGTTGCCCTCAACGTTAGTTGGATCATTCTCTATTGGCGGGAAGGTCTCAAACTTTTCTTCGGCGGCATACTTTTTCTTGTCATCATTGCCGGTGTCGTTCTAAATACCACTTTCCTGGTGCGCGAGATTCGCCGCAACGAGCAGCATGACAGCTTTATCAATGCGGTGACGCATGAATTGAAGACGCCGATCGCCTCGATTCGGCTTTACCTTCAGACGCTGCAGCGGCGCGACGTTAGCGAAGCTCAGCGCCGCGATTTTTACGAACTGATGCTGCTTGATACCAATCGCCTTTTGCATACTGTCGAACAGGTTCTTAAGGCCGGAGAGGCGCAGCACAAGAAAACGTCGTCCCACCGCATGCCGGTTGACTTTAATATACTGGTTCGCGAATGCTTGGAACTGGCACGTACCCGTCATCACCTGCAAGCGCAGGACGTCGAATATCGCGAGCTTTTGCCTGGGACAAGCACATCGGCCCTCGGCCCACTGCCAGATGATGCTTCAGTTCCACCAGACACAACGGCCGCGGCCGCCGAGGGAGTTGGGGTGCGAGTGCTGGGCGATCCCGAAGAGTTGCGAACGGCGGTATCAAACTTGTTAGACAACGCCGTCAAATATTCTCCTAACGGAGTGCACATCTCCGTGGAACTTGAAACGCGGGAGGAGAACCGCGTCGTCCTGCGCGTTCGTGACGCGGGCGTGGGGATTCCTGAGCAGGAGTTGAAACGAATCTTCAAGCGTTTTTACCGCGTCACGCAGCGCTCCCGGTCGCAGGTGACAGGCACCGGCCTCGGGCTCTTCATCGTGCGCTCGATAGCGCGCAGGCACGGCGGCCGAGTCTTTGCCGAAAGCGATGGCGCAGGGAAGGGGACCACGGTGACGCTCGAACTCCCGCGAGAGGTGGCATGAGCCGCGTTCTTGTAGTCGAAGATGAAGCTCACCTAGCCGACGGGCTCCGCTTTAATCTGGAGGCCGAAGGTCACGCGGTCGAGGTTGCCGGAGACGGCGAGGCCGCCCTGGATCGCCTGGTTGAAAAAGAAGAGCGGTTTGACGCCATCGTCCTTGATGTCATGCTTCCCGGAAAGAGCGGCTTCGATGTGGCGGCTTCGCTGCGAGAGAAAAAAATTTACGTGCCAATCTTGATGCTGACCGCGCGTGGCCGTCCTGAAGACGTGCTTCAGGGTTTCGCCTCCGGTGCCGACGACTACCTGCCCAAGCCATTCGAATTGGCGATTTTGATAGCGCGGCTCGAGAGCTTATTGCGCCGCAGCGCGTGGATGAAGCCGGCGGCTTCGCTCGCTTCTCCAAATGTTGGAGCCTCGCCAAGCGACATCGCACCCTCGACTGAGCCGCTAACGGCGCATCAAGCAGGCGCGGACGTCTTTACCTTCACCGGCAAATCGATCGACTTCTCCGAACTTGAGCTTCGCACTTTCGGAAACACAATCCACTTAACCGTAATGGAAGCGGAATTGTTGCGTTATCTCGTGCGCAACGAAGGCCGCGTGGTCGCTCGCAAATCGATCTTAGAAGATGTTTGGGGATTGCATGAAGACACGGACACTCGCGCCATCGACAATTTTGTCGTGCGCCTGCGACGGTATATCGAAGAAGATCCCTCGCAGCCGAAACACTTGCAGACCGTGCGCGGGGTCGGCTACCGCTTCGTGTCGGAGCCGGAATAGAGCTGGCCGCACAACAGTAAATTACCCGGGCGGGCAGCGCGTCTGCTGGTGCCGCCCAATTTGTTATTGCAGCGTGGTCGAAGCCGTCAATCCCTGATAGACAAACAAGCCCGCAATCACCAGGATCATCGCACCCGACAACGCGCCGAGAACCTTGACGAAAGGACTGATCTTCTTCATCTTTTCGAGGACCGCAACCTGATCCTTGTGCATTTGTGATTCTGATTCGTTGAGGAAGATGGAATCATCTTCGTGCATGGTGAGAGTGCTTTTGTAGATAAGGAGGATGACGAGCAATACCGTCACGATTCCCCATGCGACAAGCAGCCCAAACATAGGAGACATGTGCCACCTCGGAGCTGAGATCGACCGAGTCTCCCGAGTGCAATGTAGACACGGAAACAATCTGGTATCCGCTAGCGTTCGGGAACAGGGCCCGTACTGGCGATGATTATAGCCCCGTTTCTGATGTTGGCAAGAGGGTGCCGCGACTTCCTTTCGCGGGGGCGCATCTAATTACTACTGGTGCTTCTAATTACTGTAGGAGAATCACAGAACAAGTTGGAAAAGTCTGGTTAAGGCGATTCCAACCTTGTTATACTGTATGCACCACTTAAGGAGATTTAACTGATGGCGACCACTACCGCACCTGAAGTCCAGCAACCCAAAACGGCGGCTCCCGTTCTGACCCCAAGCGCGATTACCAAAGTGAAAGAGATTATGGGCCAGCAAAACCCGGTTCCATCCGGATTGCGCCTGTCTGTCGTGGGTGGCGGGTGCTCCGGCTTCCAGTACTCCATGGCATTTGAAAACGGCGCCGGGATGATGGATAAAGTGTTCGATTACGAAGGCCTGAAGGTTTATGTTGATGCGACCTCGCTGATGTACTTGGGCGGAGCCAATGTCGATTACATCGAGACGCTCGAAGGCGCTGGCTTCAAGTTCGAGAACCCGAATGTGAAGAGCACGTGTGGCTGCGGCTCTTCCTTCAACGTCTAAAGCTACATCCTCAAGTGTAATTTGGTAAAAGCCCAGCAATTTGCTGGGTTTTTTCATTGGTGTCGCGCGAAGATACGCGGCCACCTCTGGCAAAAACAATTCGTTTCGGCTTATTGATCTTGTGGCGCGGTGTTGTTTTGCGGGGTGGGGTTGGACTGGTTTAGAGGTTGACCCTGCAATCCCTGATTCTGCCCCTGCCCGGGTCCCCCCGGTTGGCCAAAAGAAGATTGTCCAAATGAAGATTGGCCGGATCCTGACGATTGACCAAATGACGATTGGCCGAATCCTGATGTCTGGCCGGACGCGCCCTGTGGCATTCCGGCGGCGCCATTCAGATTCCCTCCAGTAGGCATCCCCGGCTGCATCGGGCCCACCAGAAGGCCTCCGCGATCCGCCATCGGGACATAGACAAACATCCAGTCTTTATAGTGGTTCTTGTCCGCGAAGACGCGAATACTCTTTTCTTTGCTGGTGCTGGCCACCCCGAGGATTGGACCTCCACCGAAAGTTGCGCCGCTAAAGGGTGATCCTGACCCGTTAGAAGCTTGACCATTTGGCCCGGACGAGCCCTGATTGGCGACAGATCCCGAACTTGGGTCCGAGGAGTTATTGAGGCTGTTGAAGGGAGATCCTGCTGCGCCGCCGGCCTGTTGCATGCCTGCCTGCGCAGCCAGGGCGCCGATTGCCCCGGCCATGGCAGCGTTCGCGCCTGCTGCTTGGCCTCCCGAACCCGGGCCTCCTAACCCGGCTTGCCCCGGAATGCCCGTCTGGCCGGGCATCTGCCCCGGCAGCACGATGCCGCTATTC
>JANYKL010000024.1 GCA_025361625.1 Acidobacteriaceae bacterium
GAACCCCAGGGGGATTTTCTTTCGTGGCAATCATGCGGCGGCGCGAGGTGCGGAGGTTCGACGAAAACGCGGCCTCAGCCTGCCGTTTGCTCTGCCCGCCTGGATGCTGAACCGATACTCGATCAAAGCGTTCAATGCCTCTTATTTCAAGATGCACTCGGCTCAAAAAGGCGCGGCAGTCGTTACTTACGATTCGTTCTTTTATCCCCTTGATTCCATCGGAAGGTGGAATCTTCTCTACGGGAAGCAGGGATTCCTGCAATACCAGTGCGTGATTCCAACGGAAAATATCGACGCAATTGGCGAATTGCTCGATCATATTGCTCGCAGCGGAATGGGCTCCTTTCTTGGCGTTCTAAAACAATTCGGCGACGCGAGACCCTCGGGAATGTTGTCGTTTGCGCGTCCCGGCATTACGGTCGCGCTCGATTTTGCCATGCACGGAGAGAAGACTCTGAAACTGATGGACTCGCTCGATGAAGTCGTGCAGCAGAGCGGCGGAGCTGTTTATCCCGCGAAGGACGCACGCATGAGCCCCGCTATGTTTGAGGCGTCGTTCCCGCGGTGGCGTTCGTTTGTCCCTTATGTCGATCCAAAAATGTCATCGTCCCTTTGGCGGCGCGTCACGGGGGCGCAATAGATGATTTCGGCTGTTGCAGTGAAAGAGACGGAGAGCACTACGAACGCCGCGCTCAAGTCGGGGAGTTTGAAGAAAGTTGTTGTGCTCGGTGCGACCTCGGGTATTGCGCTTGAGGTCCAAAGAAAACTGGCAGAACGCGGTTGCGAACTTCTTCTCATCGCGCGTTCCCCGGAACGGCTGTCTGAGTTGCAGGCCGATCTGTCGATTCGAGGGGCGCGGCAGGTATTGGCATACTCCGCCGACTTGGCTTTAATGCAAAGTCACGAAAATATCTTTGCCTTCGTTAGGCAGCACTTCTCTGATTTCGATACAGTGCTGCTCGCTTATGGCAGCATGCAAGATCAAAAACAGTCGGAAGCATCAGTCGAGGCGATGCTTGATGAACTGAACACCAACTTTGTTAGCGCCGCCGCACTGTTAACCATTTTTGCCGCCGATCTGGAGCGCCGCCGCACGGGCTGCATCGCAGCCATCACGTCCGTCGCTGGGGACCGCGGACGACGCTCGAATTACGTGTACGGGTCCGCCAAAGGCGCGCTATCGTTATTTTTACAGGGACTTCGGAGTCGGCTTCACCCGGCGGGTGTACGGGTAATCACGATTAAGCCCGGTCCGGTACGCACCGCGATGACGGATCATATGGCCACAGCCACACGCTTTACTGATCCGGAGCGTGTTGGACGCGAGATTGCGCAGGCGCTCGAGCGCCGCTCTCCAGACATTCTTTACACTCCGAAGATATGGCGCTTCGTGATGACCGCAGTGGAGCACATTCCCGAAAACCTCTTCAAGCGACTTTCTTTCTAGCCTATTGCTGGAAGACGCTTACCTCCTAAACCAAAAATCAGGGCAAAAAAAAGGCCGCATCTCTGCGGCCTTCATTATGAATTTTACACTGTTAGAGGTGGTGGGAGGCTAAACCACGCCTACCGCCGTCCGCGACCGCCGCCTCCACTGGAGTGACCGCCACCGCCGGAGTGACCGCCACCGCCTCCGTGGCCTGAACCGCCGCCCGGAGCTCGGCCACCGCGACCGCGTCGCCGACGGTTTTTGTCGCCTCCGCCACTGGGGCGTCCTTCACGGCCTTCGCGGCTTCCGCCTTCTGGACGGGCTGCGCTAGCGTCGACGGAAACACCTACTCCATCTACGCGATTAAAGTTAGGCTCATCGTCGGCATCGAAATCGGCTCCCCCTTCAAACACTGCTACCGGAGTTCCTTGCGGAGTTCCTTGGGAGGTTCCTTGCGAAGTTCCTTGCGACGATGCACTATGGGACATTTCGGAAGCAGAACCATCACCATCGTCTCCGTCTGAAGGCGGAGGCGGCCCACCCATCTTCGCGCGTTGCTCCTTCAGAATGGCTTTGCGCGACAGCTTGATGCGATTGCCTTCGACTGCGAGCACTTTGACGAGAACCTGATCGCCCTCTTTCAGTTCGTCGCGAACATCTTTTATGCGATGCTCGGCAACTTCACTGATGTGGAGCAGTCCGTCGAGGCCGGGAAGAATTTCGACGAATGCGCCGAAATCCGCCAGGCGGCTGACTTTTCCGAGGTAGGTCTTCCCTACTTCAGCAGATGCGGTCAGATCGCGAATGATCTGCAAAGCCTTGTTCGCGGAAACTTCATCGTTCGAAGCAACGTTCACTTTGCCGGAGTCTTCGACGTCGATCTTTACCCCGGTCTGCTCAATGATGCTGCGAATCATCTTGCCGCCCGGCCCAATCACGTCGCGAATTTTATCGACCGGAATCTGCAGGGTATAGATGCGGGGTGCATAGCTCGAAACTTTGACGCGACCCTCGGTAAGAACTTCGTCCATTTTTTCGAGGATGAAGAGTCGTCCACGTTGTGCCTGAGCGAGCGCTTCCCGCATGATCTGCGAAGTAATGCCCGCAACCTTGATATCCATTTGCAATGCGGTGATGCCGTCTTTTGTTCCGGCCACTTTGAAATCCATGTCGCCGTAGTGATCTTCGGCGCCGGCAATGTCGCTTAGAATTGCGTACTTCTCGCCTTCCTTCACCAGCCCCATGGCAACGCCCGCGACGGGAGCCTTGAGCGGAACGCCAGCGTCCATCAACGAAATTGAAGCGCCACAGATGGTCGCCATGGATGACGATCCGTTCGACTCCAGAATGTCGGAGACGACGCGCATCGCATACGGCCAGTTCTCTTCGGTGGGGAGGACGGCTGAAACGGCACGCTCTGCCAGAGCACCGTGCCCAATTTCGCGACGGCCAGCGCCACGCATAAATCCAACTTCTCCAACGGAGAACGGCGGAAAGTTGTAGTGAAGCATGAACCGCTTTTTGGCCTCGCCTTGAAAGCCTTCCAAGCGCTGCATATCGTCGCTTGTACCGAGAGTGGTAGTCACAAGCGCTTGCGTTTCGCCGCGAGTGAAGACGGCGCTGCCGTGGGCGCGCGGAAGGACTCCAGCTTCGATCCAGATATCGCGAATCTGATCGAAATCGCGTCCATCCGGCCGCCGTTTGTGATCGATCACCTGATCGCGGAAGATACGCTCGCGCATCTTCTCGTAATACTCTTTCAGCTTTGCTTTGCCTTCGAGGTCTTCAGCGGGAATCGCTCCCAACAATTCTTTTTCGAGCGAACGAACAAGTTCGTGGCTCACAGCTTTTGGATGCTTCTTAGTATCGAGGCTCTCGGCAAGACGTTTACCGATTTTCGAATCGAGGCTCTTGTAATATTTCTCATCGAATTCGGGAGCGGTGACTTTGCGCTTCGGCTTTCCGACCTTCTCACGCAGTTCGTTGATCGCCGCGCAAATTTTCTTGATTTCGGTGTGCGCGAATTCAATCGCGTCTACCACCGTTTCTTCCTTCACTTCTTTGGCGCCCGATTCGATCATCACGATCGCTTCAGAGGTACCGACGACCATGATGTTCAAGAGGCCATCGCGCATTTCAGTGTAAGTGGGGTTGGCGATGAAGCGGCCATCGACGAGTCCGACGCGAAGCGCGCCGATCGGTCCCAGAAATGGAATGTCAGAGATGGTTAAAGCGGCTGAAGCGGCGTTGATGCCGCAGACATCAGGATCGTTTTCGGTATCGGCGGAGAGGACAAATGCGATGACTTGCGTTTCGTTTTTAAAACCATCGGCAAACATTGGACGGACCGGCCGATCGATCTGGCGGCTGGTAAGAACTTCGCGCTCGCTCATTCTGCCTTCGCGTTTAATGAATCCGCCGGGAATGCGTCCGCCAGCGTAAGTGTATTCGCGATAATCAACAGTGAGGGGAAAGAAATCGATACCGAGGCGCGGCTCGGGGTTGGCGGTGGCGGCGGCGAGAATCACGTTATCGCAAAATCGCACAACGGCAGAGCCGCCCGCTTGTTTCGCTAATTTTCCAGATTCAATTGTAAGTAGTTTTCCGCCCGCGATTTCGACGGAAACTTTTGTGGCTTCAGGCTTCATAGATATTCATCCTTTTGTAGGGGCAGGAAGGCATGCGCGCGGGCGCGGGGTACGCGTAGGTCAGGCGGATACCAGGCGGCGGTTGGGTACGCACTTTGCTAAGGCTCTCGGGAGTAGTGAAGACCGATTCCGCACGGAACCGGTCGCGCTTATTTGCGGATGCCGAGCTTGGATATGACGGTTTTATACCGTTCCGAGTCGTACTTCTTCAGGTAGTCGAGCAGGCTTCGTCGCCGGCTCACCATCATGAGAAGTCCGCGGCGCGAGCCATGGTCTTTCTGGTGCGTCTTGAAGTGTTCCGTCAATTGACCGATTCGTTCGCTCAATAGCGCAATTTGAACTTCCGGACTACCAGTATCGGTAGCGTGTGTGCGATACGTGTCAACGACGGTTTGCTTTTGCTCTCTGGCTAACACTTACCTGTAGCACTCCTGTCTCTTTTTCGTTTTATTAACGTATCGATGGTAGCACGCTGTTGCTCAACGTAGCAAACGACGATCGGCCCGACGGGAGTGGCGCTCGCGGATTCCTAACGGAACACGCACGGATGGATCTCAGACGGCGCAGAAATTTACCGTTGCGATCCAATCACGGAACTTATCACGGAAATTCTCACTGTACTTCTCACGGACCTTCGGAGCGGACTTTCAACCGGACTTCGCGGACATGCGCTTGTTGGTTTTAAAAACTGATTTTGAGAATGGTGCCGTTGGCTCCGACCAGCCATCCATCGTGTGCACTCGCGAACGCAACGGCCCAATAGCCAGTGACTCCGGGAAGCGCAAACCAAGTGTTTCCTTCGTCGGGAGTCCATGCGGCGCCTCCTGTATTGGCAGTGATCACCACGGCTCGCGAGGCATCGCCATCATCGGATCCGCCGTTAACAGTACCGCGGCCAAGACCGCGGCCATGATCATGCCGACGCGAGAGATCGCGAACATAGCTCAATCCAAAGATAGCTCCCGTGACAGGCGGAGCGCTCGTCAGCTTCCAGGTTCTGCCACCATCGTCTGAGGTGGCGGTTCTCGCGTTGTTGGGATCAGTTGGATCAAGATCGCCGCCGCCAACAATTCCGTGCAACGCATCCCGAAAATCAACCGTAAAAGCGCCGGCGCTCGGCGAACTGACGATTGGAGTGTCGTAGGCATTCCAGGTATTCGCTCCGTCGGTTGTGGCCAAGATTCTAGCGATAGCCGCGCCTCCGGTTGCAATCCAGGCATTGTTTTCCCCTTCCGTCGCAACGCAAGTGCCGCTCGAGGAAAACGACGCTTCGCCGGGAAGTGCGGGCGGCATATTGCTGCTGATGTTCTGCCAGTGTCTTCCGTCAGTCGTCCGCAGGTCGGGGAACACTCCATTCACTGAGTCGCTGTGCGAGATTCCACGCGCAGGCGTCCAGAAAGCAAAGCAATCGTAGAATGCGCCGGGGTTATGGTTCTGAAACTGCATCTTCCAGGTGGCGCCGCCGTCTTCGGTTTTATAAATACGAAAGTCGGTCGGATTATTGCCGATCGATAGCAGATAAGCCTCTTTTTCACTCACTCCCTGCACATCGCGAAACTGCAATGCTTCGGCTCCGGGCACAACTCCCGCCTTCCAATGCTCGCCGCCATCGGTTGTCAGCAGAAATGTGCCGCCACGTCCGGACGCCCACACGACTCGCGAATCTACAGGACTGACTGCAATCAATCCTTGAGTGGTGCCGCTGTTCTGCGTTTTGAGCTTGGGCTGACCGAGTTTGCCGTGGTCTTTGTCTATGTCTTTGTCTTTGGCAAAAGACACACTAGCAAAAGACACACTTAATAAAACGGCAAGAGCGAGCAGGCTGTGAGTCGATGATCGGATCAATGATCGCTTTGATGATCGCTTCAATGATGGCTTCAACATGATGATATCTCCGGAGGCACGAGGAGTTTCGCGCAGCGCTGGAGTATAGGACGCTTCGCAAAGAGCTGTCAATCTGCAGCAAATTTGCGTTGCTTAAGCAGACGCGCGGCGACGGGTATAGTCCGCGATTTAATTTCGAGGTTATACTAGAGTAACGCTCGAAGCGGACGCAACCGTTTAGCCTCCGGTTGAGCAACATAAAGACGGAATTTGCCTGCTTCTACAAAGCATCTACGTAGCCGGTCATAATAAGAAATTTAGATAAGAGATTAGATAAGAAATCAGATCAATGGGGGGAACTGCGAATGCCACGAGGCCGATCAACATTTTCCAAACGCCAGAAAGAGCAGGCACGCCAGCAAAAACAACGCGATAAAAACGAGAAAAAGACTCAGCGCCGACAAGATCAGCCGGAGGGTGTCGGAGTTGTCGACGAAGAAGAAGAATTGCGCCAGATGCGCGAACACGCTGCGGAGCAAGCGGCGCTATTCGGCATCGGTGTTGATGAAGATGAACCGGCTTCTGCCGAGGTCCTGCCCCCGAGCGGCAAGCAAGCTCAGCGATAAATAAAAAAGCCGGAGCGCAACGCTCCGGCTGTTGGTTCCTGTTCGGCTCAAATCTATTTTGGAAGGCTGGCGGCCATTGCTTGTGATTGCTCGTTACTGCTTGTCATTGCTTGTGACTGCTTGTCATTGCTTGTGACTGCTTATCGCGGCTTATCGCGCAACCAGCCCGCTCGGAGTAGAAGGACTCGTAACCGTAATTGGATTGCTCATTGCTCCAGTGGTGGTACTGACGTTGTATCCGGAAATCGAGCTCGATCCGCTATTTGAGACGTAAATGAACTCGGCGCTCGATCCGACTGGCGGTTGCAAAGCGAGAGCGACAGGCTGTGAGCCGGTCGACTGCGAGGCGGGAGTGAGCGGCGACAGGTTGCCCGCCGCGGTGTTGATTCGGAATCCATAAATCGCATTCGAACCTTCACTCACGACATACAGAAAATTGTTCGTCGGATCGATGAGCATTGCTACCGGCCTTTGGCCAACCGTAGTCGGAGGAGTCTGGCATGAGATATCAGGGCAAGTTCCAAGCGGAATGACGAGACCGCCAGCAACATCCGTAGAAGTGCAGACCGCGTTGACGACGGTGCAAACTTCGTAGGGGTAAACGTGGCCGCCGTTTGGATCCTGATTGCCGACATAAATAAAAATTCCGCCGGTGTTCTGGCCCGCGGGATTTGTATTGACCGCAACTACCGAGATCGGATTTACGGCGTTGATTGCATACGGAGAATTTGGCAGCTCGGTCAACGTCCCACTCGATCCGACGCTGTAAGCGCTTAGCGTGTTGTCGTTGTGAAAGGGATTACAAGCGACGGTGCAGTTATCGTGATTATTAGTGACGTAAAGATATTCCTGGGCGGAAGAAGATCCAGATGCCGTAAAAGAGATGACCGAAAGCGCGCTTGGAACTTTGGTTAAAGCGAGGCTCGACGCCAGGGTCAGACTGGTGGATCCCGACTTCATGTTGTAGACGAGCAACTGTGGCGATGCAGTGATGACGAACAGGAAAGTGCCGCTCGAATCGCGCGTCATTGCAATTGCGGTATCCCCGGCTGAAAGGGTCGCCGCGGTCGAAGGAGCGGAAAGGCTGCCATCGGAATTCACTGTATAAGAGTTTATTGTCGGCGGAATCGTCCCGCTCGGCGTGCAGGTTGGGGTCGGGGTGCAGGGACTGCCCTGATTGAGCACGAACGCGACTGTTGCGCTTGGATCGAGCAGAATCTGAAGCGGAAGTCCACATGTATTAGCGGCTGCGCAGGTGGTGGCGTTCGCATTGATCAGCGACAAGTTGCCGCTTCTGAAGTCAACCGCGAAAGAGCTGACGTTGTCACCGCCGCCGTTGATTCCTTGCGTCAGCACATACAACAAGCCCGAGGGGCGCGAAGAAGAGCTACCGCAACTCAGCAAAAAGATACTGAGGGAGCAAATCGCCGCAAGCGCTACAATTCCGTTAATTTTCTTTGACATCAACTCTCCCGGACGCTTCCCTCCCGCGGGGCGATTTTTTTGCGCCACCGTCAGGAGGTTAAGTTTGTGGCTGAAATAATTTGTGTATCAGGAACGAGTGGGAAGAGCAAACCCAGCAACAGATGGAATCCGGATTTCAACCTCTAAGCCACCCTCTTTGCGGTTGGATGCGTGAACCCGCCCGCCATGCAATTTAACCGCCCTCTCGGCGATGGAGAGGCCCAGGCCTGCTCCGCCAGTCTGCTGGTTGCGGACATCGTCCAAGCGATAGAAAGGTTGAAATATCTTTTCCAACGCTTCTGCGGGGACGCCCGGACCTGAATCAAGAACGCGGATGGTAATTTCTTCGCCGCTGCCGCTCGTAGCCGGGTGCCGCTCCAGTCGCACATCCACCTTTGTGCCTTCTGAAGTATAACGCGTGGCGTTCCTTATTACATTCTCGACCGCGCTTCGCAGGAGTTCGGGGTTGCCTTCGACCAGGAATTCATCGGAACCGGCGATCACCTGGCAGCCGCGTTTCGGAGTTTCATAGTCCGCGTCATAGGCGACCTGTTCGACCATTTCGCGAAGAGAGAATTTTGTGGTCGGCAAGCCGTCTGTGCCTGACTCGAGACGGGAGATTGTGAGCAAGCGCTGAATGAGTTGATTCAGGCGGTCGGCCTCAAGTTCAATACGGTTGAGAGCTCCTTCAATCTCGGGGGCAACCGTCGGCGTGACTCTTTGCCGAGCGAGGCCGAGTGCAACACTCAAGCGAGCGAGCGGAGAGCGCAGCTCGTGCGATACATCTTTCAGCAGACGAGATTGCGATTCAACCAAGCTCTCGATGCGCTCGGCCATGCGGTCGAAGTCGCGCATCAACTCGCTGAGCTCGTCCCGGCGCCCGGTTGCCGGAGCGCCTGTTCGCGCAGACAAGTCTCCGGAAGCGAGGTTCTGCGCCGCAGTACGCAAACGCCGGACTGGGGTGGTCATCGACCATGCCAACAGGTAACACATGAGCCCCGAGGTCAGCACGGCAATCGCGATCCCCAGGACGGGGATGTCATGATGACCAAAAAATACTTGGGGGCCGGGTGGGAGCTCCAATATCAGGGTGTAGCGCTTCCCGTCCAGTGTCATCGCACGCCGGATGATGCGGTCGGGCATCAGGTTATCGATCCATCCTCGATGGTGGAGATGTGAACCCGCAGCAAATGCGTCATGAGAACCGTTGCCAGACGCACTCGCGCGATCGTCGTATCCTGGAGTGCGTCCCTGGCGCGAGTCTTCGATCCACGGCGGGACTTGGCGGCCTGAAACCTCTCGCCCCTGTGGGTCAAACACGAACGCTCTAACATGCTGCGAATGCCAAATCTGGTCGAGATAGTCTCGCGCGCCACGCTCGCCGGAACTCTGGTAGGCGTTCACGGTTTCTGCCAAAATCTGTGGACCTTCCCCCTCCACCCCGCGGAGCGCAGGACGTAACGCGATGGTGGCTAGAATCGCGAGCACAAGAAAAAGGGCTTGCGCGAGCCAAAAGGAGAGGAAGATTTTGAGGAAAAGGCTTTTCATCTATAGGTCGCTGCTACGTTCACCGCCATGCGGTACTGTGATGCGTTGCTTGGCGTCGCTCATTGGCATCGGCTGATTGGCGTTGGCTGATTGGCGTTGGCCTGACCGTTGGCTTGAGGCTTCTAGTTAGTTTCCAGTTTCTTGACTTTGGTAGGCCGCGCAAACATGTACCCCACCCCACGAATCGTCTTGATGTGATCGCCGTCATCTTCTGAGTCGCCCAACTTTCGGCGCACCTTGCTGACGTGCATATCGATGCTGCGATCGAAGGGCATGAATTTGCGGCTGAGGACGGCATTCACTAAACGCTCGCGGGTCACCACCCTGCCTGCCTCGCGCAACAAAACTTCAAGCAGGTTGAATTCAACCGAGGTGAGGTCAACCGGCTGGCCGGCGCGCTGCACACTGCGCGCGGCGGGATCGAGTTCCACGTCTCCCACAGTCAAAACCTCGGGCACCTCATCACTCGCGCTGGCCGGTTTCGTGCGCCGAAGAATTGCTCGAATTCTCGCCACCAATTCTCTAGGATTAAAGGGCTTCGGCAGATAGTCGTCGGCACCGATCTCAAGCCCGACAATCCGGTCGACGTCTTCGCCGCGTGCGGTTAGCAACAACACAGGGATTTTTGAAACGCTGCGAATGCGGCGCAGAACCTCGAAGCCGTTCATTCCCGGAAGCATCACGTCGAGAACGACCAGCGTGTATTCGCCGGTCAATGCCTGCTGTAAACCACTCTCGCCGTCATGCACCGCCTTCATGGTGAAGCCTTCGGCAGTCAGATACTCCTGCACCAGAGCGCAGAGCTCAGTGTCGTCATCGACGATCAATATATGGTCCATTGCCTTCATCATCTATCACCTGTTTTTGTTATGCAGTAAAGAATTGTAGAAACATATCGCGTCATCTGCCGCCCATGCGTTACAAATCTTTACTCCGTTTGACTGACTCTTTACCGCCGGTCCGTAGTAATCGGTGTTCTTATCTTCATAGATGGTCGGGCTGCCTCCCGAAATCCAGGAGATCGACAAAGGAGCAACAATGAAATCTACACGTATCCGAATTCTCACCATCGGCGCGGCCGTACTTCTAGCGGTCGCAGCCGCCATTGCGCAAGGTATGCACGGGCACGGAGGTCCAGACGGCGACTTCCATCATATGCTCGGTTTTTTTACGCATTATCTTGACCTCAGCACCGATCAACAAGCCCAGGCAAAGGCTATTTGGGAAAAAGAAAAGCCTGCCATGGAGCCCTTGAAGCAACAGATGCATCAGTACCATGAGGCTGAGCGTGCGCTGGAAAACGCTGGGCCGTTCGACGAAGCCAAGACCCGGGCCCTAGCGACTCAGAATGCGCAAACTAATATTGAGATGGAAGTTCTGCATGCGCGCATCAAGTCTGAAATGATGCAGATTCTAACGCCGGAGCAGAAAACCAAGCTTGCCGAGTTTGAGGCGAAACACGCATCGCATATGCATGAGCACATGGCGCCGCCTCCGTCCGAATAAGTTTCTCGAGTTCTCTCCTTGCCGGGTGGTGCGGAATCTCCAACCTCCGCACACCCGGCTTTTTTTTGGTCCTTAGCTGCTCTGCCTTAGCTGCTTCACGCAAACGGAGACCGCAACTGGAAAGTGTTGACTTCTTGTATTCCGGATTGATGCTCACCGCCGGCATTCTATCCATTGGTACTGGAGTGTTGTTGACAGCAGCGCTCGTCTCCCTGGTTCCGTTGCCGCAAAAAGCGCAGACGGGCGCTGCTACAATCTCATCTAAAAGAAATGGCGTTTTAAGACGCGGTGTTCAGTACAACCATGGTTCCGAAGAATCTTCGTCCGCTCATTCCGTATCTCAAGCGTTACCGCAAAGGGCTGTTCTGGGGCGGAATATGCGTTCTATTCAATAACGGCGTCTGGGTTCTCTTTCCGCAAGTCCTGCGCCGAGCAATTAACGATCTGAATACCGGCGTTACCCGCCAAAAACTTTTCACGTATTGCGCGGCGATTCTGGGCATCGCCCTGGTCAAGGGAACTTTTCAGTTCCTGACGCGCTGGGTCATGATCGGAATTTCCCGCGACATCGAATTCGATCTGCGCAACGATTTATTTGCGCATCTTGAGCGACTCTCCTATTCGTATTATCAGCGCAACCGCACCGGCGACATCATGGCTCGCGCCACTAACGATCTCAACGCTGTCCGGCAATTGCTGGGGCCCGCGATCATGTACTCGGCCAACACCTTCGTGTTCACCGCGGGCGCGTTGTTCTTCATGCTCGCGATCAGCCCCAAGCTCACGCTGTATGCGTTCTTGCCCTTACCGATTGCAAGCGTGGTGATCCAATATTTCGGACGCCGTATCCACGAGCGATTCGAGCGGATTCAGGCGATGTTCTCGGATATCTCGGCCCGCGCCCAGGAGAATTTTTCAGGCGCCCGCGTGATTCGAGCCTACGTGCAGGAGCAGTCCGAGATTGCGGCTTTCGAGAATGCGAATCAGGAATACATCCGCCGAAGCCTTGGCCTTGTTCGTTTGATGGGCATGCTTTGGCCGACGCTGGAACTCATGCTGGGCGCGGCAGTTGTAATTGTATTGTGGCTGGGCGGCCGCGAGGTTCTTAACGGCAAGATGAACGTCGGCGATTTCGTCGCCTTCAACACCTACATGGTGCAGTTGACCTGGCCGGTCATTGCTTTGGGGTGGGTCATTAACCTTTTCCAACGCGGGACTGCTTCGATGGTCCGGATCAATGAAATTCTGACTCAAGCTCCGGATATACGCGATGCCGGAAAATCATCCGCCGATCGGGTCGTCGATTCGGCTGATTTGGCTGAAATTCAACAAAGCAAAACTAACGCGCACGATAGCCGACCACTCGATGATCGGATCAGCCGAGCGCCCGGTTTTTCTGGCGAAATCGAATTCTGTAATCTCAACTTTAGCTACGACGGCGTGCCTGTCCTGAAGGACGTTAACTTGAAAGTACCTGCCGGATCGAGCCTGGCAATTGTCGGGCCTACCGGTTCGGGCAAGACGACGCTGGTGAATTTGATTCCTCGCATCCACGACGCCGCATCGGGCGCGGTATTGATCGATGGCCGCCCTATACGCGAATTTCCAATGGATTTTTTGCGGCGCCAGATCGGTTTCGTGCCGCAAGAAACGTTCCTCTTCAGCGCAACCATCCGCGAGAACATTTCGTTTGGGGTGAAAGAAGAAACGAGCGAAGCGACTCTTGAAGACATTCGAGCCGCCGCCGAGGCTGCCAACATCGCGCATGATATCGAAAGCTTCCCTGAAGGCTACGAGACGACTGTCGGCGAACGCGGCATCACGCTCTCCGGAGGCCAGAAGCAGCGCACCGCCATTGCCCGCGCAATTCTCCGCAGCCCGCGCATTCTAATTCTTGATGACGCCTTGTCGAGCGTCGACACTCATACCGAAGACAAGATACTGAATCACCTGCGCGAGATCATGCGCGGACGCACCACGATCTTCATCTCCCACCGAGTCTCCACGGTTCGCAATGCCGACCGCATCGCCGTCTTGCATCAAGGGCGCATCGTCGAACTCGGTACCCACGATGAACTCATCTCCCTCAATGGCTATTACACCGAGCTCTACAACAAGCAGTTATTGGAAGAAGAGCTGGCAGAGGTCTAACTCGTACGAGCGACCTAGCTACTAAATAAGCCGTAACTTACCTATAAGATTCGGACTCTGGCATCGTACTAAGGTAGGTAACTTTGGTAACTAAAGCCTTGCCTCCGCCATGGCGGACGAACCATAATAGGCCAACCTTCACCAACCCTACCTGGAATGGCACGGAGAATTCATGCGACGTACGCGCGCGACGCTTCTATCCGTCTTTGACTCTTTATTTTCTTCTTTATCTGGCTCTTTAATATTTACAGCCGTCTTTGCGCTCGCACTCTTCTCCATACCACTCATGGCCGTGCAGGATCGCATCAATGGCAGCGCCGCTTCGGAACAACGCGTCAGACTTTCCGCAGGTGTTCCAGCTAAAGCTATACCTGAGTTTGATCGCGGCCCGGTTGATCCCGCTTTGAAGCTGAATTACATGACACTGCTAACGGCTCCTTCTTCAAGTCAGCAAAAGGCTCTCGATCAGCTTCTAGCGCAGCAGCAAGATCCGCGTTCACCCCTTTATCATCGCTGGCTAACTCCGGAGCAGTTCGCTGATCAGTTTGGGCTAAACGCGGCGGACATCAAAAAGCTAACTTTTTGGCTGCGCGCTCAAGGTTTCACGGTCAATACCGTGGCACGGAGCCGCAACTGGATCGCTTTTAGCGGCACGGCTTCTCAGGTTGAAAAGGCGTTTCAGACGAAGCTGCACAAGTTTGATGTTGGGGGGGAATCGCACTTCGCGAACATCTCATCTCCAGCCGTCCCCTCCAGCTTTTCTGCAGTGGTAACCGGTGTGCGCGGCTTGAGCGACTTTCGATCGAAGTCCCACTTGGTTAAACAGAAGCCTGATTACACGCTTCCGGTGACGACGGGCGGCAACGAATTGTTTATCGCCCCCGGGGACGTCACCACCATCTACGACATTCAGCCGCTTTACGCGGCCGGCATTGATGGCAGCGGAGAACAGCTTGCCGTAATGGGACGCACCGATGTCTATCTCGCCGACCTTAACGCATTTCGGGCAGCATTCAATCTTCCATCGATTAACTGCATAGCCGATGCCAACGGGCTCATCACCACCTCCTGCAACACTTCAAATTTCCGCTATGTACTGAATGGGCCAGACCCTGGAGTGAATCCTTTTCAGAATGATGACCTTCCCGAAGCAGATCTCGACTTGGAGTGGTCGGGAGCCACGGCGCCGAATGCGCAAATTATTTACGTCAATTCTGGTGGAACCGCCGGTGACGTTTTTGACGCGTATTACTACGCAATCGATAACAATCTTGCACCAGTGATCACGCTGAGCTACGGATTTTGCGAACTGGACGAAGCAATGAGTGGATTGACGTCCGCCGATGAAACAGAATTGAAACTGGCCAATTCCGAAGGCATAACGTTCCTGAACTCAAGCGGAGACGTTGGCGCTGCGGGTTGCGATAATTCTCCTCCTACGAATACACGCCCCTTTCCAGGAGCCAGCCTGGGCCTGGCTGTGAGCTATCCCTCCAGTAGCCCGGAAGTGACTGGAGTAGGCGGAACGATGATTCCAATTGGGGAGTACACCAGCACGTTCTGGAATCCCAGCAACGACGGGAACGGCGGATCGGCTGTCTCCTACATCCCGGAAACGGCGTGGAACGACGACACTGAGATTGGTGCACTTTGTGCGTCCGACCCTATAAATCCAAATTGTCATCCCACACAGGCCGGAAGCGTACCGATCACCAACGCGCAGACCACACAGGAGGATTTCTGGCTTTCCGCAACGGGCGGCGGCGTCAGCGGCTGCACGACAGTAGGCACAAATAAGGTTTGCAGCGCCGGCTTTGCGAAACCTGCTTATCAGACCGTCACCATTCCTAACCAGAGCGCGGGTAGGTTTGTGCCTGATGTCTCTTTGCTAGCCTCTCCTAATTTCCCTGGCTACATCGTTTGCACACCGCAATTCGAAGTCGGTGGGACGAGCAATGCAAGTTCTTGCGCGAGCGGAGTTCCAAATGCACTGAAGACATATTTTTCGGTGTTCGGAGGCACTTCGGTTTCGACGCCGATTTTTGCCGGCATCGTAACCCTGCTTAACCAATATCTAAAAATTGACAATCCCGGACTGGGCAACATCAATCCAACTTTATATTCGCTTGCCAAAACCACTCCATCGGCGTTCCACCAGTCAACAGCCGCTCTGAACGCCCCAGCCGATAATACGGCCTACTGCCAACCGGGAACACCGTCCAATCAGCCGGTCGCTCTGCAATGCCCGTCCGGTGGAACCATGGGCTACCTTGCTACGAATGCTGACGCGAGCACGGGCTACAACCTGGTTACCGGCCTCGGTTCGGTTGATGTGAACAATCTGGCAATCGCTTGGGCGGCCTCACGAACGCCAAGCAGCATCACGATTCAAGCTTCACCGACGAGTGTGATCTTCAGCAGAAATGTTACTCTGACGGCGCATGTCAGCCCAACCTCGGCTAACAACACTGTTAACTTCTTCCTGAATGGTTCCTCGACGCCGCTCGCTTCGGTGATTGCCACGAACGGCTTGGCTACTTTTTCTACGACCAGTCTTCCGGTAGGCGTCGATAACATAACCGCCGCTTACGCTGGCGACGGTAACAACGCGCCTTCAACATCTGTGACGCCGGCTGTGGTCACGGTGATTGCTCCCGACTTTGCGCTCGCGAATACTGGTGGTTCGTCGGCAACAGTGCTAGCAGGCATTTCTGCCACCGGGTACGCGTTTACCGTGACTTCAACCACTCCGGCCGGCACATTCGCGACTGACGTCACTTTTGCATGCTCAGGAATCGACGCGACCAGCAGTTGCATGTTCACACCCGCTTCAATTCCGTCAGGTACGACTGGCACACAGACCGTTAACCTGACTATTGCGACTACGGGGCCGAACCAGATTCCAGGTGGAACAGTAAAACGCCAACGCTCCGATAGTCGTTCCCCGTGGCTGCCTTTCACCTTGCCGCTCGCAGGTGTGGTAGCGCTTGGCTTCTGGGGGCGAAGAGTGCCTAAATCATCCGCGATGTTTACGTGCTTGGCGCTGGCGGTTCTCGCCACGTTCATCGCTTGCGGTGGAGGAAGCAGGCCACCGGTAACCGTCGCGTTGAGTCCAGCATCGGCCAGCCTTTGGCCAAACAACACCGGATGGCCATCATCCACACAAGCCTTTACGGCGAGCGTGGGCAACACGAACAACACGGCCGTGAGTTGGACTGTCTCCCCCGCCGGAGCAGGCACAATCGACGCTGGCGGTAATTTCACTGCCCCGCCAGTCGCGGCGGGGCTTCCGGCCTCGGCCATCATCACAGCAACATCACAAGCCGACGCGTCTAAGACTTCCACTGGAGTCGTCACCTTGAAGAAGCCGACAATTCCGGGAACCTACACCGCAACGGTGAGTGTGACCGAAGCGACCACCGTTCACAACGCGGGCCCTTATACGCTAATCGTGCAATAAAGCTTTTGTATTGCCGAGGTTCGTGCGGCGGACGGACAGCGTAACGCTTGCTCGCTTGCTGGCGGCACTCGGGCAACTTTGTCGTGCTGATTTTCTTCCTCCCTGGGTTTCCTTCTTTTTCATGTTCGGTGACTGCCGCAAGATTTGCTGCCATGGGATAAGCAAGAAAGTGAAAGACATATCAGCGCAGTGGGGCGAAGCTCGATTTCAGTAATTGCGATTCACTTCACGAAATCGAGGAAACCACATATGTTACAAAAATCCCGCCACCTGCTGTATTGCGTCGTATTAGTGTTCAACTTTTTCTCCTTATCCGCGCTTGCCCAGTCATCAAGAACAGGCAATTTCACGGTCAGCGAGACCGTAATGTTCGATGGGCAACAACTTCCTGCCGGAAGGTACCAGGTGATTTGGTCAGGAACCGGAGACGCTACTTCGGTGACAGTAAAAAGAGGCCACAAGGTGGTTGCGACGGCGCCCGCCCATGTGATTGCCGTCACTCCTCCGAAAGACAACCGAGTTATGGAAAACAAGGGGACCGACGGGACCAGATCTATCTCTGAAATCCAGTTTTTCGGAGAGAAGTACGCTCTTAGATTCGATCAGGCCGAAGAGATGCGAAGCAACCTAGACGGGCGTTAGCCAGGCCCCCGAAATGGGGAGCAGATTTAGTGGGAAGTTGATAGCGATCGTGTTATCGAGACCGCCGGCGGTTTTATCTACGCGATTTTATTTAAGATGTGCGCTCAGGAAAGCTGGTTGAAGTTAAAGGCTCCGAGCGCGCTAGCCAAGGCTTCCTGAAGCGACAGGGTCGGGAATGAGTCTGAGCAATGCTCTTTCGCGGCTGTGAACCTCGATCTTCACGCTTCTGGAAGGGCGCGCATTCCGCTAATAGATTCGATATCGATGCGGAAGAACACGGGCTCAATCGCCGGGTCGCTAACCGTCTCGCGCCGTTCGGCTAACGGAATGCTCCACCAGTCGGAATACTGCGACAGGGCTTCAAGAGCACGCTCCCGGGCCGCAGCATGGCGGTCCTCCGGCAACTCGGTATATTTTCCGGTCACGATCACGCTCGACCAGTTCGATCCACTGCCAATCTCGTCCACCTGAAGGCAGGCTTTGGGATTTTTCCGCATCCAATTTATCTTTTTACCAACCGTCGAGAACATGTAGACACTGTTATCCGCATAGGAGAAGCGAACAGGCACTACATGGGGCTGGTTATCTAACGCGCATCCCAGCCTGCCTAATGAAACCCGGCCGAGTAGCTCAACACAATCTTCTCGAGACATTGCAATGATTCGCACAATCGCTCCTGATTAACCTCATGATCCGAATGAAGATTTCAACTGCTCCATCGATCCCGATCAGCATGTAGTTTAAATTAAATCTCCTTTTACCTCCCGCCGGCCCAACAGGGGTAGTCTAAAACTGAGAGTCGAAGCCAATGTTTTCCTCTCAGCAACCGGAGACCTCTTCTTCTTTTCTTTTCCGGCAACGTTTATTCTATGGAGAGCATCATTCCCAGAAGTACCCAAATGGACCCATCCACTGCCCCGCCGTCCACGCCCTTGTCTCCCTTGTCACCATTAGAGCTTCAACAAGTGAATGCCTATTGGCGAGCTTGTAATTACCTCGCCGCGGGCATGATTTATCTGCGTGGCAACCCGCTGCTGCGAGAGCCGCTGAAGCCGGAGCATATCAAGAATCGATTGCTGGGCCATTGGGGCTCCGATCCTGGGCAGTCGATGGTGTGGGTGCATCTAAACCGGCTGATCAAGAAATATGACCTGGATGTGATCTACATTTCCGGGCCCGGTCACGGGGCCCCGGCGACGCTCGCAAATTGCTATCTTGAAGGGCATTACTCGGAAATATATCCGGACAAGAGCTGCGACGAAGCAGGACTGCTTAAATTCTTTCGACAATTCTCTTTCCCAGGAGGAATCGGTTCGCACTGCACGCCCGAAACTCCGGGCTCGATACACGAAGGCGGAGAGCTTGGCTACTCCATTTCGCATGCCTACGGAGCCGCTTTTGACAATCCTGACCTGATCGTTGCGGTCATGGTCGGTGACGGCGAGGCTGAAACTGGTCCGCTAGCCGCTTCGTGGCATTCGAATAAATTCCTGAATCCGATTCGCGATGGAGCGGTGCTGCCGATTTTGCACCTCAACGGATACAAGATCGCCAATCCTACGATTCTCGCGCGCATTTCGCATGAAGAACTAAAGGCGCTGATGGTGGGTTACGGCTACACTCCATATTTTGTTGAGGGCGACGAGCCCGAAGAGATGCATCAGAAGCTCGCTTCCACGCTTGAGCAGTGCATCCTGGATATTCGCGCGTTTCAGCAGCGGGCCCGATCTGGAAATGATGCAACCAGACCTTCATGGCCAATGATCGTGTTACGTTCCCCGAAGGGATGGACCGGACCGAAAGAAGTGGACGGCCACAAAGTAGAAAATTTCTGGCGGGCGCATCAGGTGCCTGTAGCTGACCCGGCGACGAATCCCGCTAGCCTCAAAATTCTAGAAAACTGGTTAAGGAGCTACAAGACCGAAGAACTGTTTGACGCCAACGGAACGTTGCTGCAAGAGCTTCGCGAGCTTGCTCCTGCTGGCGCGCGCCGCATTTCCGCGAACCCTCACGCCAATGGCGGCTTGCTACGCAAGGATCTGGACCTCCCGGATTTTCGCGATTACGAAGTGAAGATCAATAAGGCCGCGACGGCTTACGCTCCTCCCACCGATGTACTCGCGCATTTCTTGGCCGAAGTCATGCGTCGAAACATGAGCACATTTCGCGTCTTTGGACCGGATGAAACTGCCTCAAATAGATTGAACGCGATTTACAAAGCTTCGAGGAAAACCTGGCTTGCGGAATACAAGCCAGAAGATGCGGACGGCGGCGAGCTCGATGTCTCGGGTCGTGTCATGGAAATTTTGTCAGAACACACGCTTGAGGGCTGGTTCGAGGGTTACGTTCTTACGGGGCGGCACGGTTTTTTCTCGACCTACGAGGCTTTCGTCCACGTCATCGATTCGATGTTCAACCAGCATGCAAAATGGCTGGAAAAGTCGAAGAATGATCTCAATTGGCGGGCGCCGATATCTTCTATCAATATTCTTATTACTTCGCTTGTATGGCGTCAGGATCACAATGGATTTACTCACCAGGATCCGGGGTTTCTCGACGTTGTCACCAACAAGAGTCCCGATGTCGTGCGTATCTATTTGCCTCCGGACGCGAATTGCCTGCTAAGCGTCGCCGATCATTGCCTGCGTTCACGCGACTACTTCAATGTGATCGTCGCAGACAAGCAGGACCACCTGCAGTATCTGACCATGGAGCAAGCGATCAAGCACTGCACGAAAGGAATCGGCATTTGGGATTTCGCCTCGACCGACGACGGCGCGGAGCCCGATGTAGTGATGGCCTGTGCCGGAGACATCGCCACCATGGAAGCAATCGCCGCCGTCGCAATTCTGAAGGAGCATTTTCCAGACCTGAAAATCCGCTTCGTAAATCTCGTCGATCTTTTCCGCCTCATGCCCGCAAGTGAGCACCCACATGGACTCTCCGACCGCGACTTTGATTCCCTCTTCACTTTAGACAAGCCGGTCATTTTTAATTTCCACTCCTATGCGGCTCTCATCCACAAGCTCGCGTACCGCCGCCACAATCATGACAATATTCATGTTCGTGGATATAAAGAAAAAGGCAATATCAACACGCCGCTTGAACTCGCCATCCTCAATCAGGTCGACCGCTTCAACCTGGCCATCGATGTTATCGATCGCGTTCCGCGTCTGCGGTCTGTCGGAGCGCACGTCAAGGATTCGCTGAAGAATCAGATTATCGAGAGCATTGACTATGCCCACAAAGAAGGGATCGACAAGAAAGAGATTCGCAACTGGAAATGGCCGGGCTAAGTAATTCCAGGATTGCCAAATTATTTGGAGTGCCAGAACAGCATTGTTTGTCAGAGGAGAGAAGAGGAACTCATCAAAGAACAAAAACTCATACTAGCCATCAACAGCGGCTCGTCGTCGATCAAATTCGGCATCTTCAAAAACGATGGGGGCGATGAAGCAGCCGTTTGCACCGCCAGCGTTGAGGGCATCGGCCGCGCCAATGGCAGCTTCGACATCCGCTCTGCGGACGGCAAATCACTCACGCATCGAGAGGGTGCGGTCGACTCTCAGAGTCATGCCTTAGCCCTGCTTGTGAAAGCCATGAGCGGGCATGGTATTGGGGCACCGGACGCCGTCGGACACCGCGTGGTTCACGGAGGGCCGAAGCTTCGAACTCACCAGATCATCACCCCGCAGGTTTTGACTGACTTGAAGGCCGCCACTCATTTTGCGCCGCTGCATATTCCGCAGTCGCTGGCGCTCATCGCCGCCGCGCAGAAAACCTTCCCATCGGCTGCTCACTACATGTGCCTGGACAACGCCTTTCACAACACGATTCCGGAGGTAGCATCGCGCTTCCCTCTGCCGCAACGGTATTTTGACGCAGGCGTGCATCGCTACGGTTTTCACGGACTTTCCTACGAGTCGTTGGTCCATCACTTCGGGGCGCACCTCCCCGGCCGCTCGATCTTCGCGCACCTGGGGAACGGCGCCAGCCTATGTGCCCTGCGTAATGGCATCTCGATCGACACAACCATGGGCCTCACTCCCACCGGCGGCATCCTGATGGGCACGCGCTCAGGCGACCTGGACCCGGGCGTCTTCCTGTATCTAATGCGCAATGAAAATCTCAACGCCGACGCGCTCGAAGAGCTTCTCAACCACGAGAGCGGATTATTCGCGTTGTCCGCGGGGGAAAGCGACGTGAAGGCGCTCCAGGAGCGCGCGCGGAACAACGATTCTCGCGCAATTCTGGCGCTGGAAGCGTTCGCGATTTCAGTGCGCAAGATGATTGGCGCTTACGTGGCGATGCTTGGCGGGGTCGATCTCCTGGTCTTTACGGGAGGGATCGGAGAGCACAGCGAGTATGTTCGTTCGCGTGCGACGTCTGGATTGGAAGCGTTTGGAATCACTGCGGACAGAGTTCAAGTTGTGCGCGCCGAGGAAGAAGAAGAGATGGCACGACTTTGTAGAGCGCTGATGACTTCCTGAGGAGTATGACACCAGGAGCTGTGGTGGGCACGAAATCGGTGCAGACCGCCTACACGACTCTCGTTGCCGCTTAACGTTTTCTACCGATGCCTCATGGCGTGCCACGGTGCTAGAGTTTCGGAACGCTTTATTGTTCGTTGTGTTCCGCATTCTCGAGGCTATGTTTGTGATGGGGTAGTCGGCTGCGCAATCTCAATTCCCTTCGCCGCTTTCGAGTTGTTCCGAGTTTGTTTGAACAAGAACACCTGGAAGAGCCACACGAGACCCGTCAGAAATCGTCTGAGTCGCGGGCAAATGTCAAAAAATTAAGTTACACCCCCTGCATTTAATCCTGTCTTCCTTGGCTGTCGCAAGCTTCCCTTCAGCAATCCAGACCTCCTGTACGAGCACTGATGCGAGTTGCGCAGTAAAAGAGGGACCGAGGAACACCAATATCGGATTGGGACGACTGTAATTCTGTTATCGGGGTTGTGGCGGACGGGTTGAGCATCGCAATAAGGAAATGTTGGAGCCGAGATAAATTAGCTTCAAAGTTCCATGCTCGGGCAGGCCGCCGTACACGGATTCCAATAATTGACACGGCGGCGTGCGCGAGCGCTCGCGACCCCCGCCTTCGCAAAGAACGCGAAGAACCGGGCACCCACTTTATTGATGGTGGCCCGGCAGATCAAAGTCCGGGCCACCCGCCCGAACATTTTAGTAGGATAAAGAGGAGGTCACAGTGAAAAGCTCTTGGAAGGTTTTGTTTATGGTGGTCGTTACCGCAGTGTGGATTTCCGCTCAGGCGAAATCCAAGGCAACATTTTCGCTCTCGATCCAAGCGGTGCAATCCACCGTGAAAGGGGGGGGCCCGGTGGAAGTGGAGGTCACCAAGACGAATACCTCCAATTTCGTTCTCAACAACTCTCGCACTAACAATCCAGGGGAGAACTATCTTTTCGAGGTGAGGCGCGACGGAGTACCAGCAGCGGAAAGCGAAGAACTTCGCCACCTAAGAAAGCCGGGCAGCGCCCATGCCGAGAAAGAGGGACCGATCCCTTACGCGACTAGCTACCTACTAGGTAGCAAGATTGCACCACAAGAGACGTTCAAGGAGACCATCCCGGTCAGCACCTACTATGATACGTCGCAACCGGGAAAGTACACGATCCAACTACAGCAAGGCAAGGTCAAGTCCAACGTAGTCACGTTGACCGTGGAATTTTCAAATATTTAAATGGTGGGCAGTGCAGGGCTCGAACCTGCGACCTCCTGCTTGTAAGGCAGGCGCTCTAACCAACTGAGCTAACCGCCCCTGGTCCCGGATGATGCTGCGGCTGGGAATTCTTGTGAGAGGATGCGGGGCACCACAAGTGTTCACTATACCGGGCTCGAAAACAGCGGTCAATGAGCAGATACCCTCTCTCCTGCTAGACTGTCGCGTTGCGGCGGCTCATTGTTAATGCGGACGATTTCGGGCTCACACTCGGCGTGAACCGGGCGATCATGGAAGCCCATGCTCAAGGCATCGTGACTTCCGCCACTCTGATG
>JANYKL010000031.1 GCA_025361625.1 Acidobacteriaceae bacterium
CTTCCATGAGAAGGCCGGTCTATGTCAAGTAGATTTTGATTTGCCCTTCCTAAAATCCACCTTCCTTCCTAGCGGAGGGATGTTCAGAGCGGCCCGGAGCCGTCAAGGGCGCGTTCTGTGCGGCGGGAGCGGACCCTTGACGGCGAGGACCGCTCTGCCACCATTCCGCTAGGAAGGAAGGTGGGCCACGCTCTGCTGGTTGGGTGCGACACACGGTTGCCCAGTTAGAACCAGCCATGCCCGTTTGCGCGCCCCCACTGTCGCCACCCTTCCATCCGCACTCTTGTGTGAGCGATTCGTCGCTCGGTGCAAGTTGGGTGTTCTCGTTTCAGCCGGTGCTGCCACCTGTTTATCGACCTCTCTTTCCATCTTGGGATGGAAGTGGGGCCAGGCCATTAACGCAGTCACCGGAACTCGGCTTTGGTCTTGTCTTTTCCTTCCTCAGAATGTTTTTAACTTTATGCCGCGGCGGGCATCGCCTGATGGCTGTTGTGCAACCAACAGCACGGTGGGTGTGCTCATCAACATAAGCACCGTGGCAACAATGACCACAACAACCTCACTGGTCTCTTCTCTCAATCCATCCGACCCAGGTCGTCTTTGCGATTCCTATTGTAGGTTTATCGGCCACAAGTTTTAATTTTGGCAATGAAGCTGTACACAGGATCAGTGCGCCAGTTTACGCAACACTCACTAACGCCGGTGTTTTTCTAGTAGTCAAGCGACATGTATTTTTGTGACGTGTTTGTGACGTTCGGGATCTACCCGTTTCATCTAAAGCCAACTCTATCAACATCGCGAGAACTCACTTCCGTGCGGGCGGAAATTGGTTAAGTGTTATTACTTCAATAGGTTTGGGTGTTGACGGAATGGAACTGCGCGATAATTCGTAATCGGCAGGTCAGCGGTTCAACTCCGCTCGTCGGCTCCAATCTTGCAAATACTTACGGGACTTTCTCGCTGCACCGTGACTCGGACTCGACGTGAGTCCGACGCGCCACGACGCGTCTTTACAATCGGAAATCTATGCAGTTCCAGGGCACGATGCCGCGCTCTGCGGGCTCATCACATCACTGGATGTTTCTTCGCTGCGGATCTTCCATGGGAAGGTTGCAGTTACAATCGTACCCGACTCGCTTGAGCGAACTTCGAACGTTCCATCCAGCTGGTTTACGCGTTCGCGCATGCCTCGGATGCCTACTCCCTCGCGCACCGAGGCCGTGGCCTGATCCCCTGGCCTTAAACCCTTGAATCCTTTTCCATCATCTCGAACCTCGACACGTAGTTCGTCGGATGAATTTGTGATGCTAATCCGCGCACCTTTGCCATTGGCATGGCGATGGATGTTGGTAAGGCATTCCTGAATGATACGAAATACCGTCATCTCTAGCTCGCAACTCAGTCGGCCGAAATCCGGCGAAATTCGCAAATCGACGCTGATCTTACTGCGCTCCGAAAAACCTTCCACGTACCAACTGATTGCGGCAGGCAGGCCGGCCTCGTCCAAGAGTGGAGGATGCAGCAGGTATGACACCGTTCGCAGCTCTCTTGAGAGCTGATCAATCATGTCCAGGCTTTGTCTGATGCCATCCCCGAATTCCGGATTGATTTTCTTAACATCTTTCTCCATCGGGGTTAGCACCATCTGGACGGCCGTAATCAGTTGCCCGGCGCTGTCGTGGAGTTCCCTTGCAATGCGGCGCCGCTCCTGGTCCTGGCTAAGCAAAAGTTTGGCGGAAATATCGCGCACCACTTCCGCTTGTGCCAACAACGCGGTATTTTTCTCAGCCAGCTCGCGCGTCCGCTCGTCGACTCTGGCTTCGAGTTCGTCGCGTAATTCTTTTTGAACGGTGATGTCGAGCCCGGTAGCGACAATCATTTTTACCTTGCCGTTTTCTATCACCGGGCTGAGCGTCCGATCACCGAAGCGGCGAGTTCCGTCAGCCAGGCAGAAATAGCATTCTCCGCGAATGGATTCGCCAGCAGCAACTCTGGTGATGGCTCGCTTCAGGGTCTCGACTTCGTCCGGAAGCGGCGACCACCACGGCTCCCAGACCTTGCGCCCAATAACTTCTTCGCGCGCGCTGCCGGCAGCCTCGAGGGCGGCACGGTTCGCTTCAATAATCGTTCCGTCCGGGTCAAGAAGTAAGAGGAAGGAGTAGGCCTGCCCGAATGCCGCGCGCAGGCTAGCCTCGCTTTTTTGCAGAGCCTGCACGATTTTTTTGCGATCCGTGATGTCGGTATGCGTGCCGATCATTCGCAGGGCACGGCCGCTTGCGTCCCGATGAATGCTACCGTGAGACAGAATCCATCTGATCTCGCCGTCGGGCCTGAGAGTTCGAAATTCAAAGCTGAACCTGTCATTCCGGTTGTTCTCCAGTGACTGGCTAGTCTCTCTCACAAACTTCGCCCGGTCCTCTGAATAAATCAGCGACTGCCACTCTTCTTCCGATATGTCAGTGCCGTTGGGATTAAAGCCATATATTGCGGACATCTGGCTATCCCACTTCCCTCTCTTGCGGGCAGCATCCCAATCAAAGATTGCGGTCTTCGAGGACTCGAGTGCCAGTGCTAACTGATCTCGGCCCTCCTGCAGGGCTTGCTCTACTCGCTTTCGCTCGGTGATGTCGCGCGCAATCTTGGATACCCCGATGATGTTGCCTTTGCTATCAAGAATCGGCGAAATTGATAAAGAGACGGCAATTCTTCGTCCAGACTTTGTACAACGCTCGGTTTCGAAATGCTCAATTCGCTGCCCATTTCTCAGCCGCCGAGAAATCTGCAATTCCTCATCGATCAGCTCCGGCGGAATGATAATGCTTCCCGGCTTTCCCAGCGCTTCCACCGCCGCAAACTCGAAGATTCGCGCGGCCGCCGCATTCCAACTGGTGATGATGCCGTTGAGATCTTTGGAAACAATGGCGTCATCCGACGACTCCACGACCGCAGCCAGCCTTGATAGGGTATCTTCCGTTCCTCGACGTTCGGAAACATCGCGCGCCACCTTCGAAGCACCGACGATATTGCCCTTTGAGTCAGTGACCGGCGAGATAGTGATGGAAACATTGATCTGTTCCCCGGACTTCGTGACCCGCACCGTTTCGAAGTGTTCGATCCGCTCCCCTTGACGCAAACGCTCGATAATATTTTTTTCTTCATGCTGCAATACGGGCGGGATGATCATTGTAATAGGCTGCCCTATGGCCTCATCCGGAAGATAACCAAATATTCTCTGTGCTCCGGCATTCCAGCTGGTAATCGTGCCATTGAGGTCTTTTGAGATGATGGCGTCGTCCGATGATTGGACGATGGCAGCGAGCCGCCCTCTTAGTTCGTCCAATGCCCGGCGCTCGGTGATATCTTCCACAACCGAAATATAGTGCTGAAGTTTGCCGCTACCATCTCTTGATGCGGAAACCGTCAAACTGACCCAGATTGGCGATCCATCTTTCCGAATGTATCGCTTCTCCGTCACATAACGGTCGAGCGCCCCTTGCTGCAGCTTCGCTCCCTGTGCCAGGTCAGTCGCCAAATCATCAGGATGAGTGACCTCCTGAAAAGTGAGCTTCAGCAATTCAGGTTCGGTGTAGCCGAGAATTTCACAAAGCTTCTGATTTGCTCTTACCCAACGCCCGTCGGGATTCACGTGGGCAACCCCCACTCCGGCTAACTCAAAAGTATTCCGGTACAATTCCTCGCTTTCGCGCAACGCTCGTTCCAAGGCATGGCTTCTCTGCAAGACCTCTTCCGCGTCTACATGTCCGGCTGTGCTTTTCGCCGCGGCGAAGGCAGGATCGACGAAAGATTTTTTCTGGCCCACCGCTTCGATGGCGGCTAACAGATCTCTTGCTATGGATGACTTAACAACATAGCCTCGCGCTCCGGCTTTGAATGCCTGCTCCACGATCTGAGGAGACTCATGCTGGCTGAGGATGAGGATCTCGCACCTCGGAAGAATGTCATGGATCAGAGGAGTAGCCTGCAGCCCATTCATTTTGGGCATGCTGATGTCCATGACAATCACATCGGGTTTCAAGGCCCGGGCTTTTTCGATGGCGTCCTGGCCATCGACGGCCTCACCACAGACATCGTGCTCCAAAGATACAAGTGACCTTACGCCCCGCCTTACTATTTCGTGGTCATCTACGATCAAAACTCGCATAGGTTATGGGTAAAGACGCTCTCGTGCGTCTCTGCAAAGCCCCGAAGAACTTGAAATTGAGTTGCCGCCCCGCCAAGCCCCCACTTGCCCGGAGACACTTCAACAAATTGACCATAGCGGATCTAACAGAATTGCCCATAAGGTTAATTTAGTAGATGAACGGTTTTCGCCTGAAAGGGCTTGGCCGGACAGTGCGCACTTGCCGAGAAACCTTGGCTTAGGCGAGGCAAACGAAAAGGCCACCCGGCAACTATAGGCGGCCTTTTCTTTCAAGGGAGAATAGCCCTAACGGACTTCTAATCCATCAGAACTTTCTGGGGGCATCTTATGAGCCCCAAATCCTTAGTGTCAAGGGAAATTTATGTCTTAAATGGTACTGTTTTCAATAGTTTACGAAGCAGTGTTTGGATGCGTAAAATTTGTTCGCAGAGGCTAAAAGTGTCCGTTTTTTGGCTGTAAGCACATTCAATTGAGCGACTTACCGTTCACCGGGCACCGTCCGGGAGCCTTCTTCGAGATGTAAAGTGATGATTTCCACAACTTCTTTCCGGTCAAACACGGAATCGGGGAAAAAGCGTTTTGTCAGGATTCGGAACCCGCCAAAAGCCACTCCGGCAACCAGCATCACGCCTACCACAATGCCGCAGAGGACGATGGCGTTAAAAAGGAAATTCCCCAGGTTATTTTTCTTGCTGACATAAGTATTCTCGTTCCAGGTGACGTCGGCCTCATAGCTGATGCCAGCCATAAGCGTTCTCGCATCGCTTTGCGACAACGGACCGGACGCAATAACAATGATTGGACCCGTTCGGGCGTCGAAAAATGGACCCACATCGAGGATGGTGGAGACTCCCGGCTTTTGCTCCGTCATGTGATGAGTGGCGTCGATCTGCCGTAGCTTCTCCGCGGCGATCTGCGGCGTGGGATATTCAATGAGCATCACCGTCGCATCGCCGCCGTTCACTTCATAGCGGGAAATAACAACTTCCGCTCCCGAGCCGAAATCGACCAGGGAGATTGGCAAGGGCGACCCGACGCGATCGAGGGCCAGCGGCCCGAGCACATATTTAGTTGTGTTTCGTTCGGGATGCCGCTCCGCCGAAGCTTTTGGCAGATACAACGGCAGATTCGGAGGGTTGCGCTTGCTGTCTTCAGCCTGGGGTAGCAAACCGGCGAGTTGACGCAGCTGTGCGGCCGACATCACGCTTACTTTGTCGAACACGGCATCGACAAGCACGCTCCCCTGGTAAAACAGGACGCGATTTTTCGAAGAAGCAGCCTTTGCTCCGATCGTTTCGTCCCCCATATCGGGCTGCTGATAGTACGTGAACGCGCCATAAGCGCCACTTGCGTCGTGAAAAACCGCAGCTTTTATAACGAGGTTGCGCCCATCATCCCGGGTATAGGAGGCTTTCTCAAACCGCTCGAAACCGTACTCCTTCAAAACCGGACCGTTTGTCGCATCAGCGGAAGCGGGATCGTCACTGTTTTCGACTGCACCCTTTACCTGCCACCCTCCGAATTCTGCAGGGAGAACGGGCGCATTGGACGGCGCTAATGAAGGCTCAACAGTTTTTGGCGGTTGCCGATTGGCTCCAAACGCCGGAAACAGGAGAATTGTATGGAGCGCAAACAGAGCCGCTGAAATGCTGAATTGTTGTTTAGAAAAAATCATCCGAGGGGGCACACCTGCTAGAGAGTTAGACTACCCGCGAGTGAAGAAAGTTTCCAGCCAGGCTAATCAGGGCGACATGCGACCACGAGACACCGCTGCCAGCTTAACGTTGAGCCGCAGTTTATTGCCCTTCAGCTTTTTCGATGCGGCTAGCCACCTTAACACCGCTAAGTCCGCCCACGTACTGCGACACCCCGCGAAATAGCGATTCGGCGATTCGCTGGCGGTGCTCGGCGGTCTCCATCTTTTTGGCGTCGGTGGGGTTGGAGACGAATGAGATCTCAGCCAGAATCGACGGCATATTTGCGCCGATTAGAACGATAAAAGGCGCTTTCTTAATCCCGCGATTCCGGATACCTGCATTGTTAAGTGACAGGCCCCCGTAGAGAGATTGTTGAACATCTCCGGCAAACTCGCGAGACTCGCTGATCTTCTCTTTCAGAGCGATCTTTTTCACAAGGTCCTGCAACTCGTGGATGGATTTTTCAGAGACGGCATTTTCTCGCGCGGCAACCTCTAAAGCCTCCGGTGACGAGGTGAAATTCAGGTAGTAGGTTTCAACCCCGCGCGCGTCGGCATCGTGGCTAGAGTTGGCGTGAATCGAGATAAACAGATCGGCACTCTCGCGGTTTGCGATTGCGGTGCGGGTCTCAAGAGGAATGAAGGTGTCATCGTGACGCGTGTAGATTACCTCCGCGCCCAGTCGTGATTCCAACAATTTACCCAGACGCTTCGCCACGTCGAGGCAGACATCCTTCTCCAGCAGGCCGTTCGGGCCGATAGTTCCGGTATCGTGGCCGCCGTGGCCTGCGTCAATCACAATTTTCCCGATTTTCAACCCCAGCGCGCGAATCAGGGATCGGTCGCCGGCAGCGGTCGGGCGCGCCTCATGCGAGATGTCACGGGCAGAGAGTGCGCGTTCAGGATTAATATCAGTCGAAGCATCGGTCGGTTCTTCGGCTGACTTCTTAAATTTAACTTTACCGCGGTCAACCGTCGCAGTCTTCGATGGAGCCTGATCTTCGGCCTCGACAATCGTTTTCGGAATGCGATGGGTTCCGCCTTTAACCGCCACTGTCGTCTTGATCACTCCAATCCCGTTCACGGGCTTCCCTGCCTCGCCAGCCTTAGCGGTGGGAGGCACCGCCATTGGGGGCAGATCGGTCTCTACCAATCCCGTGCTCGCCACCGTCCCTTCGGAATCGCTCTCTGCCGCGAATGCACCGCCGATGGCCGTCGCCGGAACCGCAACCGCTTTGGTGGCGACCGCGTCTACCTTAGGCCGGTTGGCAGGGGGGCCTGGGTTCATGGACAACTCAGCAGCCGATGCGTCATTCGTTGCGTCTGGAGTAGCAAGCTTGCCTCGGCGTTGAGCACCAACCTTGCCGTGAATGTCGATGATCAGCCGATAAGGATCGGGCAACAAAAAGGCGTCATAACTTGCAAGATCATCGACCTCAAGAACGACGCGCGTGCGTCCGGGCTGAGCTTCGGCCACTCGAATCTTTTTCAGGAAGCCGTCGTCCACATCGAAGGTCTTGCCGACCAACGTAGAAGCCAGCCGGGTATCGCGCAGATCGAAGAAAATTCGATCGGGATGGGAAATACGCTGGGACCCGAACTTGACTTCCCCCTCGACGTCAATGGCAACGCGCGTGTAATCAGGCGTAGACCAGTGCCGGACTCCCGTAACGCGCGGCAGGGCATCACGCTGAGCGTCGAGCTTCGATACTTCCGGGGCATCTACCGCAGGCGCCAGACTGCCCGGAGCACCGGCATGATTCGCAGCACTTGCACTCGCGCTCGGCCGATTGTCGGTTCGAGACGGGACCTTTCGCGCTGATTTGCGCGACGATCGCTCGCGCGCTTGCGCTTGTATTTCTTGAATGGCCGATCGGGCGTCATTTGTCAGCCGGCTCCGCGGATACCGCCGGATGAAATCGTCAAATGTAGCTCGAGCCTGCTCCGAATCGTGGAGATCATCTTTAAAGATCTCGCCGATTGTGAAAAGGGCGTCGAAGCGATAACGGCTGCCCGGATATTGCTTGCACAAAAACCGGTACTGATCGACCGCATCGCGAAGGATTTTGTCGTCTGCAAAACGTCGGCCCATTTCGACCATTAGCTCCGCGGTAGCGACCACGCTGGGATCTGCTTTCGAAGATCCAGGCGATCCTAAGTAAACGCGGCGATAGGCATCGATAACGCGTTGATACCCGTGCCGGGTTCGCTGGGTCGCAGGGCGTCCGTTCAGCGCTTCGCGCATGCGCTCGGCAATCGCGAACTGTTGGCGAGCCCAGTTGTCGCTGTGAAGAGCAACGCGTGCCGTAGCTGAGATTGCAGGAAGAAGGACGAGCAGAAGCGCAGCGCCGAGGCGAAGGGCGCGGCTGCCTCGAATTAGGGTCGTGGACGCCTGGGTTCTCACTGCCGTTCCGTGATGCCTATTTTACAGCCAGTTCTCTACCGGGTTCAGGACTATTTCCGCCCTCGCATTTATCGGCAATAGGGAGACGAAACGGACACGAAGCGTTTCAAGCCGGAAGTTTAGTATCAGCCAGGGTACATCCGCACTCGATTGGAACCCAACAGACCGGGCAAAGTTGCTTTATTCCGTATTGCTGATGAACAAAACACCCCGAGAATCGCGCTCGACGTGTACCGGATCGTGGAGGGCACTCATAAACGGACTCGTAGCCCCGCCTGCATTGTAGAGGGCTGTAATCCGCCGAACATAGTTTTGAGTTTCCTTGAAATGCGGTACGCCCGCGCTTCTTGCGACGGCCCCAGACCCAGCGTTGTAAGCCGCCAGGCTTAGTCGGACATCACCCTTATAGGCGTCTAGCAACCTTCGTAGATGCCGCACCCCGGCGTCAACATTTTGCGCCGGATCAAAAGGATTGGATACATTGAGCGATCGCGCGGTTGACGGCATCAACTGCATGAGCCCCATTGCACCCTTATGCGAAACGGCGTTGGGGTTGAAATTCGATTCCACCTTTACTACAGAGCGAACCAGGCTTGGGTCTACGTTGTGCCGGGCAGCCGCCTGTTCAATGGCAGCATCCACGTCTTGTTGGGTAAATGGTCGGTTGAGGGCCTGGCGCCTTTCGGCTTTGTCGTCAAGGTAGCTGTTCACTTCGGAGGCTGCGGAACGGGCAGCGCGAATCGTTGCTCCGCTGGTTGGAACCGGCTTATAGCGATGTTCTTTAGCGCTCCAGTAGACTAGCGTCGACCGGGGACTGGCCGATTGCTTCGCAGCCACCGCCGAAGTCGGATTCGGTGAACCGCCCTCTTCATTTACATAAATCTTGCGGCCGCCGTCGTCGGTCGAGGTGATTGCGGCATGAGGCGCAACCGTCTCTGCTGAACAGGTCCGGATCGAGAGGGCGATAACGCCAACTGCGAGAGCTGACAGCAATGCGTATTGCCAACGTTTTCGCATAGTGGCCCATCGGCCAAAAACCCGTTGGCCATAGAAGTGATTGTTTTTCTTTAACGATCTGTGGCTCAATTGCGTTTTCAACAACCGCGAAATCAGCCGTTTCGGCCCCTATTGTCGACGCTCCGCAGAGCCGGGGCAGGCTCTTCAGATACATAATTATAGGGTCGGCATAAGGCGCAAGCAATGGACCCAGAGGACGTAGCCCCACCGAAGTAATGGTAGTACGTCACCTAGTAAGTAATCAGGTAAGGAACTGAAATCACCGGTTTTGAGGGCTACAAAAAAAGGTTCCACCCCTAGCAGCCTTCGACCGTGAATCTCGCCGGTTGCGGAACGGGAACTACGCTAGTCGGCATTAATGTGGACAGAATGAGCGTTTCCGGTCGGTAATCGCACATACGATGCCACTTTTACCGCGATTTTAGGGTCATCTCACAAGCCGTTACATCCGCAGCCGTAGATCGCTTGAGGTCCCACCTGCCGCCGGCACGTAACACTTTGTCGTGTAATCCATCACCATGCGGTCGGCGTTGAAGCGCCATCCCAAGGTGCGGATGGTACGTTTCATTCGGCGGATCCAGCCGCGCGGCAGCCCATCCCGATCCCGCTGGTAGTAGAGGGGGATGACCTCGTCGCGCAGCACGCGCATCAGGTCTTCACCATCGCGAGCATCGTGAATATTCATGTCCGAGTGGGTTCTGCCGTTTCCGATGGCGAAACCGTTCATGCCGTCGTAAGCTTCGGCCCACCATCCATCGAGTACAGAAAGGTTGAGCCCGCCATTTAAAACGACTTTCTGGCCGCTCGTTCCCGAGGCTTCCAGAGGACGCCGCGGATTGTTCAACCAAACATCGACACCCTGCACAAAGTGACGTCCAACGTTGATGTCGTAGTCTTCGACAAAAACGAAGCGTTCTGAAAATTTCGGATCGCGCATGAGCTGGGCAACTTCCTGCAAGACGCGCTTGCCGGGTTCATCGAGGGGGTGCGCCTTGCCGGCAAAAACGAATTGCACTGGCCGCTTCGGATCATTAACCATGCTGGCGATTTTCTCGATGTCGGTCAAGATCAGGTTGGCGCGTTTGTAGGTTGCAAAGCGTCGCGCGAAGCCGATGGTGAGAGCGTCGGGGCTGAGCGCGCCCTCAAGTTGCTGCAAGGCTCCTCGAGGCTCTTCACGACGCGCCGCCTGTTTGACGGCACGGCGGCGAACGAAATCGATGAGCTGCGATTTGAGATTGAAATGCGTCTCCCATAGCTCGCCGTCGTCGACGTCGTCGATGCCTTCCCAAATCTTCGCTTCGCTGCTGTGCTCCTGCCATCCCGCGCCGAGATGGCGGTCGTAAAGACGAAACATCTGCGGGGCAAGCCATGAAGGAACGTGCACCCCGTTGGTGACGTGTCCGATGGGAACAGCGTCTTCGGCTTTCCCTTGCGACAAGCCCGTCCACATGGCACGCGAAACTTCGCCATGTAGCGAGGAAACGGCGTTGGCACGACGTGCCATTCGCAATCCAAGCACGGTCATGCAGAACGATTCCGTCATGCTCTCCGGATTTTCCCTGCCGATGGCCATGAACGCCTGCTTTGAAAGGCCGAGCGACTCGCGTAATGGTCCGAGGTGCTCTTCAATCAATTCCGCGTCGAAGCGGTCGTGGCCCGCCGGAACAGGGGTGTGCGTAGTGAAAACAACTTCCCGCGAGACTTGAGGAACCGCTTTGTCGAACGAAACTCCTTCTTCTTCCATTCGTTGGCGAATTGCTTCGAGCACGGCAAAGCCGCTGTGGCCTTCATTCAGATGAAGCACGCCCGGGGTAATTCCCATAGCTTTAAGAGCGCGCAACCCACCTACGCCGAGCAGCAACTCCTGGTGAACGCGCACGCGACCATCGCCGCCATAGAGGCGTGAGGTCATATGACGGTCTTCGGAAGTGTTGCCTTCCACATCAGAATCAAGGAGGAAGAGATCGCAGCGTCCAACTTTTACTCGCCAGACCTTCGCGTAGATCGGTCCGTGGCGCGTATCGACTTGTACAACAACGGGACGGCCATTTATTCCAATCGCGGCTTCCATTGGAAGCTGGGTGATATCGGTTTCGAGATATTCCTCGCGCTGCCACCCGTCACGATCGAGGCGTTGACGGAAGTATCCCTGGCCGTAAAAAAGTCCAACTCCCACGAGCGGAATGCCGAGGTCAGATGCGCTCTTGATGTGATCGCCGGCTAGAACTCCAAGGCCTCCCGAATAAATCGGTAGCGACTCGTGCAGTCCGAATTCTGCGGAGAAATAAGCTACCGGACGTGGATACAATACGCCCGCATGCCGTGCCCCCCACGTACGCTCGTGCTCCTGGTACTCGCGCAGCCGGCGATACGCATAGTTAATGCGGCCATGTAGAGCCAGTTCAGTGGCGCGTTCCTCCAATTTTGCCAGCGGATATTCATTAAGCAGCGCGACCGGACTGTGGTTGAGTTGGCGCCATCGCAAGGGATCGAGGTCACGAAAAATGCCAGCCGAATCGCGGTCCCAGCTCCACCACAGGTTGCGAGCCAGTGCCCACAGCCGTTCCTGAACCGGAGCGACAAAGCGATCGAGGGTGCGCGCCTCGCTCACGACCGGGCCAACCGCGGTTGCGGCTTCGGCCAGCAGTCGAATTTCATTTTCCGGAAAGATGCGCGGCTGCTTCGTCTGTACTACGAGCACACCTTGTAGCACGCCGCGATCGATGATGGGAACTCCGAGAAAGGATTGGTATGCGTCCTCGCCAGCCTCCCTGAAATATTTGAACCGCGGATGCTGGTGGACCTGCTCGACCGACACGGGACGGACTTCCTCCGCGACCAGGCCCGCGAGGCCTTCATGCACCCCCATTCGCAGCTTGCCAATACATTCTTTCCGCAGCCCGAGCGTCGCGGCGAGAACCAGGTTGGCGCGATCCGGCTCGAGCAGGTAGGCGGAGCAAACTTCGGTGCCGAAACGCCGCGCAATTAGCGCGACCACGTTCATCAAAGTTTCTGCAGGTTTACCGCGCTCCGCAGAGAGGCTGGCCACTTCTTCCCAAGTCAACACGTAGTTGGCATCGAGAGATTGCTGCTCGACCTGACCTAATTCGGCAGGCCGGTCCAAATTTGTTTCCATCGATTTGCTTCCTTAATAGGCTACGACAATATTCCTATCCGCTATTTGTCCGCCCCGTGGGTCTAAAAGTTGCACGGCTATGTAATTGTAGCGGCTATAAAAACCGAACAAGATAACTTCACCATTTTTTTGATTACCCGGGTGCTACCGAGGTGAGACCTTTGCAGGCGAAGGGATACGTCCATTTGTCATCATGTTTCGAACTTAATATGCGGGCGGGATGAAGTCCAATCCGAATTGTTTATCGGGTTCATCGGCCAGGTTGGACATTGAAAGCAATGGGGAGACGGGCGGGTGGCCGTCTCCCCATTTCTAATGTGTCATCAAACTATCCTTGTGCCGGATGCAGAACTCGGAAAGTGCTGCCTCCGTTTGACCACACTAGAACGAGCGCATCCTGGCCCTTCGGAACGTTTGCCAGGGCTTGCGCCACGTCCGATGCCGACTTTGTCAACTTGCGATTGACTTCCATGATGACGTCGCCGCGTTGCAAGCCGGCGTTGTCGGCAGGGCTTGCCGGCTGGACATCTTCGACCAGCGCTCCGTGGACGGAAGATTGTGCCTGCAGTTCACCGCGAGCATCCGGCGTCAGTTCGCCGAGGTTCAGTCCCCAACGCGCCTTGCCGTGCTCGCTTCCTGCGACTTCGCTGCCATGCGAGCCGCCAAGTGCTTCGAGCGTCACCGAAACGTCTTCAGCCTTGCCGTCACGCATTACTTGCAGGTGAATCGCGTCACCGGGTCGTTTCTGTCCGACTACCATCTGGAGTTGTCCGGCGTCGGTTACGATATTTCCGTCGAGCTCGGTGATGACGTCTCCAGTGCGCAGTCCCGCTCGCGCTCCGGGTGCATTTGGTTCAACATCGCTCACGAGCGCTCCCTGCGCTTTGTTCATGTGGAAGAACTTCGCGTTGTCGGGAGTTACGTCGGCGATTTGTACTCCGATGAAGGCGTGGGTAATCTTGCCGTCGCGTATCAACGTGTCGACAGTCGGTTCGACAATCTGCGTAGGAATGGCAAAGCCCATCCCAGAGAACGACCCTGACGACGAGATCAGAAAAGTATTGATTCCGATAAGTTCGCCGTGCGCGTTCACAAGCGCTCCGCCGGAGTTGCCGGGATTGATGGCCGCATCAGTCTGTATGAATTCCCCGGGTTTGTGGCGATCGCTCGGATCGGGGTTTGGGCGATTCAAAGCGCTGATGATGCCGCGCGTCACCGTGAAGCGGTACCCGTAGGGGTTGCCGAAGGCGAGAACGGTTTGTCCGGGATGCAGACTTGCTGAATTCCCCCAGGGGACACTCGGCAGGTTATGACCATCGACCTTTATGACGGCAAGGTCAGTCAGCGGATCAGCACCCACGAGCTTTGCCGGCAGCACTTCGCGATTGCTCATAGTGACGCGAATGTCTACCGCTCCTTCAATTACGTGATGATTGGTGACAATGTAGCCGTCGGGCGAAATGATCACACCGCTGCCGAGGCCATGTTCCATTCGGTTCTGCGGCTGCGAAGGAATATGGAACTGACGTCCGCCAAACGGGCTGTTAGGGCCGAGGAATGGCTGCATATCCGGCATCTCTTCACTTCCGCGTGTGTTCTGCTGGCCCTCAGACTTCGACGCCACCGTCACATTGACGACTGCGGGCGTGACCCGAGCAGCGAGCGTCTCCATGGCGTGATCGAGAGTTAGGAGCGCGGCCACACTGTTGTCATCCAAGGGGGCTACGGATGAGGCTGGAGCGGATGCCCTAGCCTGCCCGGTAAAGTTTAGTGTCGTGATCGTTCCGACGGCTGCCACGGCGAGTACGGCAGCGAATAGCCGGCGGGTTGCCAGGTTTTTAAACTGTTGTAGTCTGCTTTGTATTTGCATGGTTCTCCTTTTGGTAATGCAACTTCTATTTGCAACTAATTATCTAGTTGTTGTTGCCAAAAAAATTTGCTGAGCTAAATCGAGTTTGCCACCGGAATGTTCGACCCCGCTTGGGCAGCGCTGATCCACATCACACTCCAAACCTTGACGATGACTTGGCCGCTCTCAGGGTCTCCGTTTTGCGCGGTCTCAACAAACATCAGAGTATGAAACTGGGACGCCACTTTGTGGTTGTTGTTTTCTCGCACCGCCACTAACTGAGCGGCGGTTTCAATGCCAGACATTGATTGGTTTGCCACGATCGCGGGCTCAAGTGGCCTCGCAATTACCTTTTTCAGAGCGGCTTTCATCGCCGGACGCCGCTCGTTTTTGTTTGTAGAAAATTTTGCCGCAGAAAAATTCAGCTTCGCCGGAACGGCTAACTTCTCCATCGACAGCATTGCCGAGGGCACGAGGTGACTTGGCGTTGACGATCGTACCGTTGATAGGTGAACCAGTGATGGGCGTACCCGCGACAGAGTGCTATGAGTTGACTGCTGGCCGAAGGCAATGAACTGCGGCGCTGGGGATGAGACTGCCAGGCAGATCACTGAGAACACGCCAACGACACCGACGGCCGGCGCCCAAACTCTCGTCTGAGCAATCCGATTCTTGTCGAGGATCTGCGCCAGACGCAACGATGCTTCCCGTGCGCGATTCACTGCCGCCTGAGCCATCGACCACCCTCGGTGGGCGAAGCTTTTTTCGAGCAGTGAGACGAGGCAGTTCGCGTACCCACGCGGATTGTCTGTCTCGGCCAGAACGGCATCATCACAAGCCATTTCGCGTTCCGTAGAGAGGCGGTCGTCGAGCCACCACACCGCAGGATGGAAGAAAAAGAGAGCGCGCACGATTTTCTGGATCAGATTTGTCCAGTCGTCGCCGCGGCGTAGATGGGCGAACTCGTGAAGCAGGATCGCGCTGAGGTCTGCAGGAGGAATTTCCTGAAGCGTCCACTCCGGCAAGATGATCGTTCGTTTCCCTAAACCGATCGCCGATGGCACTCGCGCCTCATCCGATATAGCGATACGGATCTTCAATCGCGACTGCGATGAAAACGCTTCTACCGTCCTCCGGACAGAAGGGTGCAATCGGTTCGGGTCGATTACGGTGCACTGTCGCCGTAGAACTTGCATGCGCCAAATGCCCGCAGCTAAACGCACCATTCCTGCTAATGCTCCGATTGCCCAAACCGCGAAAATCAGGAGTGCCCAACTTTCGGGGAGGGTGAGCGAGGGACGCAAGGTCGACTGTTCAAAGCCGGCGCTCTTGCCGAGACCGCTTACTACGGGAAACGCAAATATCCCCACCAGCGCCAGGAACCAGATTACGAATCTCGTGCCTGAATTCTGGCGTAACACTCGAAGTGACAACCACGCGAAGAATGCGATGACGAACCCGGCGGGAATGGCGTTGAAAATATGCTCAACCGAAAGGCGCGCCAGCGTTTCTAGAGAAGCAAAGTTCACTTTGCCTCCGCGCGATCAAGCATTTGCCGCAGGCGCTTCATCTCGTCGGGATCAAGCCCTTGATCTTCCAAGACGTTCAAAACAAGCTGCTCATGGGAGTCTTTAAAAAATCGGCTGACCAGATGCCGAATCTCCGAACGCGTCGCCTCTTTCTTCCCGACCAGCGGCGTATACACGTGCGCCCGACCATCTTTTAAGTGCCGCAAGTATCGTTTTTTCTCCAGAACGCGAATAGTCGTGAGCACCGAATTGTAGGCAAGAGCCGGGGTTTTAGTGATGGCATCAAGCACTTGCTGGACAGTCCCGGAACCTCTCGCCCACAGAACGTCCATTATCCTGAGTTCGGCTTCAGTCAACGTTCCAGACGGTCTTGGCGGCACGAGTTCCCTCTTATTTAATAGACGCGGAAGCTTGCAAAAAGTAACTAATTGTTTAGTTGCAAGCTGAATTCGCGGAGTTGCCCCGAGGCCAGAAAACCGGGTTGAGGATGGATCAGAGGATAACCCGTTCATCGCCGACGCGCCGGGTTACGCGTTCACGATCCAAATATTCGAGGAGAGGAATCGCATATTTGCGGCTGACGCCGGTCAAGGTTTTAAACTTTGCGACATCAATTTTTGGCGAGGTAAGTTTTAGCACCGCAAGCTTGGCTCGAAGATCCCGAAGGGCGGAGTGATGGAAGACCAGGTCATCGGAAATTTTTGTTAAAAGCTTGTCGCGTAAAAGCAAGGTGACAATTTTTTGGGAGCGGACCTTGTCTACTTTCAGGCTTGCCAGGACCTCCTTGAGGGACGGCACTTTCAATCCCGCGGAGGCGAATGCCACCTCGATGATTTTTTTTGATTCAGCCTCATCATCTTTCATGACCACGCCGCCGCCTGCCAGTCGAATGGTCTCGCCGGAGGTGTCCAGCTTCTTTTCATTAAGGAGTTTCTCCAGAACTCCGGAGAGAACCTCCGGTCCCAGCTTGACGCGGGAGCGCAACTCCTCCCTGCTCATGCCCGAGACCAGCGGGTTCGCGTCATGGAATTTTTTCAGCGCCTGAAGCACGTCTGTTTTCGCTCGTACTATTGCCTCCGGCGAGAGAAGAACAGAATCGAAGTTTGAGAGACCAGCTTTTGTAACGAGCTTCGCGACCTCTTCGCGCCTCATATTCATTTCTGCGGGCACATCACCGAGGCGCATACCCGCGCTTCCACGACGAAAAACTCGGGCGACAAGAACTTGTTGCGGCGTGCCTTCGCAAATAGCCTTGAGAAACGAAACCGTATGCTCCGCGCTCTGTCTGCGGACAAGATAAGGTGCATCGAGCACCCGCCCGCCGCCGATTGTGACGACCGGAGAAAATTGCCGCACGATGAAACGGTCGTCGGGCAACAGGAGGAGCGGCTGGGAGAATTTCAATTGAGCGAAGCTATCGTCGCCCGGCTTAATCGGCTTTGCTTCGTCGCCCTTCGAGCGATAGAGCCGTACCTGCGCGATCGACTCGCTTGTGTAGGAGTGAAAGTGGACGCGTGCTCCGTCTTTCAGTGGCTTGGCAGAATTAAGTAAAGAGAGCAGAACATCGGCTCGAGCAGTGGTGCGAAAGTGCTCGGGCTCGGCCAGGGTCATTCCCCTCGCTAGGTCATCCGTAGCAAGTCCGGCAATATTGACGGCCGTGCGCTGTCCGGCGGTCGCAGCGTCGGCGGGAGCCCCATGCACCTGGAGGCCACGCACCCGCACCCGCCTTTGTGACGGGAACAGTTCCATTTCCTGCTCTTTCCGAATCGTCCCTGCAACTAATGTCCCGGTGACTACCGTGCCGAATCCCTTCATAGTAAAAACGCGGTCGATTGGCAAGCGAGCCAGGGCGTTAGAACTTCTGGCAGCAACTTCGCAGCCGACGTTCACGAGTGCAGCCTTCAGTTCGTCGAGGCCGGAGCCGCTGAGCGAACTTACGGCGATGATCGGCGCTTTTGAAGCGTCCAGAAAGGAACCGCGGACAAAGTCCTCCACTTCAAGTCGGAGGACTTCGAGTGTGTCGGCGTCGACCGCGTCTGCCTTAGTGAGCACTGTGATGCCGCGCCGAATCGAAAGCAGGCGGCAGATATCAAAATGCTCTCGTGTTTGCGGCTTGATGCCTTCATCGGCGGCGATAACAAGCAGCACAAGGTCGATGCCCCCAATGCCAGCAAGCATGTTGCGGACAAAGCGTTCGTGTCCCGGGACATCCACGAAACCAATACGAAGTTGGCCGCCGTCAGGGGTCGATAGCTCGAGGTGCGCGAACCCAAGATCAATAGTGATGCCGCGACGCTTTTCCTCAGCCAGTCGATCGGCATCGATTCCAGTAAGCGCCTTCACCAACGAAGTCTTGCCGTGATCGATGTGTCCCGCTGTGCCGACGATGACCGACTTCATGTGCGCCAGTATACGGCCGCGTCGCGCGTGCGGCGGACGCACTCGGGCGCAGTCTTGCATAGCGGAGGAGGGGCCGCTTCGCGCCGCAGCTAACGCCATTTTTTTACTCTCGGCCACAGGTCGGCGAGGGTGCCAAATTTGGGGCCGCGGCAGATGTAGACAGGAATGTCGCGCTCGAGCGCGTAAGAATTGTGGCGCGAGCTGCCGACGAGATCGACACGTTCAAACAGTTTTTCCAAGGTTTCGCGATTATCGTCGAGAACAATCACGCACTTTCCGGTGTATCCTCGCGGCCCCCATAGCCACCACGATTGATGCCCGCTCAAAGCCGCAGGCAGGCCGTATTTCTTTCCCAGAAAATCGATCGCCCCCGCTTGCCCGTAATCCTGCGCGAAAATTCCGCAGTCGTTACGCTCCGCGGCGGGAATTTTGTTCCATGCGATAGCCACCTCATCGACGATCTCATCCCAGCCAAACTGGTCGGCATAATGTTGCGGCAGAATGGCACCTTCGTGGCTGTGTTCGGACGGGGGCGGCTTTATGGGAAGCAGCCGCATGTAGCTGATGAATCCATCGATCGGCAAGACTGGGATGGTAACCGGGGCGAACCACGCGCCACCAGCGAGGAGAAGCAGGGTAAGCACAGGCTTGATCCAAAGCTGTCCGATGCGAACGATGAAATTATCGACCATGACTGAGCCGGCCGCGAGGTAAACGGGATAGATCGGCGCCAGGTAATAATTCTTTCCCTTGAGCGCGACGAAGACGGCAAAGCTTACGAGGTAAGTCCAACCGAGAAAGCGCAGTCGCTTGAATCGTTGGGTGACTAGCAGCGCGATGATGCCAGTGATTCAAATAAAAGCCGAGGCGGGGTGTACCAACAAAAATTGCTGCAACAAGTACTGCACCGGAGAGAGCACGACGTCGCGGCCATCAGCCTTGATATTGCGCATCAGTTCGACAAAAGGCCAATGGTGGGCGACGTTCCACAGAAGATTCGGCAAGAAGATGACGAAGGCCGCGATGCCTCCGAGCCAAATCCACTTACTCAGAAAAACTTTCCGTTGCCCGGTGAAGAGCAATCCAAGCACGACTCCGAACCCGAGCACGAGAATCGAATACTTTTCTTGCAGTCCGATGCCCGCCACAACCCCGAACCACAGCCAGTTGCGCGGGTCGCGCGTCACCGCCAAGATGGCGAAATAAACGCAGCCCATCCAGAGCAGGACTTCTAAGCAACTGTTACTGGTGAGGAGCGTGCCCCCAGCCAGATAAATGGGGGCGATCAGGATTGTGACCGCGCTGAGAATTACGGCAAACCTTTTGCCGCCAAGCTCGCGGGTCATCACGCCGGTTTCAGCGCGGCATTGCAAAATGCTGGTAGCAGGCGAACGCTACGCAAGGACTCGCCGAAAACCCCGAGAACAATGCGGCTGAGGATGGGCAGGAGCGGGGGTTGGTCGACGTATCCCCAGGCAGGATGCCTGCCGCAGATAATGTAGTCGAACTCGTCGCGGAAATATCCGTAGCGGCCATTGACGAGCATATGCAGCACGAAGCTGAAGGCAGCGATGGCAGCGGCGGCAAGCATGCCGTTGCTTTTCCAGTCCGTCGCTGTTGCGCTTTCGGAGGTGCGGCCGGTTTCAAATCCCGTGAAGGCTTCAGACATGGTGGCGCCAAGAATAACCAAGAAGTGCACAATTTTTGCACAAATATTTTACTGGAAATTCTTCGGCGAAAAGTTATTCAAGATGCGACAATAAAGATTCCCCGATGACAACTTCTGCGATCAGTGCCATCACACCGGACACCATCCGGGAGCACGGCCTTACCCCGGAGGAATTCGAAAAAATCAAGTCATTACTGGGCGGGCGCGAACCAACGCGAACCGAACTCGGCATCTTCAGTGTGATGTGGAGCGAACACTGCTCCTACAAATCTTCGCGCGTTCATCTTAAGCGCTTGCCCACGCGCAGCAAACTGGTCGTACAGGGTCCCGGCGAAAATGCGGGTATCGTCGACATCGGTGACGGGTGGGCTTGCGCTTTCAAGATTGAATCGCACAATCATCCCTCTTTTATCGAGCCTTTTCAGGGCGCGGCTACTGGCGTCGGCGGAATTCTCAGGGACATCTTTACCATGGGCGCGCGGCCGGTCGCGATCATGGATTCGCTGCGATTTGGGCCGATCAAGCCTGGCGAAGAAACGTCACACCGGTCGCCTAACGGTCAACAGGGCGCGAGCCGTACACAACCCACGCAGGCTGAAGTGCATAAAAATCATTCGGTGATGGAGGGTGTTGTTTCGGGTGTCGCTTCTTATGGAAATTGTTTTGGTGTTCCGAATCTTGGCGGCGAAGTAAAGTTCGAGGCCTGCTACTCCGGCAATCCTCTGGTGAATGCTTTCGCGCTGGGACTGGTGCGCCGCGATCAGATTTTTTATGGACGCGCTTCGGGAGAAGGAAATCCCGTCATCTATGTGGGTTCGAAGACAGGGCGCGATGGCATTCATGGCGCGACCATGGCGAGCGAAGAATTCAGCGCAGGCTCGGAAGCAAAGCGCCCGAACGTCCAGGTGGGCGATCCGTTCATGGAGAAACTGCTGCTGGAGGCCTGTCTCGAGGCGATGCAGACGGGAGCCATTGTCGGGATTCAAGACATGGGCGCCGCTGGATTGACTTGCTCGACCTGCGAGATGGGCGCCCGCGGCGGCACCGGGGTTGAGATCGAACTGGATCGTGTTCCGCAGCGCGAGACGGGCATGACTCCATACGAGATCATGCTTAGCGAATCGCAGGAGCGCATGCTGCTGGTCGCGCAGAAGGGTCGAGAAGACGAAGTTTTTCACGTCTTTCAAAAGTGGGGCCTCGACGCAGTTGAAGTTGGCCGTGTGACTTCGGATGCGACTATGCGCGTGCTTGAGCACGGCGAGGTTGTGGCGGAGATTCCGAATGCTGCTCTCACCGACGATGCGCCGGTTTATAAACGTCCACTGGTGAGGTGGGAGCCTCCCGTCGACCGCGAGAAGCCCGAACATATTCAGCTTGGCGAAGCGAAAGATTTCACGCTGCAGCTCAAGCGTCTGCTGGCAAGCCCTAATATTTGCTCGAAACGTTGGGTGTGGCAGCAATACGATCACATGGTGCAGACGAACACCGTCGAAGCTCCGGGAGCGGGCGATGCCGGCGTCATTCGCATCAAGGGTTCGAAGCGAGGACTGGCCATGGCTCTCGATGGAAATGGGCGTTGGTGCTATCTCGATCCGAAACTCGGCGCGATGCACGCCGTCGCCGAAGCTGCCCGTAAAGTGGCTTGCGCCGGAGCGACACCAATTGGCGCAACCAACTGCCTGAACTTCGGCAACCCCGAGAAGCCCAACATCATGTGGCAGTTTTCGCAGGTCATTGATGGCATCACCAAAGCTTGCGAAGAACTTGACACTCCGATCACCGGAGGGAACGTCAGTTTTTATAACGAGACGCTGGGCGAGGGAATTTATCCAACCCCGGTAATCGGCGTTGTCGGGATTCTAGAAGACGTGCATAAATCGACGAAGATGCACTTCGCTCGCGAGGGGCGCGACGCTGCAAGAAAGATCGTTTTGCTGCGCGCGACCGAAGCCGGAGACGCGGTTGACGCCGAAGTAGAATTTGGATCATCCGAATACGCAAAGGAAGTTTTGGGCGGAATGTGGGGATATCCTCCGGGATTAGACATGGAGAAAGAAGCCACGCTGCAACGGGCTCTGGTGGCCATTATTCAGGGTGGGCTGGTTGAGTCGGCGCACGACTGCGCCGATGGCGGATTAGCGGCAGCTCTGGTTGAAGCTTCCCTGCCCGCGCAAACCGGCTGTAAAGTGCGGCTGCCGAAAAGCAAATTGGCGCTGGAATTCCTACTTTTTGGCGAAGATGCGGGAAGAATTGTATTAAGCTGCGACCCCGCGAAGCTTTCTCGAATCCAACAGGCAGCGGAAGAGTTTGGAGTCTTTGCCGATGTCATGGGAGAGACCGGCGGCGATCGAGTTGAAATTTCAGCCGATGATGGAATGGTAATCTCCGCTAGCGTTGAGGAGTTAAGGAGCGCGTATGAAGGAGCGCTCGAAAAGGCTTTAAAGACTGATCCCGTGGCTGCTATCGCACACTAATTTTTCTCGATTCGGACGGCCGAGTAGACCGTCCCACACTGAAGGCAGTTGGTTTTTTTCAGAAGCCGACAGCCAGAGGCTAAAGAACTTAAAATGCCTTTCGACAAATTTCGCGAAGAATGTGGAGTGGTGGCAATTCATGCGCACCCTGAGGCGGAAAAGCTCGCCTATCTGGGGCTGCACGCTCTGCAGCATCGAGGGCAGGAGTCGGCAGGGATTGTCACCTCCGACGGCGAACGCCTGCGCCAGCACAAGGCGATGGGCCTGGTCGCAGATATCTTCGGGCACGACGTGCTTTCTTCAATGCGCGGAGCTCTTGCCATAGGGCACACACGCTATTCGACTGCGGGCGATTCTGCTTTGCTCAACGCGCAGCCGATCATGGTGCAATCAAATAAAGGCACGATCGCGATTGCCCACAACGGAAATCTCGTCAATGCGCCAGCGATCCGCTCGAAGCTCGAGGGGCGCGGGTCGATTTTTCAGACGAGCAGCGATACCGAAGTTCTCGTGCACTTGATCGCGTTATCACGCGAGCAGACACTCCCTGACGCGATTGCCGACGCGCTGCGACGGGTTGAAGGCGCTTTTTCGCTGGTGATGATCAGCCACGATCGCATCTTTGCAGCCCGTGATCCGCGGGGCTTCCGGCCTTTGGCGATGGGTCGCATTCGCGCGCTAACGAGCGAGAAGAAAGACACCATCGTCTTTGCTTCGGAGACCTGCGCGTTTGATTTGTTGGGGGCGACTTACGAACGCGACGTCAAGCCGGGCGAACTTGTTATCGTCGGCCCGGAGGGAATCAGTTCGCGTTTTTATTCGCCGTCGCCGGCCCAGTCGAGCTGCATTTTTGAGCATGTTTATTTTTCTCGGCCTGACAGTTTGGTATTCGGCAGGTCGGTCGACCAGAGCCGTGACGCCATGGGAAGGCAACTTGCGCGCGAAGCGCCGGTCGATGCCGATATCGTTGTGCCGGTCCCCGACTCCGGCAATACCGCGGCCATTGGATACGCTGCGGAGAGCGGCATTCCGTTCCGTCTCGCCCTAATCCGCAATCATTATATCGGCCGGACCTTTATTGAGCCGCAACAATCGGTGCGCGATTTCGGGGTACGACTTAAGCTGAACGCGGTGCGCAGTTTGCTTGAGGGCAAGCGGGTCATTTTAGTTGATGACTCGATCGTCCGCGGCACTACCAGCAAGAAGATTGTCCGCATGATTCGAAATGCCGGAGCCAAAGAAGTCCACATGCGGATTTCCTGTCCGCCAACTATTTCGCCTTGTTATTACGGTGTGGATACACCGTCAAAAAAAGAGTTGATCGCGGCGAACAAGAGCATCGATGAAATTCGTAATTTTATTGTCGCCGACTCTCTCGGATACCTCTCGCTTCAGGGGCTTATGAAGGCTTGCGGCGATGGCGATAAGACCAGCTATTGTTCCGCTTGTTACACCGGAAATTATCCAACCAAGATCGACGTCGAAGAAATTCAGCCCGCCACAGTCGCGCCTTAGCCTCGATTTTTTGTCTGCTTCGTGCGATGGTATGCTTTGCATCCGCAAGTTTCCGGCAAAACGACTATGCGTTGCCAAAGACTGCTAAGGGAACTCCTTTTGTGATCGGCTCGCAGGCTCAAGGTAAAGCGAACTCCGCAAAACTTCTCCGGCTCTGTCTGTCTCCGCGGGTTCGCCCTCATTCCCAATCTCGATTATTGGCGATTCCTTTCGCTTTCCTCGTCTTAGTCCCCGCGTCTCTGCTCGCGCAAAGTCCTCGCGGCGGGTTGCGCGGGGAGGTCAAAGACGTTACTTCCGCGCGAGTGCCACGGGCCAGGATTGAAGTTCAATCGCGCGGTTCGCAAGCAAGCCGTGAAACTTTTGCCGACGAGCGCGGGGAATTCCGGATCGACGGACTGCTGCCGGCTCATTATCGAGTGATTGTCATGGCACCCGGATTCTCTGATGCGTTGGCTGATATCGAAGTCTCGGTGACAACGGTGCGCGATATCACTGTGGTACTTAAGCCTCAGGGAGAGCATGAGACGATGCGTGTGCGCGGGGGTATCTCATCGATTACGGCGCAGTCGATCGACACGGCTAGTGCCGTGCATCAAGGAGTCGTCACCGAAGAGGATCTCGATCGATTGCCGCTTGCGGGACGCAGCTTCGCGAATGTCGCCTATTTAGTCCCGGGAACGGAACCGGTGGAACCATCGGATCCGACGAAAGCACGAATCACGGCTGTATCGACGGGGGGAAGTTCAGGGCTGAATAACGAATTGTCTGTTGATGGCGGAGACAACTCCGACGACTGGATCGGGGGCTTTCTGCAAAATTTCTCGCCTGACAGTATTCAGGAATTCTCTGTGCGCACTGCCAACGAAGACGCAGATACGGGAGGAACCACGGCGGCTTCTGTGGTTATCACAACAAAGCACGGAACCAATGAATGGCACGGCAGTGGCGCGATATACGGGCGGGCATCAGCCCTCAACGCCAGATTTCCAATTGAGAACCCATCTGACAGTTGTGTTGCGGAGTCGTGCAGTCGCAATCCTAAGCAGCCGTTTTCACGGCAAAATTACGTACAGACTCTGGGTGGACCGCTGGCTCGAAACAGGTTTTGGTTCTTCGAGTCTTTTGAGCACGTCCACGAGAATGCCAGCATTGCCTATAGCCCGGCGAGCGCTTCTGAGTTCGAGGCGCTGGCACAGTTGGCGGCCGCTGGCCTGATCCAAGTCAACGGGACAACGGTGAATTCGATTTCTGTTCCGAGATCGGTTCCGGTACCTTTTCGTGATTATTTGGGATCGATACGGGCTGATTGGGCGCAATCTTCAAAATCGCAGTGGTTTCTGCGAACATCCATTGATAGTTACATTACGCGCAACGCGCTGGTACAGCAGGCCACGCTGCCTTCGACCGGGTTGACGGCCCACACTAATTATTTCAATACCGTACTCAGCAACACATACGCATTCAGCCCAACATGGCTCGGAAGTTTCATTTTTGACGCCAGTGAACTGCATCTGACCCAAACACGTAATTCGAATCTGGGATTCGCTTTGCAGTTTCCATTTAGCTCAACCTCTCTGACCGTGTCGGGATTCGAAACTTTTGGCGACAATCAATTTGCCACGCCTGTCAGCGCTTTTCCTAAAGTACGCAACCAGCAGAAATACCAGCTTCGCTACGACGTGAGCCGCGCGACGGGCGATCACTCACTAAAATTTGGGATTAATTTTATTCATGAGCCCGTCCTCGGCGGCGTATTGCCGGCGACAGCTGAAACGCTTGTGACATTTCCGAACAATCCCAGCTTCTACACGCAAAGTATGACGAATTTGGCGAAGTTCCCAGTCGATCTTGAGGCGGGCGCGGCTAGTGCTCCGGCCGGCGATGGAGGATTCTCCCAGAACATTCAGCGTCTCGGGCTTTACGCGCAGGATCCGTTTCGCGTCTCGGATCACCTCACGATAAATTACGGGCTCCGCTACCAGACGACCTTCGGATTGTTCATGGCCTCGGGACGAAACCAGGCGAGCAACCCAGTTTTTTCTCTTTTGCCGTTGGATGGAGTGCCAGTCGCTTTGCCACACGATGACCACAAGCAATTCGCGCCGCGACTGGGCATCGCGTACTCGCCCGGGCGGAGCGAGAGGACCGTGATTCGCGCGGGCTTTGGATTGTTCTATAACGACCTGGCACAGACGGGGTGGGCGACGGCGTTTCAAGCCGTCAATGGCGGCGTGGACAGCAGCCCCCCTTCGTACATCGATCCTCGTTATCGAGCGCCCTACAGCATTCACGCGAGCGTCGGCGCGCAGCGCGCACTCAGCGATCGATGGAGCATCAGCGCCGACTTCACTCACGAGCAAGGCGACCACGGCTATCGAGCCTACGTTTTCCCGGAGTTCAACCTTTACAGGTCTGATAACCGATCAAGCTATAACGCATTGATGATTCATCTGCAGGGTGACGTCGCGCGCCGGTTCAGTCTGGTGGCAAACTATACGCTCGCAAAAGCGCAGACTTGGGGATGCGTGTTAGGCGAACTCTTCGATTATGTGAACGCGGTTTGCGACCCTAACCATGCATTCGCTCGCGGAGATTATGGACCATCGGGCGAGGATGTTCGACATCGTTTCGTGCTGGCCGGCACTTTGCATGTTCCGGGCGGTTTCGAGTTGAGTACGCTAACGCAAGCTGAAAGCGCTCGTCCATTCACGATCACTAGCGCCGACAATAGCCGGCGTATTTCGGTCAATGGCTTGCCCACCACTCTCGACGAATTTCGTGGCACGCCATATATTCAGGCGGATCTGCGCGTGACTCGACCCTTCCGAGTTAAGGAAAGATGGCAGATCGATCCGTTCGCCGAGTTCTTCAATCTTTTCAATCGCAACAATCCAGGCAATAACTACGTTGCGAATGTGGCCGCACTTCGGGCTGTGACTTCGCCGACGGATCCGAATAATGTGATCGGAATCTGCAATCCGGGATGCCAGGCGATCACGAGCCTAAAGCAAATGGAGATTCCTGCCGGCGGGCTTGGGGATTTTTTTGGACCAGGAACTACGGTAGGTATCCCCTTCGCAGCGCAGCTTGGCGTTCGGGTGAAATTCTGAGCACAGAAAATACTTGAGGAGCTTGCAGCCTTGGAGTTGTTGCCGGGGTTGGACTACTTAGGGTTTTTGTGCGATTGCTACTCGCGCTATTCCTTGCAGATCATTTTTTAATTCGACGAAGTTCCAGTCAATTAAGAGCGTGCGCACTTTATTGGCGATGGTTCCGCTGATTTCAACAATCAGCCATCCACCACTTGTGAGAGCAGTGCATGCCTGGGGAATTAAACGCTCGATCACTTCTGTGCCTGAGCGACCCGCGAACACGGCGTTGCGCGGCTCAAACCTGCGAACTTCCAGTTGCACTGTTTCTTCCTCCGATTCGCCAACGTAAGGCGGGTTTGAAACGACGAAGTCGAAGGACTGGGGAGCGAAACCATCCAATAGATCCCCTTCGTGGAATTGGACTCGTGCACTTAGTTCGTGGCGAGCCGCGTTCATACGAGCTACGTTTAAGGCATCGGCGGAAATATCGACAGCATCTATTTCCGCTGATGGAATTTCGGTTGCGAGCGCCAGAGCGATCGCCCCAGAACCTGTCCCTACATCCACGACTCGAATTGGCTTGTGCGGATCCGTTGTCACAGTCCGCCGGCTTTCGATAAGCGCGAGTACGGTTTCGATAAGATGCTCGGTCTCGGGGCGCGGAATAAGAACCGCCGGAGAAACAATGAGGTCCATACCCCAGAATTCCTGATGGCCGGTGATGTATTGCGCAGGCATTCCCAGGGAGCGGCGGGAGATAGCGTCTTCGTATTGCTCAAGTTCTGGAGACGAGAGATGACGCTCGGGGTGGGCGTAGAGGTGGGCCCGATCACAGCCGAGAGTAAACATGATGAGAATCTCAGCGTTTAAGCGTGGGGATGGGACTTGGGCGGCGGCAAGGCGTTCGATCGCCGTGTTTAATATTTGACGAAGCTGCACATTTCTATTTCAACACGCTGAGGGGTTTAGGGACGTCGTTTTTTGTGGTCACTCTATTTGTGGTTCACCCTATGATCCAAAACGCGTGCGAAGCTCGCCCTCCACAACTGGGAGACCAGGGCTTCACACTGTCGCCATGATGCCAGCTTCGTTGTCACCCTTCATGTTCTCGGCTTGATAATGAGTCACAAGAGCATCGATGATTGGCTGTAGTTTGCCGTCCATCACCTGCTCCAGTTGATGAATCGTGAACCCGATGCGGTGATCGGTTAGGCGATTTTGGGGAAAGTTATAGGTACGAATTTTCTCGGAGCGATCGCCCGATCCGACCATTTGCTTGCGCTCTTTGGCGAGTGCATCGGCTTGCTTCTGCATTTCGACTTCGTAGAGTCGTGAGCGGAGCACACGCATACCTTTTTCACGATTTTTGATTTGCGATTTTTCGTCCTGGCAACTCACCACGGTTCCGGTTGGAAGGTGTGTGATTCGAACCGCGGAATATGTTGTGTTCACCGATTGACCGCCCGGCCCCGACGAACAGAAAGTGTCGATGCGCAGGTCTTTGGCTTCGATCTTGACATCGACTTCCTCGGCTTCCGGGAGGACGGCCACGGTGATGGCCGACGTGTGAACCCTTCCCTGCTGTTCGGTCGCCGGAACGCGCTGCACGCGATGCACTCCGCTTTCATATTTCAGACGCGAGAAGACTCGCTCGCCCTCGATGAGGGCGATCACTTCTTTCATACCACCGACGCCCGATTCAGAAGTGGAGAGCACTTCTACCTTCCACTTCTGGGTTTCGGCATAGCGGTTATACATGCGGAAAACTTCCGCTACGAAGAGGGTCGCCTCATCGCCGCCCGTGCCAGCCCGGATTTCGAGGATAACGTTCTTCTCATCGTTCGGGTCTTTCGGCAAGAGCAATACTTTTAGTTCTTCTTCTACGGTAATCAAACGCGCATCGAGCCGGGCCAATTCTTCTTCCGCATACGTCCGCATCTCCGCGTCCGCTTCGTCGGCCAGCATGGCTTTACTCTCGGCGATGCCGCGCTTCAGGTCTTTATATTCCCGATATTTTTCTACGATCTCCGAGACCTCACTGTGCGCCCTGGCGGTCTTCTGATATTTGGCGGAGTCGTTCGTAATCTCAGGTGACAGCAGCGCCTGCGTCAGCTCTTCGTATCGAAGTTCGATTTGTTCTAAACGTTCAAACATAATTTTTCTCGTATAGAGGCCGGTGGAAGCAACTCGCGGACGCGGCCCAGCCGCGCCTCTACAATGATTTTAAGTGTTGCCTTGATTTTAGGCGGACTGAGGAAGAAAACAAGGTTACGCGATGGGTACCGCTAAGCAATGACCAGTTCGCCGCCGCGCTGCTTCTCGAGAGCCATGGCTTCGTTGAGCGCGAGTATGGCGCATTCAACTTCGCGGTCATCGGGCGGCTGCGTCGTGATCCGTTGCAACCACAAGCCGGGCGCCGTGAGTAAAGCAAAGAGCGAGCCGCGATGCTTGGCGGCAAAACGAATGATCTCGTACGATACGCCGGCGATTATTGGCAGCATAACGATTCGAATTCCGAAACGAGCCCAGAATGTCGTCACCGGAATCGCCATATAAACCAGCATAGAGATGATCATTACTGTCATTAAGAAGCTGGTGCCACAGCGCGGGTGGTACGTAGAATATTTCTGCACCTCAGCGCTATTCAGCGGATCTCCGTTTTCGAAAGCGAAGACAGTCTTATGCTCCGCCCCGTGATATTCGTAGACGCGGCGTATGTCTTTCCATAGCGACACTCCCCAAACAAAGAGCAGGAACATCGCCATCCGTATCAATCCGTCGACCAGGTTAAAGATGATCTGCTGGCCGAAAATCGGGTTGAGGCGCTTTAGTTCAGTCGTCGCCAGCAAGGGCAGATACTTGTACATGAAGATGAAGAAGGCAACCGAGAATGCCATGTTCAGGCCTGCCACCCAGCCCGTGATTTCAAACTTCTTGGCCGGTATCTCGAGATTTCCGGCAGCTGAGTCCGAGGTATCTTTGTCCGCTTCGCTGTCCACCAACTCATCCAGCGCGGCATTTGCGGAAAATTTCAGGGCACGAAATCCCAGTGTCATTGCATGACCGAGTGTCATCACGCCCCGTATGACCGGCCATGCCATCCACTTATGCCGCTCCGAAGGACGGTCCAGAGGCTCACTGTGAGTAACGATCTCGCCAGAAGGCTTGCGCACGGCGATTCCCCAAGCGTGGGGCGATCGCATCATGACGCCCTCAAGCACAGCCTGCCCGCCAACCAGAGTTTCTTCGCCGCTTTCGAGCGCCGGCAACAACTGGACGGCTGCCAGAAAACGCACCATTTGTCGCCATCGTCGCATATTCATTGGATGATTCATCAGGCCGGGAGGACTCGCTGGTCAAAGAATAGCATAATCTTAACAGATAGTTTTCGGCTCCCTTTTCGACCTGAACCACCCATGGTATTCGTATCTTCTTATGGGTCAATTAATTACCGGAAGGGATACTGTTATTCCAAGGTATGAGTGCGCGGTAAACGCAACGCGTTCGGCATAGAGCGGAATCCAATGACGATGCTGCAATTTTCGGAAACCTGCGAAGCGATCGCCGGCACGACCAAGAAGTTGGAAAAGATCTCGATCGCAGGCGCCTATTTGCGCGCAGCGCCTGTCGAAGAAGCCGCCATCGCCGCTCTCTACTTCTCTGGCTCCCCTTTCCCTGCATATGTTGAGACCACGCTGCAGCTTGGGGGCTCAATTCTTTGGAAGCTGATTGCCGAACTGTCGGGGAAATCTGAGGCCGAGCTTTCCCAAATTTACAAAAAGCACGGAGATGCCGGCGCTGTCGCAGGAGAGGCGCTCCCCGGGCGCACTGCCTCCGGGCTTCGGCTTACGTCCGTGCAGCAAACTTTTTCCGAAATTGCCGCGGCGCGCGGACCGACACCGAAAGCTTCCCTTTTGCGGGCGCTACTCGAACAATCCACAGCCCTAGAGGCAAAATACATTGTCAAGATTGTGAGCGGAGATCTTCGTATCGGGTTGAAAGAAAGCCTGGTCGAGGACGCGATCGCAAAAGCCTTTGAAGCGCCGCTCGATCAGATCAAGCGGGCCAACATGCTGCTTGGCGATATTGCTGAAACCCTGCGGCTGGCGGCAGCCGCAAAGTTAAAGGAGGCGCGGCTTCGTCTTTTTCATCCCATCGACTTCATGCTGGCAAGTCCGATCGATTCGGCGGAGGAAGCTCTGAGCTATTTCGAGAATGCCTCCGTCGAGGACAAGTACGACGGAATACGCGCTCAAGCGCACGTTGGAGGCGGCGAAGTGCGGATTTTTTCCCGGACCCGCGATGAAATCAGCCAATCCTTTCCTGAATTACTTCCGGCGCTCGCATCCCTTCCGTCGGATGCGATTCTCGATGGCGAGATTGTCGCGTGGGATTTTGCAAAAAGCTCCAGCGCGCAGCCGAGTGAAGGCGAAGCAAACAATGCGCTGGTCACCGGTCGCGCCATGCCTTTCAGCAAGCTGCAACAGCGATTGGGACGGAAAAAAGTAAGCGAAATCTTGCTGCGCAGCGTCCCCGTCGTGTTTCTCGTATTTGACGTCATCTACGCGAGAGAGGAATTGTTGATTGGTCGCCCTCTCCGCGAGCGCGCCGAGATACTCGATTCGGTGCTAAGAGAACTTGCGTTGGCACCTCGAAGGGAAATTGTCTCAAGGCTTACGGCGCAATCGGTTTTTTCCTTCTCGGGCGGAGGCGACGGAAAGGCGGCGGAAGATTCGAACGGCGGCGCCGGTCACGTGCGGGTACATCGAGCGCCCACTGCCATTGCACGGTCTCATGAAGACCTGGAAAGATCTTTTCTGGCCGCGCGGAGCCGCGGCAACGAAGGCTTGATGATCAAAGACCAGGACTCGCCTTACACCCCTGGCCGCCGAGGAAAATCGTGGCTAAAGATGAAGCGCGAATTAGCGACCCTTGACGTGGTCGTAACGGCAGTCGAGTATGGCCACGGCAAACGCATCGGAGTTCTTAGCGACTACACGTTTGCGATTTGGGACGGCGATACTTTAGTGAACATCGGCAAAGCATATTCCGGACTAACAGACGTCGAGATCGCCGAGATGACGAAATGGTTTCTCGCGCACAAGACAAAAGACCTTGGCTTGCGTCTGGAAGTAGAGCCGAAGATCGTGCTGGAAGTCGCCTTCAACAACATGATGATCTCCGAACGGCACGAGAGCGGATTTGCGTTGCGCTTTCCTCGAATTGTCCGGCTGCGTCCTGACAAAATGGCTGAAGACGCCGACACCATTGAACGGGTGAAGGAAATTTACGCCAGTGAACATGGCGGTTGAGTAGCCTTCGAAAGCTCGCGCCCGACAGTTGCCAATCCTGAGCAAAAAGAAGGTCCTATGCAATTGCTGGCAACGGACCGACCCTCTAGTGTCTTGAGATTTGGGGTCCTTTATTAGAAATTAGTGAGCGTGATCATGACGGCTGGAGCCTGCATGATTGGGTTCTTGTTCTTCTTCACGAACTGCAATCACACAGCTGTGTGCGGTCTCGCAGATGACGTGTTCCAACTGCAGTGTGGTGTGATGAATGCCGAAACCACGGCCCAGCTTCTGGTTGATCTCACGCAGAATCGAATCGCTCTCTGACGTCGCCATGTCGGCAATTTTCACATGCGCTGAGAGCGCATGATTTTCCGAGCCAATGCTCCAAAGGTGCAGGTCGTGGACATCGCTAACTCCCTTAACTTTGAGCATCTCCGATTGCACTGCCTCGAGGCTCATGCCTCGCGGAGTGCCTTCGAGCAGGATATTAAGGGTCTCGCGAACGATGCCGAAGCTCGACCACAGAATCAGCGCTCCGATGCCGAACGAGAGCGCTGCATCGATCCAATATTGGCCGGTCAAAAAAATTATCAATCCACCGACGATCACGGCAGCGGTCGAAAGCGTGTCGCCGACTTCATGCAGCAAGGCGCTGCGGAGATTGACGTCGTGCCCATGGCGTCCGGAGCGCCAGAGCATGAACACAATCATTCCATTCATGACCACACCAGCGGCAGCGACGACGATCATGACCCCGGCGCGCACGTGCTCTGGATGCTTAATTCTTTGGAACGCCTCGTAGAAGATGAAAAAAGAAACGACTACCAGCGACAACGCGTTGACTAACGCGGCGAGAACTCCAGCTCTACGGTAGCCATAGGTCTTGGTGACGCTCGGCGGTCGCCCTTCCAGGTAGACGGCCACCAGCGACAATAACAGCGCCAAAAAATCTGAGAGATTATGCCCAGCTTCGGATAACAGGGCCAGGGAGTGTGATCGAATGCCTGCAACTACCAGCAGCAAGACATAGACAATCGTGACTGCGAGCGACACCTGCAGCACCCGTCCGGTCTTGTGGGCATGGGAATGTCCCGCATGCGAATGCATGCCTTTAGGATAGCGCAAGACCGCCCAGGAATTGGCATTGAATGCGAGTCTTACCTAAGGGTGGCTAAGATACCGGCCAACACGTTATGCTTCCTTGCACACTGCATAGGAACATAAATCAGGAGGAAAAGAATGAAGAGTACTTTTTTCGTCGCCGCGTTGCTGATGCTCGCCGCCTCGGCAGCCCTTGCACAGACCAAAGATCCGGTCAGCAGCGCCCTGCGCGAGGTTGTTCCTGGACGCCTGAAGAATACGGTCGCCGCAATCGAAGCGATGCCGGCCGACAAGTTCAATTACAAGCCCACCCCGGACCAGATGACGTTCGGACATCTCGTCGTCCACATGATCGAGACGAACAATGCGTTGTGCAGCAAGGCGGCAAATGTCGACGCCCCGAAGGTGGAAGGGTTTAAAGAAACGGACGCGAAAGACAAGTTAGTTGGCGGATTGAAAGCATCGTTTGATTTCTGCACTCAGGCGCTGGCGAAAATGGACGACTCAAAGCTTGGAGAAACGACAGAAGCCATGGGCATGAAGCTGACGCGCGCCCGCATCGCTCTGGGAGTTGCAAGCAGCATGGCTGATCACTATGCGGAAGCAGCGATGTACCTGCGCCTGAATGGAGTGATGCCGCCGGGAGCAAAGAAATAATTGGGCCCGGGAAAATCGCGGGGGGCGGGCGGCTGAACACAACGCGACCGATCAGAGAATGAGTGAGAGCGCCGCGTCCGCGTTGCGGGGCCTCCTGACGCTCGACAGCCTAGCCCGCCAACTTTTCGAGCTCTTCCTCGCCAATCACACTGACACCCAACTCTCGCGCCTTGTCGAGCTTCGATCCGGCATCGGTTCCGGCTACGACGTAGTCCGTTTTCTTACTCACAGATCCAGAAACGCGCCCGCCCGCGTCCTCGATCATGAGCTTTGCTTCGTCTCGGGTATGGCGCTCAAGCGTACCCGTTAGCACAAATGTTTTTCCGACGAGCTTCGTACCTTTTGCTTTTTTCTGGCCTGTAAATATCAGGCCGGCTTTTCGAAGATCCTCGACCAGATCGTGATTGTGTGCGTCCGCGAAAAATTCTCCGATACTTTCGGCTATTCGGGGACCCACTTCGTTTACTTCTTCCAACTGCTCCGCACTGGCGTTCATGATGGCATCGAGCGAACCGAAATGTTCGGCAAGGAATTTTGCGGTACGTTCGCCTACGAACCGAATTCCGAGTCCGAATATAACCCGTTCCAAGGGCAGCTTCCTGGAGTTGGCGATTTCGGCTAACACGTTATCCGCCGTTTTTTCTCCAATCCGATCGAGACGAAGCAAATCTTCTTTGGTCAGCTTATAGAGGTCTGCGACGTTCTTTACCATTCCGCGTTCGCTGAGTTGATTGACGAGCGACTCGCCGAGGCCGTCAATATTCATGACATGTCGCGATGCGAAATGCAGAATTGTTCCCTGCAGCTTTGCCGGACAATTCGCGTTTACGCAACGATGATCGGCCTCACCCTCGGTACGAACAACGTTGCCGCCGCACACCGGGCAGTGCTCAGGCATCTCAAATTGCTTTGTGCCGCGGGGATGGGCGGCATCTTCCACGACTTTGACAACTTTCGGAATCACATCTCCGCCACGCTCTACTTCAACCCAGTCGCCAATCTTCACGCCAAGGCGGGCGATCTCATCGAGGTTGTGCAAAGTCGCGCGCGCTACGGTCGTGCCTCCGATCGGCACGGGCTTCAACCATGCAACGGGGGTGAGTTTGCCGGTGCGTCCGACTTGCGGAACAATGTTTTCAATTTGAGTGATCCCGCCGCGAGCAGCGTACTTGTAGGCGATCGCCCATCGCGGAGCCTTGCCGGTGAACCCTAGTTCACGCTGCCACGCTGTGCTGTCGACTTTGATCACGATCCCGTCAATCTCGTAAGGCAGCGACGCGCGCCTGCCCTCCCAGCTCTGAATAAATTTCCACACCTCATCTAGGTTTTTTGCCAGCTTGCGATTGGGATTAACCTTGAACCCGGCCATCTCCAGCGCATTCATGGTTTTCGATTGCCGGTCGAAGTAGGTTTTGCCGTCGCGCAGAAGCATGTAGGCGAAGTAATCCATCCGTCGCTGCGCCGTAATTGAGGGCTCAAGTTGCCGCACCGTTCCGGCGGTAAAATTTCTCGGATTAGCGAAGGCCGCAAGCCCGTGCTGCTCCCGCTCTTCATTCATCTTTCGGAATGCCGCGATCGGCATAAGCATCTCGCCGCGAACTTCAAAGTCGGAAGGGATGGCGGACTTTTTTAATCTTTCTTTTGCAACGGTCAGCGGCACAGACCGGACCGTCCGAACATTCGACGTAACATCTTCCCCGATACTGCCATCGCCACGGGTGATGCCGCGTTCGAAACGTCCCTCTTTATAAACAAGTGCCAGCGACATCCCATCGAGTTTCAATTCACACATATATTCGATGTCGGTGCGGCCGCTGAGCTCGTGGACGCGTCGCTGCCAATCGCGCAGCTCGTCTTCGCTGTACGCGTTATCGAGTGAGAGCATCGGAGAAGAATGTTTGGCCTTGAGGAAACCTTCGCGGGGCTTGCCTCCAACCCTCTGCGTTGGAGAATCAGGATTGATGAGAGCCGGATTCTCGGATTCGATCCGCTTAAGCTCATTCATCAGCTTATCGAATTCAGCGTCTGAAATTTCGGGATCATCGAGCACATAATAGCGATACTCGTGATGCCGAATTTTCTCGCGGAGCGCTTCAGCTTTCTTTTCCAATTTGGGTTCAACAGCCGTTGGCATAACGAGGAAATTATAGCTACGATTCGGAGCGGCAAGAGCAGGTTCACGGGTACCTACATTTTTTCCATGAGTGATGCGAACGATCTCTCGCTAATTTTAAGACGACAAGTCTGCGCACAAGCCGAGCAAAACAGAACAAATCGGACCAGCTACAAACTCTTGGCTTTGCGGATTCGGCTCTGGCCACTCGAGCCCCGTCCCACGCTCGAGGGCGGCTTAGGCATTCCGTCCAGCAACTCTTTGAGGGCGGTTGCGTTGTTATGGGAGAAATTGCGCGAGGCGTAGAGAAGCGTGACGTTGCGTTTACGCCCCGCAAGTCTATGGAGTTTTTCGATTGCGGCTGTCGCTTGCTCGTTTGCCAGTTCTTTCAAATACCGTTTGCGAAAAAATCTCCAGCCCTGGGGATTAGCGTGGAACCATTGCCGTAACTCGGTTGAGGGAGCAAGCTCGCGGAGCCAGAGTTTTACGGCAGCCGCTTCTTTTGTCAAACCGCGCGGCCACAACCGGTCGACCAGAACCCGCGTCCCGTCGGACGATTTGGCTGGATCATAAACACGTTTGACGAAGACGCTCATGATTTCGGTATTATCCTATTTTTGAGGGCGGCCTTCCATCAGCGCCACACATGAGAATTTTTCGTCACACGGGATGTTTGAAAATACTGATTTTTTCCGTAACTTTAGCCCTGTCGAGTTTGACGGCATGTGACGTCGAGCGACGAAAATCCGACGCTGAACTTGGACTCCGCCCGCAACAGGCAGCGGGGCGAAAGCTCTATGACAACTATTGCGATCGTTGCCATGAGCCGTATTCAACACGCGGGAAAAAAGGTCCAGGACTGAAGGGCATATTCAAGAATCAATATTTGCCCCTCAGTGGATTGCCCGCAAACGACGATCGCGTCGCCGACATCGTGAAGTACGGCCGCGCCAAGATGGAAGGCTTCGGCCAGGTTATGAGTGAGCAGCAAACTAAAGACCTGATCGCCTACCTGCACACCCTTTGAGAATCATAGCTTTTACTTTTTCTACATATACTCGCCATAGCTTTTGCGCTTTTCGTCGCGTTGGTTGCGAAGCTCTTCCCAACTTGCGGATGTGGGATAATCTGCGCCAGTGCTCACTTCTGACAAAACCGCACTTTTTCAGAGGCTCCCCTCAACGGATTCGCTGCTGAAGGAACCAGCGATTCGATCTCTCGTCGAACGCGAGGGGCGGGAGGTAGTGACGGAAAGCATCCGCTCAGTACTGGCAAACTTGCGCCGGGAGATCGCTGCGGGAACTGTTTGCGAAAACAAAGCCGGGGATAACTCGCTGGATCTCGCGATCGGCGGTATCGCGGTAGCGATCGAACGTACACTTTGGCAATCGCTCAGCCATTCTCTTGTTCAGGTGATCAACGCAACCGGAGTCATTCTGCATACCAATCTCGGACGGGCCCCCCTGGGACGTGACGCCATCGAACACCTCGCTGCGACCGCGAGCGGCTATTCGAATCTTGAATTCAACTGCGAAAGCGGCGAGCGCGGAAAACGCGATGTCCACGTCGATCGACTATTCAATAAGTTGTTAGAACAAGGCGTAGAACGTGACGGGACGAGCGATTCGCCGGTTCAAGCGAAGCGTGGTTCCGCCGTCTCGACGATTGTAGTCAACAACAATGCGGCGGCGGTCTTGCTTGCGCTGAACACTCTGGCCGAGGGGGGAGAGGTCATAGCCTCGCGCGGCGAGCTGGTCGAGATCGGGGGCTCGTTCCGCATTCCAGACGTGATGCAGAAGTCGAATGCGACGTTGCGCGAGGTGGGCACTACAAACCGCACACGGGTTTCCGACTACGAACGCGCCATCAATGATCGAACCCGACTGCTTCTGCGAGTGCATCGATCGAATTTTGAGATTACAGGATTTACCGAGCAGCCGAGCCTTGGCGAACTGACCGAACTTGCGAAACGCAGGAATATTCCTTTGTTGGAAGACTTGGGGAGCGGCGCGTTGTTCGACTTACGCTCAGTAGGAATCAATGGCGAGCCGGGCGTGATCGATAGTCTGCGCATCGGTGTCGACGTTGTATGCTACAGCGGCGATAAGTTGCTTGGCGGGCCGCAGGCCGGACTCATCAGTGGGCGCGCGGATTTGGTCTCGCGCATGCGTTCGAATTCGCTCTTTCGGGCATTGCGGGTCGATAAGCTAACCTACTCCGCGCTCGAAGCGACGCTGCTTTCCTACGTCAAGCACGATCACGACGCCATTCCGATCTTGCGGATGATGAGAATGTCGAAGGCCGATATTGCCGGTCGCGCGCGAGCGGTGATTGAAGAAGTGAACAAGGTTCAGCAGAAATTGCAGACGCCGTCGAAACTGGGCGGCCTAAATTTAGAAATCCGCGATGGGGAGTCTCTGATCGGAGGCGGTGCCGCTCCTTCGGCCCTCCTGCCCACATCGTTAATCTCAGTAAGCCACGGTGAGGTGAGCGCCGATGTCTTAAATAAGCGACTACGAAATCACGACCGGCGGATCGTGGCTCGCGTAGAGGATGGTCGAGTTTTGCTGGACCTGCGCACTGTATTTCCAGAGCAGGATGCAAACCTCGTCGACGCTCTGGCATCCCTAAGCTAAGAGCATTCACAGCCTGTGACGACGCTTTACACAATTGGCCATTCCACGCGTTCGCTGGATGAACTGGTGTCGGCGCTGAAGGCGCATGATATTCAGATCCTCGTCGATATCCGTGCATTCCCCATGTCGCGCCGCCTGCCGCATTTCAACCGGGAAACGTTGGAGCAGTCGCTGCAGGAGCACGGCATTCGCTATGTGTGGATGAAGGCCTTGGGTGGATATCGAAAAAAGATTCGCCGAGATTCTCCGCATACGGCGTTGCGCAATGCTAATTTTCGCAACTACGCCGACTACACTCTTACCTCGGAATTCGAGCAGGCAATGGCCGACTTAGTCGATCTGGCGAATTATTCTCGAACGGCTTACATGTGTGCGGAGCGCGTTTACTTTCGTTGCCATCGAATGATGATTTCTGATTGGCTGGTAGCAAATGGGCATGAGGTCTTTCACATCGATGCGGAGGGGCCAGTGAAGCCTCACAAGCTTTTGAGTGATGCTCGCATAATTGATGGGCAGCTGATCTATCGCGGGGACAATCTATTTTGATTTTCCCTGAGACCGCTACGCCGCAGCGCGGGGCGAATTGCAAATTGCGAATCGACAGTTAACAATGTTCGCATGATTCTCGGAACCGGCATCGACATCGCTGAAGTCGCGCGCATTCGCGAGACTATCGCACGCTACGGCGATCGTTTTCTTAACCGAATTTTTACAGAAGGCGAGATCGGATATTGTGAGCGCAAGGCGAGAAAGTCCGAGAGCTACGCTGCCCGCTTCGCCGCAAAAGAAGCGGGGATGAAGGCATTGGGCACGGGCTGGAGCCGCGGAGTGAGATGGCGTGACATCGAAGTCGTTCGGCCGAGAGGAGGACGCCCGACTATCCAGTTCCACGGTGAAGCCGCGGCCGTCGCGGCCCGGCTTGGCATTAAAACCATTGCATTGTCTATCACTCACACGGCAGAGCAATCTCTCGCCCACGTCATTCTTGAAGGTTAAGTCTTCACGGCAACATCTCGCATCACAAACGTCGACCTGGTACACCTCCCGAAAGTAACGACTTAAACCGCATACCTCCCCGATTTTCCGCGACAGACGCGGAAGGTCAGGGTTTGTATTAGCGGAAGGTAACAAGACTTGGTTACCGCTTCCGGGCCAAAATGAGCTGGTTGAAAGAAAGGCAGACCATGAAACTTTCTCGCTTTATTTTTGGATTTGTATTGAGCGGTTTGATCCTGACAATGTCAGTGATGTCGCTTTCCGCGCCGGCTTCGGCCGGAGTATCTGTCGGCATCTCGGTCGGCGTCGCGCCACCACCCATACCTGTGTATCAACAGCCCATATGTCCTGGCCCTGGCTACCTCTGGACGCCAGGATATTGGGCTTGGAATGAGGATGGCGGCTACTATTGGGTTCCCGGCACCTGGGTGGTCGCACCGGTCGGCATGCTCTGGACTCCGGGCTATTGGGGCTTTGAATACGGCCACTACGGATGGCACGCTGGATACTGGGGCCCTCACGTCGGCTTCTATGGCGGCGTCAACTATGGTTTCGGCTACGGTGGCGTCGGCTTTGAGGGCGGAGAGTGGAGAGGACGTTCGTTCTTCTACAACCGCGCGGTTCTCAACGTTAATGTCGGTGTCGTAAGAAACGTATATAGCCGCAATGTGTTCGTGAATAACGTTCACGTAAGCTACAACGGGCCGGGTGGGGTATTGGTGCGTCCTTCGCGTGAAGAAGAGCGTTGGGAGCACGAGCCGCACAGAATGGCACTGGAGGAGCAGAGACATCACGAGTTTGAGGCTGGACGCAACCGCGAATTCTTCGCGTCTGCTAATCACGGGCACCCCGGCATTGCCGCAACTGGTCGTCCGGGAGAATTCCACGGAGGTCACCTGGATCATGCCAGTGACCGTGGCGAGATGCGCGGCAACCGCGGCTTCAATCACGGAAATGATCGCCACGTTGACGATCGCCACTTCGACGATCGCCACGTTGACAGCCGTCGCAGTAACGACCGCCATGAAGATCGCCATGATCGTCACGCTGACCGACCAGAACCACGGACCGAGCATCACGAGCAACCCAAGCACGGTCGTGATCGCTAGCCTGGCGCTCCGATAAGAAGGCCGTTGTTCTAAAGGCCCTCAATTTTGTCACTCCGTGTGACAAGATGGGGGGCCTTTACTTTTTTCGATACTTTTTTCGATACTTATGAAGTTTCGACTTGCGCGACCGCTAGATCGCGGCTCCGTTTGCTATGATACTTCTGTCGATCACAGACTACCTTGCCTAGCCAGAAGCAGCTGAAATGGTCGCAGCTCCGCGTGGGACTCACCGTTCTGGTGGCAAGCGTCACGCTCGCGGTATTGATTTTCTTCATGAGCGGCACCGGTGGTTGGTTTACCCACAAAATCACCCTTCGTTCGTACTTCGATAATGCCGGAGGGTTGCGTGAAGGCGCTCCCGTGCGCCTTGCGGGCGTAGACATCGGCAACGTTATCGGCGTGCGCGTGATTAACGGCCAACCCGCGACTCCAGTTGAAGTGACGATGAAGGTGAACACGAAGTACAGCTACAGTCTGCGCAAAGATTCCATTACCGTAATGAGCACGGCGGGAATTCTCGGTGAGACTTTCGTTGATATCGATAGCGCACAGGCCAAAGGCGTTGAGGCGAAAGACGGAGACATTTTGCAGTCACGCGGCCAACCTGACGTACAGGACGTAGTGCGTGCGAGTCAGGGCACGCTGGCAAACATGGACGCGCTTTTGAAGCGCCTGGATCGCATTCTGGCATTCGTTGAAAGCGGCCAGGGATCGATTGGCAAAGTTATCTACAGCCCCGCGCTCTACGATCAGTTGAATGGAACCGTCGCTGAATTTAAACACCTAATCGACGATGTCCAAAGCGGCAAGGGTTCGATTGGCCCGCTGCTTACAAGCGACGAGACGTACAAGAAAGTTAATACCGCGATCGATAAGCTCAACGCCATTGTTGATGACCTTCAGCAAGGTAAGGGTTCTGCGGGTAAATTGCTGAAAGACCCTGCGCTCTACGACAACGCAAACAAGACCATCGCAAACCTGCGCCAGTTGACCGACGATATCAACGCCGGGAAGGGCGCGATTGGAACTTTGACACACGATCAGGAGTTTGCGAACAGATTGCAGGCGACAATGAAGAACCTGACCGAGCTTTCAAACCGGTTGGAGCAGGGCCAGGGTACTGCGGGAATGCTTTTAAAAGATCCGGCGCTTTATAACAACAGCAACCAGATGCTGGTGGAGACGCGCGAACTGGTTAAATCGATACGGGAGAATCCCAAGAAATATCTAACCTTCCACGTAAAGGTGTTCTGAGGGTTATAAGTTATCGCGCCCACGGATTGCGTGGCGCGAACCCCGCCATCGCCGTTGCAGAAACCGCTAACCTCCGGCATAATAATGGTTTGTCTTTACTTCGCCGGATTCTTCCGGGCAAAGGATACTCAAAATCTGTGTTAATGATTCGATTAGCGCGCTTTGGCGCGCGTAAACAACCGTATTACCGAGTGGTAGTGATTGAGAAGGAGCGCGCACGCAACGGCCGCCCGGTGGAAGTCGTGGGAACGTATAATCCGCGCACCAACCCGGCCACCTTCGAGTTGAAACGCGAACGCATTGATCACTGGGTTTCGAAAGGCGCTCAACTTTCTGATCGCGTCCGGAAAATCGTTGGCTCCCCTGCGCCTGCCGCTGCCGTTTAAGTCGCTTAGTCTCTTTACACTCGATACTTGTCAATTCAGGAGCTTTTCATGATTGAACCGAGCGCCAGTCCGCGCGCCATGATTGAGTACATCGCGAAGGCGATTGTCGACGTGAAGGGCGAGGTTTTTGTTGACGAGTATGAAGACGGCGACGAGACCGTAGTCGAACTTGAGGTAGCCGAGGCGGACTTGGGAAAGATTATCGGGCGTTCGGGCCGCGTCGCCCGCGCTTTGCGGAATCTGCTGAGCGCGGCTGGTTCGAAGCAGAATAAGCGCTACGCACTCGAGATTATCGAGTAAGCGCCGATTGAGGAAGGTTTCGCCCGACAGGCCATCATGGCGGCTCCAGAAGCAAGAATCGGCGATTGGATCACTTTGGCGGTCGTTGTCAAAACACAGGGACGTCACGGAGAAGTCGCAGTCGATTCGCACACCGACGTTCCAGATCGCTTTCGGCAAGAGATGCAGTTGTCGGCTCTCGGAAAAGATGGTTCTCGACGTACGGTTTTAGTCGAAGATTTCTGGCCACATAAGAGTTATTTGGTTTTAAAGTTTGAGGGTGTCGAGAGTATCACCGATGCCGAAGCGCTGATCGGTGCCGAGCTCCAGATTCCGATTGGCGAACGAGCTCACTTAGAGGCTGGTTGGACCTATCTGAGCGACCTTGTTGGATGCACGGTGTTCGACGGAGAACGACGAGTCGGCGAGATTGAAGATGTTCAGTTCGGCGCGGGCGAGGCTCCGCTGCTGGTGGTTAAGAGCACGAACAAGTTGCCTTACGAAATCCCGTATGCTGGAGCGTATATAGAAAAGCTGGATCTTCAGCAACGACAGCTGCGGATGAATTTGCCGGAAGGCTTGCTCGAAGTCAACGCTCCGCTTAAGAACGAAGCGCGTTCGCAGGACAAGCGTTTACAAGAAAACGATCACTTTACGACGAAAGAGAGTCACAAGTGACGGTCGATAGGGAAAATGAAGATCGACATACTCACAATTTTTCCCGATTTTTTTCGAGGGCCGCTTGATTATGGAATTGTGCGGCGGGCTCGCGAAACCGGCCTGGTAGAGATTCGCATTCACGATCTGCGATCGTTTACGAAAGACAAACATCGCACCGTAGATGACCGCCCCTTCGGCGGCGGCGAGGGGATGGTCCTTAAGCCGGAACCGATCTTTGAATGTTTGGAATCACTAGGCGATATCCGGCCGCGGGAGGATCGCGTGGCCCAACTGGAAAGGGCACCGACTAAGCAGTCTGTAGTTCTGCTTTCGGCGCAAGGTGGCAGGCTCGATCAAACGCTTGCAGCGCAGTTGTCGGCACTCGATCGAATGGTGCTGATTTGCGGGCGATATGAAGGCGTGGACGAACGCATCAGCCAGCATCTTGCAGACCGCGAAATTTCGATTGGCGATTATGTGCTGAGCGGCGGAGAACTTGGTGCCGCTGTGATCGTCGATACGGTGACGCGACTGATTCCGGGCGCGGTGGGCAATCAGAATTCGACGCGGCAGGAGTCTTTTACCGAAGCTTCTCATGCGTCCGAGTTAGCGGTGGATGGCCCGAATGCAACGTGTGGTTCGGGCGGATTGCTGGATTATCCGCATTACACGCGGCCAGCGGATTTTCGCGGCATGACGGTGCCGGAAGTATTGATGAACGGCAACCACGACGAGATTCGGAGTTGGCGGCGGAAAACGGCTTTGGCGAAGACGCTTCGCAACCGTCCCGATTTGCTGGAGCGGGTGAGGCTCACGCCGGAAGACAGGAAGTTGCTGGCTGAGGTTCAGTTGGCTGGATTAGACGGAGCAAGCCCGGTTCCAACGAAAGATATTTAATTAGGAAGCAGGAAGGGATATATGCGCAATCCGATTATTGAAAAATTGCTGGCGAAAACACGCCGCACCGACCTCCCAAAGTTCAACCCTGGCGATACGATCAAAGTTTTGGTCAAGATCAGAGAAGGCGAGAAAGAGCGCCTGCAGGCGTTCGAAGGGGTTGTCATCGCGCAATCGCGAGGAGCCCAACCCAGTTTCACCGTCCGCAAAATAAGTTTCGGACAGGGGGTTGAGCGCATTTTCCCGATGGATTCGAAGGTCATCGATAAGATCGATGTTGTTCGTTCAGCAAAAGTTCGGCGAGCGAAACTCTATTACCTGCGCGGATTGAAAGGCAAAGCTGCCCGTTTAAAAGAAGTAGAACGACCGAAGTAGCGATCGGGCGTTGGGCTTTTGGTGAAGGGACGGGCGACGTCGCCCGTTCCGCGTCTCGAGCCATTGAGTCCAACACAGCTCGCTTCCACATCCTCGCCGATTTCCACACTTGCTTCCGATTTCATCTTGGATGAAGATGCTGGTTAAGGTCAGTGCCCAATCCCCGTCCCATGTCGTCCAAGTCTAAAGCGTCTCCGACAGCAAACATTTCTGCCTCGGCAGCCAAATTGCGTTTGTTGAAGCGGCTTCGCTGCACTTTGAAATTTGAGAAGTTGGCATGGGGCAGTGGTGCAACGCTCGTCGCGGGAGTTGATGAGGTCGGCCGCGGATCGCTCTTCGGTCCGGTTGTGGCGGCGGCGGTCATTCTTGACCCCAGTTATCGCATTCGCGGCCTTCGGGATTCGAAATTGCTTTTGGCCGGACGCCGCGAAGAGCTAGCTTTGCGCATTCGCGAGCACTCCATCGCCTGGGCAATCGCGGCGGTTGACTCCGCTCGCATCGATCAAATTAATATCTATCACGCGTCCAGATTGGCGATGCTGCGCGCCGTTCAGCAACTGAATCCACAGGCGGGATATCTTCTAATCGATGCGGTTAAGGTGGATTGCGAAATTCCGCAGCGCAAAATCATTCACGGAGATGCTCTCTCCGCTTCGATCGCAGCCGCTTCCATCATCGCGAAGGTTGAACGTGATCGAATGATTGCCGCATGGGATCCCGTCTATCCGGTGTACGGGCTGGCTTCGAATAAAGGCTACTACACACCACGCCATCGCAAGGCGCTGCGCGAGCACGGACCGTCGCCGCTTCATCGGCAGTCGTTCGCGCCGGTATGGAATGCTCCCGTCCCGCAGGAAGTCTTGGATTTCATGCTGGACGATACGAATCCCGTCATCAACGAAGAAGAAGCGCTGCTCGTCTCAGAGGGGTAGAATTTCGTAGCAACCGGCAAAACTCCGATCTTGCTTAAATCTATTTCGCTTTAAATATTTCGCTTAGCAGATCCGGCTTCGATTCATCCCGAATCAGGTGGGGATATTTTTCGCCGCCATGATAGTCCAACTTCACGACGCGAAAATATTCCGTGTTCTCAACGATCAGTTCAATCGGGGATGAATTGTTCTTCGAAGCGCGGATTGCATCTCGCCAAGTGTCTGACGAGAGGCGGCGTCCATTGACCGCGACGATCTTCATTCCGGGTCCGATGCCGGCCTTCGCACCGATCATGCCCTCGATCGTGTCTTTCACGATACCCTCGTCGTTCAGCGACAGGCCGAGCGAGTAGCGTGCATCGAGTTTTTTGCCGTCGGAATTTTCCGCGTGATCGAGTTCGGAGGGAGTGCCGTCGTAAACCAGCTTCCATCCGCTGCCTTCAACGCCGCCGAGCGGAGCGCGAGGGCCATGGTTTGTCAGGCGATCGGTCCAAAACGCGCGCCAGTCGTACGGTGCAACTTGATTAAGGGCGTTAACGACATCGTCAAAGTTGTAGGGCTTCACCATCGGAGGCCCGCTCGGCGCTCCGTGAAACAGTTTGCAGAAGTCGTCCAGCGACTTAGCGTCTTTGGTTTGTTGGCGGATGATCACATCCGCCCAGAGCCAATTGAGAACGTCTTCGTCGTAATAGTCCAGTCCACGGCGGTAATCAGACCAGGCATGCGGAGCGTCTTGCATGCTGGGAACGCCGTCAGCCGTGTCTTGCAAGTCACGCCAGAGGCGGCCGGAGCGATGATCTAAATCAGCCGCGATCTGCGCCAGCGCATCGCGGGCGAGTGATGAAGTACGTTCTCCGCTGCGCGCCGAGAGCACGTCGCCGAGATACGAAGTCAGCCCCTCGTAGACCCAGAGCAAATCGGTCTGCATCGGCTGCTCGTAGTCGGGAGTGGCAAGATCGGCGGGCCGGCGATATTTGCCGTTCCAAGAATGTACGTACTCATGCGGAAGAAGGCCGGCCGATTCTTTTCTTCCGTCTTCTTCGATCAACGCTCGCTCTTCAATACGGCTGTCATTCGATTCGTGGTGCTCGAGTCCAAAATGCGCCACATGATCGCTGAGGGTGAGCAGGAAGTGATAGTCGCGATAATGCCGCGCTCCGAAAAGTAACCCGGCCTGCTTAACCAGGTTGCGCCAGTGCTCCCACACTTCTGAAGGCGCTTCGAGCGCGACGGCGCTGTCGGCCGCGAGATCAAGCTCTGCTGGCGGATTCTCGGTGCTCAGCGGCACCACTTTCAAGAACTCTCCCGTGAGTACCGGGCCGTCTACCAGCATGGTAAGGGAGACGGGGGAGAAATGAACATCAGCGCCGGATTGCTTTGCAACGTGCAATGAGGTCCCGAATTTCCATCCTGCAGGCATCCTCAGGCTCGCGTCATAGATGAGTTGATCAGACGGATAGCCCGATGGATACAACAACAAAGCATTCCAATTGACGATGTATAACTTTTCCGTTGCGGAAAGACCTGCCGTGTATCCGGGCTGGGTTGAGGCGGGCGAAGCGTAGTCTAGATTTGCGGTGACTTCACTCTCTCCGCTCGGAACTTCGACGTGGAAGGTGTATCCGTCGAGCAAGTCGCGCCGCCACTTCAACGTCTTTCCGCCTGCCGTGAACTTCAGGCCGGTCAGGTCAGTGATTGGGCCGGTGGGGCCGTGCTCGCCGGGAATCCATTTCGGATAGTACAAAGTGAGCGTGCCCGGCTTAGCGGGGATTCGAAGTTGCGCGTGCATCATCTTGCGAGGAGCATCGGATGCGTCGACTGACAAAGTGATGGTTGGGCCGTCAGCCGCAATAAGAGAGATAGAAGAGAACAGAATGAATGCAAATCCGAAAAAGTTCCTTACGCTAAGATGCAAGCCCATCGGGCCTCCTGTGGTTGATCGACACGATTTATCCTGGTGCAGCACTAACTCGAACCGTTAAATATATCAGGGCAGGGCTGTGCGGAGGAGGCGAGCGCCAAGTTCGCAAGCGCTTGCCTGCTATTATCCCGACGTGCCATCGCGCGGAAAATTCATTACCTTCGAAGGGCTGGACGGCAGCGGCAAGAGCACGCAACTCAACAAGCTCGCCCGCTCCTTGCGTGCACGCGGGGTCCCAGTCACGGTTACGCGCGAGCCTGGGGGCACAACAACCGGAGAGAAAATTCGCGAAGTGTTGTTGCACTCCGCAACTTCAGGGTTGTCTTCGCTCACCGAACTCGCGCTGATGTTTGCATCGCGCGCGCAACACATTCAGGAGATTATTTTGCCTGCGCTCGCGGAAGGGCGCGTCGTGCTGTGCGATCGCTTCACCGACTCGACCGAGGCCTACCAGGGTGGAGGCCGCAAGCTCGGTTCAAAAATTGTTTTGGAAATGCACAAAATTCTCTGCGGCAATCTGCAGCCCGATTTGACGATTCTGCTCGATAACGAACTTGGCTTCAGCTTAGATCGAGCCCGACGCCGCAACCAAAAAAGTAGCCGATCTGGCAAACCGAACGAGAAAGATGAGAATCGATTTGAGCAAGAAAGCCGCGCTTTTTTCGGGCGTGTCCGGCATGGCTACATGACGATCGCGCAGCGAGAATCGCAACGGGTTCAGACGGTGAACGCCCGCGGCACTCCAAACCAAACGCATGCGGCTATCATGGAACTGGTAAAGAAGAAGCTGAAAATCTAATACTAAATTATGCGAGAGATGCTGCTCTCTGCGTCTCCTGCAACGGCGCAGTTGCTGGCATGAGAGCCGGCGTCCCGGACTTTTATTTATGGCCTTTGCTGATTTTGCGGGCAATTCGGAGACTGTTCACCGCATGCGCGAGATGGTTTCGCGCAACCGGTTTCCGCATGCAGTGATTCTTTCCGGGGCTAGAGGATCGGGCAAATACACGTTGGCACTGATGATGGCCCGCGCCATGAATTGCCTTGAGCCTCTGGCGACTGCGGACGGCTTGCCCGATTTCTGCGGACGTTGCTCGAACTGTTTGCGCATCGCACAGTCCGAAGATCTTGATGCACGCTTTGCCGAAGCGGTTGAGGTGCGCGAGAACATGCGCGATGCTGACAAAAAAGAAACGCGCATCTTCGTGCAGACGCATCCTGACGTCCTGATTATTCCTCCCGACCCGCCGCAGATGCTCGTGAAAGTCGATCAGGTACGGCATGTCATCAACACAATTTATTACCGTCCGGGTGAAGCTCGCGAACGAGTTTATATTTTCACCGCGTCCGCCTTTATGAAAGAGGCGGCGAATTCTCTGTTGAAAGTATTGGAAGAGCCGCCCGAGTTCGCGACCATTTTCCTGCTCACCGAGAACTCCGGCGAGTTGCTGCCTACGATTCGCTCCCGCTCCATGACATTTAGTCTGGGAGCGCTCCCGGTGAGCGACATCGAGAACCGTCTCGCGAAGTTGCGACCGACTTGGGACGAGCGGCAGCGCGCATTAGTCGCCCGTCTGAGCGAGGGTGCGATCGGAAAAGCGCTCTCGTTCGATCTTGAGGGATACATTGCCGCCCGGAATCACGCTCTCATCGTTCTTCGTTCGGCTCTCGGCAGCGGAAGCCACGTCGGCGGCAGCGATCACAGTGAGCTCTTCAAAATGACTGAGGGTTACCGGGCTGGGGCTGAAGGGCGCACCAGGATCGAAGCATTGCTGCGTACGACTTATTCGTTGCTGGAGGATTTAATGTTCCTGGGGTCCGGCACAAGCCAACTGGTTCGTAATACGGACATCGTCGGCGAGCTAAAGAAAATGTCCGAGGCTGCCGATCTTTCCTGGATACAGCGTGCTTCCGAAGGGCTAGGCGAGGTAGAGCGCGGACTCCGGCGCAACCTGCTGCGTTCGCTCTCGCTCGATGCTTTTGCTACGGCTCTAGAGCGCGTTTCGTAAGTCGCTGAAGGCAATCTGCCAGGGGGCTGGCCATTCAATTTCTCAAAGAACTCTCGCCAGAATGCCGGTGACCGTGGTACCGCTTTGCCCCACCCTTCGGTTTGCAGTTTGCACCATTCAGACTGCACAATTTATTGTCAACCAGTGGCCACTATGATACCGTTAGCCTCAGTTTTACACCTCTGGACCCACAATCAGCGTTTCATGATGTGGCATTTCTGCCCGCGAAGCGTGCAGGTGGTGCGACTTGAAAGATGCAATCGAAGCCTTGCCCGAACAATCCGTGGAACCGGAGAGCTTTGCTAACCGTAAGCTTATTCGCCCGACACTGAGTCGCATCGAGCCAAACCATATCGCCCACGGTCACAGCCACAATCGTAACCAACTGCCGCCGGAGCGCAGTCACCGCGACAACAATCGAGACCGCGATAAAGATAGAGAAAGCCACCGCGATCGCAGCGACCGTTCTGCAGCACCCACAAACTCAAAGAAGACTCCTCCGGCCGAGCAGACCAACGCAGAAAATTTTTACTATCAAAAACAGATGCAGACGAAAACGCCCATGGTCGTCGTCCTGCGCGATGGCGAGGAAGTCCACGGATACATCGAGTGGTACGACAAGAAATGCATCAAGCTAAACCGCTCGAACGGCGCCAATCTGATGATCTACAAGCCCGCCATCAAGTACATGTTTAAAGAGGGTGAGAACGGGCGACGGTAAGAGCACGCCGCGACTTAGATCAATTAAGCTCGTAAAATGAACGCGCGTTCGTTTTACAGCTTCGGTAGCACAATGCCTTTCTGCGCCTGATACTTCCCCTTGCGATCTTTGTAGCTCACCTCGCAAACCTCATCCGACTGGAAGAAGAGGATTTGGCACAACCCTTCATTCGCGTAGATTTTCGCGGGCAATGGAGTCGTGTTCGAAATTTCGAGGGTCACGAAGCCTTCCCACTCCGGCTCAAAAGGCGTCACGTTGACGATGATGCCGCAACGGGCATAGGTCGACTTGCCGACACAGACCGTCAGAACGTCACGTGGAATCTTAAAATACTCGACCGACCGCGCCAGCGCAAACGAGTTTGGAGGCACGATGGCAACATCGGCGTTGACGGACACAAACGAGCGCTCGTCGAAGTGCTTAGGATCGATGACGGTACTGTTCACGTTAGTAAAGATCTTGAACTCATCGGCCACGCGCAGGTCGTATCCATAACTCGATACGCCGTAGGAGATCACCCCGGCGCTCACCTGCTTTTCGGAGTACGGATTAATCATGTCGTGCTCCTGCGCCATGCGCCGGATCCAGCGGTCGCTCTTGATGCTCATGGAACTCCTTGAGACTTAGGAATGAGTTTCTTTTGCAAATTGGTAATCTAAATGAGAATGGACGCGAAATCGTGTGGAAAACTCGCTTAGAAATTCTTCCTGCTCACAAACTTGGAAAGTGTTTTGCAGATAGGGTTAACGGATACGCTTTTCGACTGCAGACCTGACTTCGAGGGGATGGCGAAACACGACGACGCTCGTAGCATACGAAGCTGAATCGGAGGATTGCGTCAAGTTAGCTTTTCCTCGCAATCAAGTTTCGGGCTCAAGCCATCCTCTTAAGAGACAACAGGGTTGGTTGACAATCTTTCCTATCTCCCTTAGCATCAATAACTTGAATCGTCTAAAACATTAAATTAAGAGGGGATACCCGTGATCAAGCTCGACATCATCAATGAAGTGGTCAATCGCACCGGGATCACCAAGACGAAGGCGGAACTCGCGGTCGAAACCGTGTTTGAAAGCATGAAAAAGGCCCTGTCCACAGGGGACCGCATCGAGTTACGCGGTTTTGGCGTGTTCAACGTCCGCCCGCGGAAAACTGGAATCGGACGAAATCCGCGCACCGGCGCTGAAGTTTCGATTCCTCCCGGAAAAGCCGTTCGTTTCAAGCCCGGGAAAGAACTGCAGTCGATCGATTAGGCCCCTTCACTGCGAAGCGCCGACCAGAAGTTGCAGGTCTACCGCATCCGCCCAACACAGCTTGCATCTCAGTTCCGTCTAAGCAGCCGAAATACTTATGTCTGAAATCACGACAGCCCCTCCGTCAGCAATGAACGGGGGCCCTTCGCGTCAACCTGCTGTCTGGGTAGTTCGACCTCCGCGGCCACGCTGGTGGCTCTATGGCTTATTTCTTGTGCTCACGCTGATTAGCACTATGATTGTCGGCGCGCGGATGGAGTTTTACTTTCTGCGCCACCAGCCCGTTTTTGCCCTGAACGACACTTCTCTTAGTTGGTTCCCAATTGACTGGGTCATCTCCCATCCAGCAAATCTGCTGCTTGGGCTCCCCTTCTCCCTCACGCTAATGTTTATCTTGTTTTCCCATGAGATGGGGCACTACTTATACGCCCGCCACTATCGTGTTTACGTCACACCCCCGTTCTTCGTGCCTTTTCCTAGCTTAATTGGCACTTTGGGGGCGTTTATTCGCATTAAAAGCTCGATTCCTTCGCGAGCCGCGCTCTTCGATATCGGCATTGCCGGTCCCATCGCTGGTTTTATACCGGCTTGTGTCGCGCTCGTCGTGGGACTGAGACTCTCTCATCCGATTGTCGACCCCACCTCGAGCCTGCAACTGGGCTTTCCGCTGAGCTTCGTTTTCGCCGCAAGACTTCTGCACATGGCTACGCCTCTGGCTGGAGTATCACTGCACCCAATTGCGGCAGCCGCGTGGGTAGGTTTCTTTGCGACCGCGCTCAACCTCTTGCCCGGAGGGCAGCTCGATGGCGGACACATTATCTTCTCCATCGCTCCGCGTTGGCACCGATGGATCTCATTTGGCACAGTTTTCGCGTTGGTGCCGCTCGGAAAATATATGTGGACGGGCTGGTTTTTGTG
>JANYKL010000032.1 GCA_025361625.1 Acidobacteriaceae bacterium
TGTGCTCCGGCACGGCGAGCTTGCCGATATCGTGCAGAATCGAGGCTGCGCGAATCGCTTCCACTTCCATCGTCGGAAGGTCTAAATCTCGTGCCAGTTCGACCGCGTATGTCTGAACTCGCTGCAAGTGAGCGTGCGTAATATCGTCTTTGGCTTCAATGGCCAGCGCCAGCGCTTCAATGGTGCGCAAGTGGAGCGAGGCCATCTCTTCGGCGTGGACTTTGCCGTCTTCCAAGCGACCGATGTAGCTGACGTAGGAATTGTAAATCAAATACATTAGCGGAAGGATTAGAAGCGAAACTTGCCAGCCGAACTGTTCGGCGGCGATGTGCATGAGCCCGGCAACGGAGGCGCCAACTAGATAGAACGGGAAGGACCAGAAATAGTTCTCTTTCCAAATGGTGCTGACCCGCCCGCCTGCGGTGACGCAGATCACCATTGCGATTGGCAGGGTATTGAAAAGGAAGTAGATCATCGCCGTTGCCGTAAGCAGCAGCGGCAATCCAAAGGAAATGAAGTGCTGATCGGCCCAGCGATGGAACCAGTAGGCAACCAGAATTGCTGTCAAGTTATTGGCGACTGAGAACGCAATTTGGTAGCTTTTCGACTTCCGCGTTGGGAAAAAGCTCTGAACCAGGACAGTAGCTGCACCAAGTAACAAACTTTCAGGCAAGGTTAGCTCAATTACGCCGATAAAGACGAATAGGAAACCTGCGGACAAAGTTCCGGAAATGTACGGCAAACGGATTTTCATCCTCGCAGCCAGGCACGTGATGATCAAATACGTCACCAAACGAGCCAGCTCATTGGAATGCCAATCAGCCACGCCATAACCGGCGGCACATATTCCAACTGTTATAATCGAGCCGATAAACAACTTCCCGATTTTGCTCATAGGAGTCATTTAGGCGGCATTCACCTTTTCCACGGTTTGGTCTAACTGGGCGGTGAACAGGGCTAGCTGTTTGGAAAATTCCGGGTCTGAGTAAAATTCGCCCTGCAATCCGGATTCGGGCCGTTTCTGGAAATCAAGGATGGGAATTGCGCCTACCAGGCGGCGCGTATACGGATGTTGCGGACGTTCAAAGATCTCCGCCGGCGTGGACTGTTCCACAATTCGACCCTTCTCCAGGATCGCAACCTGGTGACACAAGGAGGCGACTGAGAGAAGATCGTGCGAGACAAACAAGATTGCTGTTCCAAATTCGCGGTTGAGAGTGCGGAACAAACCTAAAATCTCTGCTTGGGTCAGTGCATCAAGGGCGCTTGTTGGCTCATCGGCCAGCAAGAGTGCCGGACGGTGAAGTACGGCCATGGCAATCAAAACACGCTGCGCCAAACCTACACTCAACTGCCTTGGATAGCGATTCAGAAATGCTTCATCCTGCGGCAAACTGACTGCCTGCAAAGTGCGGAAGATTGTTGCCCTTCCGTCACCATTTTCGTGAGCACTCCAGGCTTCTTCCAGTTGCTTGCCAATCCGCATTGAGGGATTCAACGAGGCAAGCGGGCTTTGCAATACCAATCCAATATCTTTACCCCTAATCTGACGCATACGGGCTTCGCGTTGTCCCACCAACTGCTCGCCGCGGAACACAATCGTGCCGGAATCGTTACCACCCTTGAAGCCCAGGAGCCGAAGAATGCACAAAGTCATCGTGCTCTTGCCGGAGCCGCTTTGGCCGACCAGGCCGACAATTTCCCCTGCGTGGATATCCAAACACACGTCGTTGAGCACAACGCCTTTTCCAGGGTACCCAGCCGTCAATCGCAAAGATAAGATAGGTTGATCCACAGTTTCTTACCTGCTGGCCCGCAGTGCTCCCGTTGCAAAATAAATCTCTTCAATGTTCCACAGCATCTGCGGGGACAAAATAGAGGGCTTCACATTTCGCAATCTGGCGGACGCCGCACCGAGCGATTGCTTGTTCACCAGATAAAGAATCGGAGCTTCTTTTGCAGCGATTTCCTGCACCTTATCGAACAAGGCTTTGCGCTTTTTCGGATCTGCTTCAGTGGCCTGTTGTCGCATCAATTTGTCGATTTGCGCCTCCCAAGCTGTCGCTGGGGTTTTCTGATTTGGATTCCAGGCGTGGTTGGGACCCGAACTAAGCCAAACGTTCATCACCGACGAAGGATCCAATTCGAGACTGACCATTCCCAATAAACAGGCATCGTAGTTGAAATTGCGCATTATCCGCTCGATCAGAGAAGGGAAATCGAGTGTGGCTACCTGTAGCTTGATCCCGATCTGTTTCAGGTCGGCCTGCATCATGGCCGCCAGTTTTTCCCTAACTTTGTTGCCCGAGTTGGTAACAAGTGTGAACTCTACGGGGTTGCCAGCTTTGTCTTGAAGCATGCCGTTCTCATAGCGGAAGCCAGCCTTAACTAGCCTGTCCAACGCCTGTTTGGGTTGAAAGACTGGAGCTTTTACCTGTGCAGAAGCCCAGTTCAGATTTGCCGGACTGACCATCCCAGCTGCCGGGACTCCATATCCGTGATAGACCACACGGGCCATATCCTCGCGATTGATCGCATCGGAAACAGCCAACCTGAAGGCTGCAGACTTGAACCACTCTTTTTTATGAGCGGCAATCGGAGCCGCTGGCACTTGGTTGAACCAGAGCTGGACCGTATCGAGCGAGGTGCCCAAGTTCAAGGCCACAACCCCTGGTTTACCCTTCAAAGTATTGAACGCTTCCGGCTCGATATTACTTAAGATATCCAGTTCATCTTTCTGAAAACGAATCAGTTCGATGTCGCGATTGCGTTGGAACTCCACGCGAACCGTATCGAGGTACGGCAGTTGCCGGCCACTACTGTCGCGCTTCCAATAGTTGGGATTTCGAGCCAGTCGCATGTAGGATCCGGCTTTGTTCTCCACAATCGTAAATGGCCCCAAACCAGCTGCTTCCATTTTCGGTGAGCGCGATGACAGGATCGAGAGATCATCAAAAAGCCCTTCGATACCAGCAATATAGGATTTAAATTGTACAGTAACTTTTGAAGGGGAGATTGCCCTTGCCGTAACTGTTCCAGCTGCTTCAAACGCTTCGGCGATTGGGGAATGAAGCGACTTATCTTGCAGTTTTTCAAGCGTGAAAACAACATCGGAAGCGTCGAACGGAGTGCCGTCGGAAAATTTCAAATTCTTGCGCAACTCAAAGGTGATTCGGCGTCC
>JANYKL010000041.1 GCA_025361625.1 Acidobacteriaceae bacterium
GACCTCGAACATCGGCGCGCGTCACTTGATGAAGCGCGAAGGTCTCGGCTTCCAGCACTCGAAAGACGAGATGGTATCCGAAAAGGTCGAAGATCTGGTGAAGAGCGAAGTCAAACGCACTTTTAATCCTGAATTCCTGAACCGCGTTGACGAGATCATTCTCTTCATGGCGCTCGGCGAAAACGACCTGATCCAGATTCTCGAGCTGATGGTCAGCCAACTGAACCAGAATCTCGCGCAACGTTCGATCACCGTTACCGTGGCGGACGAGGCGAAGAGGTGGATTTTGAACCAGACGCTGACCGACCGCAGCTACGGAGCGCGTCCACTGCGCCGCGCCCTGCAAAAATACATCGAAGACCCGCTGTCGGAGGCCCTGATTCAAGGCACGATCACAACCAGGCCAGCCTTCATCGAAGTCTTCCTGGAAGCAAACAAGCTCTACTACCGTCCAGTGGACTCCGAGAAGAGTACCGAAGGAGTGCTGCTGTACGAGAGTTAATTTTGAGCTTCCAGCTCTTTAGCAAATGAGCCGCCGGTGAAAACTGGCGGCTCTTTTTGCTGTCCCGCCGCGACGGTAGCCTGGGATCAGAGATAAGGCGGACTCTGTAGCAGCCGTATCTTCACAATTCATCTTCGGAAGTGCCCCATGCCCAAAGTCAACATCGCCGAAAAATTCTCTGAGATCAACGAGCATTGGAAGCCCCACATCGGCGCCGAACTGAACGGCCAGTATGTGAAACTGGTGAAGTTCAAAGATGAGTTTGTATTTCATCATCACGACCAGGAAGACGAACTTTTTCTAGTCGTCAAAGGCCGTTTTCGCATGGAATACAAAGATCACGAGGAATGGATCGAGACGGGAGAGTTCGTCGTCGTCCCTCGCGGTGTCGAGCATCGCCCAGTAGCGAAGCAGGAGTGCTGGGTCGTGTTGTTCGAGCCCGCCACCACTCTAAACACCGGCAACATCGAAAATGAGCGCACGGTGCACCAACTCAAACGGGTTTGACTTAAAATCCTCAGGGGGATAAAAGTGAGCGCGTATAGACGGGCGACCACGTCCCGCGCAAGTTGCTCCCCCAACGATACCCAATTTCCGCTTTTCATTTTCACGCCGCGTCGGCCGGCGAATAGCACTCTCGTAACCCCTGTATCGATGAACCCTTCCCCCGGCCGGGGCATCAAAGCCAAGACTTCAAACTTTCAAACTTACTCGAAATTTACTCGAAACTATGGATATCACGATATATTCCGCCCCCTGGTGTCCAGACTGCCGCGAGGCGAAGCGCTTTCTGGATAAGCACAAGCTCCCTTACTCCGAAATCAACATCGAGGCTACGCCAGGAGCCGCCGACGAGGTGGTGAAGCGGACCGGAAAACGGGCAATCCCGCAATTCGTGATCGATGGCGAATGGATTCAGCCCTACCGCCCTGGGGAGGGATTTCTTTATGACGAAATGTCGGAAAAGCTCGGGGTAAAAGGGTAAAAGAATAGCTGGAAGCCGTAGAGAGGGGGTATACCCGTCTCTCGTCTGTTCAGCTTCCTGTTACTTTCGGCCCTTCGCCGCCCGACTTCTGTACCCTGTTCATCCTGCCGCTGATCGCTGAGGATAGTGCCTGCTACCCGGCACCCCCCGCCATGCCGGGCCCTAGGCCCATGTTCAGTCAAGAGAAAGCCGAAAACGAGTTGGTCGATACCTGGCAGGGGTTCGTGCAAGGGGTGCTCGGCATCCTGGCGCTGGTGGGAGCCTTGCTGACAGCGCACTACTACGCTCCACCGGAAACGACTGGACTCCAGCTTCAGGTCCATCAACTGACCCAGCAAGTTGCCGACATGCAGCAGGAGCGAGACGCGGAGCAAAATTTGCAGCAGCGCAACCAGACGTTCTCAGCCCTTACAGTCGACCAGGCGCGAGAATCAGTCGCATACATCTACGGGATTTACCATATCTCCGGCAGGCCACAGAGTTTTCGGGCTCGCGTTGCGGGGACGGGTTTTGTCGTCGCTCCGGGGCTCATCGCCACCAATCGCCACGTTGCTGAGCCCTGGTTTGGAGACCGCGAGGTAGCGGTTGAGTTACGGCAGGGAGGCCTTCCCGTTCTGGAAAAACTTGAAGCCTACTTCCCTGGTTCGCCGATTCCGGTGATGTTAGAGACTGCAGCCATTTCCGATCATGGTGATCTGGCAGTCCTGAGACTTGAGGAAACAACATTTACGAAAAAGCTGAAGCCTCTGATCCTGTCTCAAGCCCTGCCCCAGGTTGGGGAAAGCGTGAGTGTTCTGGCCTATCCTATGGGAGTGACTGGAATGGTCGCAAAGTCTCCGGCATTAGTTTACGAGAGGCTTTCGTCGCATCCCGACAACGCGGAAACGGCAGGCGAGTTGGCTGCGCTGTCTCTGATTCGCCCATCTGCAACTTTCGGACACATTGGCGACGTCAGTGGAGACAAGTTGATCTATGACGCCCCTACAGCGCGCGGTGGAAGCGGTGGTCCCGTACTAAATCTGCGTGGCGAAGTGGTGGGTATCAACTCCGCGTATATCGACGGATTCTCCGGAGGTACGCTTGGAATCACCGCCGAGCAACTGCGCCCTTTGCTAGAGATCGCAAAAAAGGTAGTTATGGCAACGGGTTCGGCTAGAGCGCCGCAAAATTAATCTCTCAGTATCTCTGCTGATAGAGTTCGATTAACCCACGATAAGTTGTTATGTTTAGACCGAGCGCTTACAACGCTCCGGCTTTGGGTCCCGCCATAATTCACTTGAATTCCCGCAGATTCAACTTACAGTATGAATTGAGACACGTCGGGATCGCTCGCGCCAGACGTTCCGATTCGCACCACCGAAATCTGACTATGATAAAGAAAGCCTTTTTTTCACTCGGATTGTTTAGCCTCGCCCTCGCAGCCAGTTGCGCCAAAGGCGGCAACGGAACCGGGCCTCCGCTGCCGACGATACAAGTCGCCATCAGTTCGCCGAGCACGGTGAATCCAGCTTCTCTTTATCCGACCCAGACTGTAACGCTTACAGCAACCGTTTCTAACTCGGCGAGGACTGCGGTGGCATGGAGCGTCAAAGGCCCCGGCACGCTGACTCCGGTTCAGCCTGCGACCACGCCGCCGACGGCAATCTATGTCGCCCCGGCATCCGCGGGCACCGCAACCGTTACAGCATCGTTGCCTAACACTTTCGGATCTGGCGCGCTCACCCTCAATGTGATCGACATTATCACCAACGTCGCTCCCACGCCTTTGACCGTGGGGAACGGATTGACTCAGCGCTTTGCGGCGTGGGCTGTGCCTGACGATGCTCCGCAAACGTTCGCGTGGACCTGCACCGCAGGCGGCATCGCCTGCGCCAGTTTCGTTTCAGATACTTCCAGCTTGGCGACTTACACGGCAAACGATTCATGTACGGGGAACTGCGTCCAAATATCTGCTGTGTCGTTGACCGAGCCGGCTGGATGCGTTGCCAGGACGTGCGTAAGCGCCAAAGTGCTGCTGGCGCCCTCGCGAATGAATGGCACCTATGCTTTTCAGTTTCAGGGCTACGACAGTAGCAACAACCCGCTTGCGGTCGTTGGAACTTTCGTCGCGGCGAATGGGATCATTTCTACTGGTGTTGAAGATTTGTTAACTACCTCATCCGGGCGCTACTCCATTACTGGCGGTTCTTATACACCCGACAACGCTGATCCTAACAACTCCAACAACACGGGAACGCTGTCACTAACTTTGCCGGCGAATGTTTATCCGCGTACTTTTCAAGTCGTTCTCGACGGCAATGGAGATTTGCAACTGATCGAAGCGGACGGACATGGCACTGGCTCGGGTCTCGCGCAGAAGTCAAGTGGGGCTGAGCTTTTCGCAGGCGTTCAGAGTTATGCGTTCGGATTTACAGGTGCCGATGCCGTTAGCAGCCGCGTCGGATATGTGGGCGTGCTTCAGATGAATGGTAGTGGCGCGATTTCCGGAGGGCAGATCGACGTCAACTATAATGGAAACAGCAGTAACAGCGTTTGCTCCATTGCGCCGTGTACTTTGACGGGGACTTACTCCGCAGACCCTACCACCGCCAACCTTTGGCATGTGAGCTTGATTCTACCCGGGACGACGCCGTTGCAGTTTGATTTGTTTCTCGCAGCTGGACAGACGAACAAGACAAATCCAGTCTCGTTTTACGCCATAAGCAATCCGGCCGACTCCGCTCATCCCGCAGTCTCAGGAATGATGACGCTTCAGGATTCAACTCTTACTTACAACAACGCCGCCTTCAACGGCTCTTCCGTCTCGGCGTTGACGGGAAAGAACGGGACGAATTCGAACGTGGCGCTGACGCTGGGAACTAGCGACGGGAATGGTAACTTCTCCGGTCAATTCGATCAGAACAATGCCGGCACCGTTCTATCGAGCGTCCAGTTCCCTCCTCCTGGGGCAAGCTACACATACGCTGCCAGCGGTACGAGCGGACGCTATACCTTTCAAATGCTTGGCAATCCTTCAGTCACGCCGGTTGTCGCGCCTCTGCCATTTGTGCTGTACGCGGCTGGAGCGAACCGCGGCTTCCTGCTCGATCAGAGCAGTTCTTCCGTTATGACGGGAGCGATGTATCCACAGGGCAACGGCAACGGATTACTCGCGCCTTCGGAGATGCCTGGAACTTACGCCGCCGCAACTACAATTAGTGGAAGTCCCGCCGTAACTCCGATTGCCGCTAACCTGCTTTTAACATCGTCTGGCGGAGGAGTCTTCAATTTCGCCGAGACCACGCATCCTGCTGGAAGCCCGCAGACGGCGACCGGCACTTACTCTGTTTTAGATTTTGGAGTGGGGAATATCGCCCTGCCCACGCCTCCCACTCAGACCTTCGTCTTTTATGTCGTGGACACGGCGGGATGCACAGGCCAGGGGAATAATTGTTCGATTCAAGATTTCTTCATGATGGATGTGGATAGCGGAACTCCGAACGCGTCCATCATCTTCGCTAAGCAGTAAAAGTTTCCAGCAGTACTGTCATCTCAGCGAAGGTGACCGCTTTCAATGTCCATCACTTGGCGTGAAGCACCTTTTTCGCTGTGGCCAGGTTGTCATAACGGTCGTACACGCGAACGACCACAACGTGATCTTCTCCCACTGCAGTAGAAACGGAAGAATCGTCAGGCTGCGCCGGGACGACAAAATCGTACTCCTCAGATTTCGAATCGGATAACTGCCCGACCGGTTCGACAAATTGCCAATCTCCCCCATCGATTGAATATTCCGCCCGCTTAATCGTCGAAAACGAATCGCTCGCACGGAAGCGGAGATGAATGTTCTTTCCGTCAAGCGCCGCCGTCAGGCCTTCAATAATCGGGGATGAGCTATCAATTTCAAATCGGCTGGAGACACGCTCCGTCTGCAGCGCTTCGCCGGGCGAGTGCGAGGGCGCGTCGGAGGCCACAACTTTGACCGTGTAGCCTCCATCGGGCAGGAGGCTGGAGTCGAACGAATAGAAGCGATCGATGAGGTTATTTTTCAGCAGCAGCCAGCGCGATTCGCCGTCGCCGCGGTAGTAGACGCTATACAGCAGCTGATCATCGTTGTCGTCATGAGCCGACCAGCGGATCCCGACTGAGTCTTTGTCTTTGACCCCTGGGGGCGGCGTTTCGGAATGCGAAATTCCGACGGTCGCGGCTTCAAGGGAGGTCGCATGCGCAGTCGGCAGGAAACGATGGCCCGGCTGCACCACAACTTCATCAATTTCAGGAGCAACGTTTTTAGGCAAATAGTTCAGCACAACATCGTCAACTCGAGGTGCGGCGTTTCCGGCATGCAGCACGGCCCTCCACTGCACAAAACGCGCTGACGGAACTTTTAGTTCGGAACCGGCCGACATATCGACCGGTGCCCACCGGCTCCAGTTACGATCAGGATTGTCGACATTTCCGCTGCGCGCGAAAAGTTCGACGGTGCCGGATCCTCGCAAAGTAGCGCGACCCCACTTGGAAAAAATGTGGGCATCAAAAACATCGCTCTCGTAGGCGCCTTCCGCTTCAGCCGCAGGACCGAGACGAAAGACCTTGCCGAGGTTGCTGCTTGAGGCATAGAGGCCTCCGCCGGGAGCAGGCGCGAAAGCGGTGATCTGAGTGGTGCTGGCTTTGACTAAATCGGTGTAATCGTCGACTCCGTTGATGGCGAAGATGTGGCCACGGTTGCCGGTTCCGGCGAGCAGGCGTCCGTTGTGATCGAAGCTTAGAGCGTAGACGAGATCTTCATGCGAACTCCACCATCGCGCCGGAGCGCCGTCCGGACTGATGCGATAGATTTCTGATCCGCCCGAGGCACCGACAGCCGGGGCCGGAAAGTTGGTTACGCTTGACGGAGATAGTAATTGCGAATTCGCTGTTCCCGGAGTAGTTACGTTTATAGTTCCGCCAAGGGCCGGCGAAGTCTGGGTTGGAGTTGTGAGAGTAATCGTCGGACTGGCAGTGCTGGGGCTTCCTCGCTTTTCTCCGGCGGCGGCCGCATAAATATTGCCGGACTGGTCGATGGCGAGTGCGGTGATTTCTTTTTTAGGGGCGCTGTAGAGTACGAATGCATCTCCGTTTGGAGCGATGCGGTATATCAGGCCGCTTCCATCGGAACCGGCGATGAGGTTTCCCTTGGGATCGACAGCAAGAGCGCGGATGTGTACCTCATCGCTCTTGAAAAAAAGGCCATTCTGGCCGCCAGCATTGACCTTGTAAATTTCGCCGTGATCACCGGTCGCGACATACAGAGTGCCGGAGCTGTCGAGAACAATATCCCAAATATATTTTGTGCCTGGGTCGAAATAAGGCGTGGCGCTCCAGGAAATCCTTTCGCTGGACGCGGCGGGTGCCGAGTTTTCCGCGGCTTTCGCTGGACGCGGCGCAAGCCGGTAGACCTTGCCATCCGGAGCAGTCGCCGCGTAGAGCATTCCAGATTTCTTGTCGAAGACGACCGCTTGTACCTGCAGTTCCTTCGGTTCGAATATCGTAGTGACTTCTCCGCCGGGAGCGATGCGATAGACGCGCGCCGGCGACCCTGCCGCGGCATAGACGTTGCCCGATGAATCGGACGCAATCGACCAGATGTAGGTCGATGGCGTGGTCGCTATCGCTTTGAACACTGGAGCAAGTTCGAGTCCCCCCTCGCTGCGCAGCGCAACTCCCTTCGGAGTTCCTTTCAATAAATCGTCAAAGCTTGCCTGTTCCCATGTACGGGTACCTTCGGCGAGGGCGAGCAAAGGGGTGAGAGTAGCAGCAAAGAGACAAAGCAGGTGCGTCTTACGAGACAAACTCATGCGTTCCTTAAGTGGGTTACTTTTACGGTGAGTGGCCGGAGGGCTATGCCGGCCGTTCCTACTCACCTTATCTGACGTTGATGGTCAGCATCTGGGCGCCTGAAACGACGTAGTCAAGCGGTTCGGTGGATGCTTCGCTCACCGATGATTCGCCGAGCACAACCATATCCTGAGTGCCGCGCATGTTTTCCATCACGTTCATCACAGACAGCGGCAAAGTCGGCATGACTTTGTCCGCGATCATGGCCTCGGGATCGGATTCGATCAGCGATACATAGACTCGATCGTTGGCTCGCTCCTTATTAAGGAGAGCAATAGTCGGCGCGAGACCGAGCCCATGGTTCATCATGGGGGTGCCGCGATGGACGCGATCGAGCGTGTCTCCGTCGCTCACGAGAATGCGCAGGGTACCCCGCGACGTTGAAGTTGGAATTTTGATCGGAATCTGCCGAACCAAGCGTTCGCCGCGATAGGGACGGATCACGGTTTCGACCATGATCTGATCGCCCGGGCGGGCTTCCGTCATATCCGTACGGGAAGCCTCAAGCCGCGCCGAACGACGCTCGCGAACCAGATCGAAATCAAGCTTCACACCTTGGATATCGGGGACGTCAAAAGCGTTGGCGTAGATGCGCCCGAAACGATCGCCGATAGTAGCAGCGGCCATGGCCGCGGCAGGCTGGCCATTATCTTGCGGAGCAAACATATTGCTCATCCTCAC
>JANYKL010000038.1 GCA_025361625.1 Acidobacteriaceae bacterium
CCACTCCCACGTTGAACCAAATCTATCGAAACTTTCGAATGGGAACTCCGCCGCTTGAGCTGCGATTGAAGCAAGTAGCGCGAGCGCCAGAAGAAAAGCGAGAAACAATCGTGTTGCCATACACCCTCTCAGATAAATGAACCTTTGCAAAGGAATAAATCTCGCAACCAAGTGTTTAGTGGCTGATCCGCCGGAAACTGACGTTGCCCGAATTCGTTCGAACTTTCAATACAGGTCCGCCGCCATTGAGCTGGCCTTGCGCCTTCACCGTTTTCTCCCACGGTCCACCTTCACTCGAAATGCGAATATCAGAAAAATCGCTACGAATAGTGTGCCCATTAGCGACCTCAATCTCAGCGTTGATCGAAATCGGAAGGTTGTCGGCCAGATAAACGGTGATGTCGCCTGCCGATGTTTCAAGCGTGGAATTGTTGCTGACTGCCGTGGCGGAGACCAGTTTTACTACGATACCTCCCGCGGCAGTTTCTGCCTGCACGAACGAAGCGCCATCAAGCTGAATGCTGCCTCCTCCGGTCTGGGCGCGCACGCGACCCTTTGCGGATGCAAGCCGGATGCTTCCGGCACCGGTTTCAAGTAGAGCTTCGCCGCCGATGTCGCCCAGCACTATGCTGCCTCCGCCGGTCGTGGCCTTTACTGCGCCGATGCACTTATCGACCTGAATGCTTCCGCCGCCCGTTTCCAGAACCGCCCCCTGCAGTCCAGAAAGCACGACCACGCTGCCTCCGCCGCTTTCGGCTTTGATCTCGCCCTTGGCAGATGCGATCTTTATGTTGCCTCCGCCGGTCTGCAGAGTAACGTCGCCTTCAATGTGTCCGACCTCAATGGATCCGCCTCCGGTTTCAGCAACCGCGTCTCCTGCGATGTCGTCGAGTTTAAGATTCCCCCCACCGCTCTCGATTTCCGTACGCCCCGAAATTCCGCTCGCGTTCACGTTGCCGCCGCCAGTTTCGATTTTGGCGGATTCCAAACTGCGTGGAACCTTTATGACAAAATCGTCGACGCAATTCGATTCCTTGCCATGTGACTCGGCTACGATCCACGCGGTACCGCCCTTAACCGAAGCATTGATCTTGTAGGACTCGAATTCGTGGCGCGCCTGCTGCTCGGAGTTTGTAAAAGCCCGACGATGAATGACGTAAGTGATTCCGGATTGCGATCCGCCCTGAACTCGCGCCGAGCCGGCCGAAAGCTTCACTCGTAAGCTCCTGGCCGCTCCTAGATCACCTGTGAGTTCTTGCACCCAACTGCCGCCGTCGCGGTAGATTCGCCCCTCCTGGCAATAGCCGAGGGATGCCAGTAGAGTGACGAACATTGTGATGCTGGCGAGTTTGATTGACTGCTTCAAAGAAAGTTCTCCCAAAAAATCTGTCGACGAACAATTACCAACCGCTAAACCAGGTTCATGCTCAATCCATCTGCGGCGTCTGGGCCAGCATGGACCGCGCTTGCGAGCGAATCGAAACATTCGAATCAGCCTTGGAAATCTTGGTCAGGACGGACCGAACGTTACTATCCGCCTTCATCGGTTCCACCAGGTGCAGAGCCTGCAAGCGGACTCCTGAATTTGTGTCGCTGATCAGGGAGCGCAGCACACCGTCACGCACAATTGGATCCCTGCGCACAAAGCCGCTCAGCCCATCAAGAGCTTTTAAGCGCACGCCGGGGTTTGTGTCGTTTTGCAGCGCGTACATCAGCGCCTCCCGAACTCGAATGTCGTCCGGACGCTGAGTCAAAAGGTCTACCGAATCCATCCGAACTCCGGAGTTGTAATTGTTGCGCGCCGCGAACAACAACAATTGCTGGATGCGCTGATCGTTCAACGGGCCCTGCGCTTCCTGGGTCGATAAAGTGTCGTATTTAATGCTGACTCGGTTGGAGTTCGGTTCCTGCGTCACTGAACGGATCCCGGCGATCGCGGCAGCCTCGACCGGTTGCGCCGTGCTGGAGTTGCCTTGCGAAATAGTGGTGCCTTGAACCGCCCCGCGTCCAGAGGCGACAGCGTTGTAGGTAGCGGCGATGCCCCCGCCAAATCCCACCATAAAAATAACAGCGGCAAGAGATGGGGCCATGCGAATCTGCCGCACCCAGGTGGTTGGCTCCAGGATGAAGCGCTGCAGAATGCCGCCCTGGCGCGCGGTTTCAAGGCCCTCTTGCAACCGCATCCGTGATGCCGCGAGTAAGTTTGGGGTGGGCTCGCTGACAGGCAGTTCCGAAAGCGTCGACTGGAACTGGCGAGTGGCCTTCAACTCGACCGCGCATTCCGGACACCGCGCTAGATGCTGTTCTACTTCATAGCGAGCGTCGTCCTCAAGCTCGTTGTAGACGTAAAACAAGATGTTCTGCCGTACCCAATCACACTTCATGTTCGTCTCCCTTCGCAGGGAAAATTGATCGTCATCGCATCTCCGCCAGCGCGGCCCGCAGTTTTTGCGTTGCGCGAAACAACGTATTCTTGGCCGTCTCTTCGGTCGTATTCAGCATCTCGCCGACGGTTCGCAGCTTTAATCCCTGATAGTGCTTCAACTCAAATACCATCCGTTCACGCGGCGTCAGGCGCGCTAGAGCCGCGCCGATCTTCCCGCCTAACTCGCGCCTCATCAAATCGCGCTCCGGATTTGCCCCGGCCCTCGCATCTGGAAACTGTTCGATCCGGCTGTACTCTTCACCCGACGAATCGACCGCGACCGGAGCATCTTCCTTTCCTACGTTTCGTTTTCGAAGATGATCCAGGCAGAGATTGGTCACAATCCGGTAAATCCAGGTGTAGAACGAACACTCGAACCTGAAACTTCCAAGATTCTTATAGGCTTTGAGGAAGGCTTCCTGATAGACGTCTTGCGCGTCCGACTCTGATCCCGTCAGGTGCAGCGCCAGTCGCAGCACACTCTGGTCGTAGTGGCGCACCAATACCTCGAAGGCCGCACGGTTGCCATGCTGGGCCTCACGAATCAGACTCGTATCGTCGATGCGGTTGCTTTGTGCTGCCAAAGAGCCCCTCACGGTGGGGTTCTGGATGCTTCTGCTCTGTCCCGCCTGCCTCTGACGGTAATGGTCGCCAACCGCAAGTCTTATTGCGTAGGAATCGGCCGGCATGGTCTGTCTCTGTCCCCTACAAGTGTTACCAAACTTTGTACTTCCATTGCACAGAGATAGACGGGATAACAGCCGAAAGGTTAGCAGATTGCGGGATTGCAGGTAAGCTAAAGCGAGGTCGGTTTTGGGTCAATTCGCAACGCGTGAAGCCAGAGGCCAGTTACTGAACCTAACGACGTCAATACCGGCCAGGGGGCCCACGGTTGATTCTCCCGTCCCGCCGAGCGACCCGCGACAACCCTGTCTGTTTTTACCTAGATTAGCCGCCGTCGAAAAGACTGAAGTTAAGCCGCATCTCGTTGGTCGGCTCAAATCCCAGCTCTTCATACAAAGCCCGGCCCTCCGCACTGGAATGCAGGTTGACTGCACGAAAGCCCTTTGCCCTGACCCATTCGAGAATTGTTGTCATAACTTGACGGGCAATTCCTTTGCGGCGGAATTCCGGTTCGGTGTAGACATTTAAGATCACCGCGCGCTCGGTGCAAGGATCCTTCGGATTCGGCGGCCAGGGGCTCACCAGAACTCCTCCTCCGCCCGCCACGCGCCCCGAACGGTCGACGGCAAGCCAGTGCCGATATGTCCCCTGGGCTAAAGCTGCCTCGAGCCATGGTGCAGCTACTTCGACCATGCGATCCAGATTGGAGGACGTGCCTTCACCCATGTCGCGAAACATCGATCTTCGATGGTGCAGAATGATCGCCGCCTCTGTCGGCAGCGCCTCGCGAATCGTGATTTGGTAGGCACTCATGATGGAGCTTGTAGCGCTACTCTTCAGATGACCATCTCGACGGCACAACTGACCTGCAGTTCCTCGAAGCTGGAGGCGTGTGCGCGCGACTCTCAAAAAGGTACAATAAATGTGACAAGCTTCTCGAGGAACACCGAAATTCATGTACGAAGTAACAGTAGAGGATACATTCGCCGCAGGGCACTATCTCCGCAACTACAAAGGCAAGTGCGAGAACCCGCACGGCCACAATTATAAAATTCAAGTCACGCTCGCCGGGGCTGAGCTTGACAGGGCAGGTCTGCTGCTTGATTTCAAAGATTTAAAAGAGGTAATGAAGAGCACGATTGATCGTCTTGACCACCAGATGATTAACGATATAGAGCCTTTCACAAAGATCAATCCGTCGGCCGAAAATCTGGCTAAATATTTTTACGACCAGACAAACAGCCGCCTCAGTCAAGTGACCAACGGCCGCGTGAGGGTGAAAGACGTCACTGTTTTCGAGACCGACATTACCACCGCCCGCTACAGCGAGTGAAATCATCGGCCCAGTTAGTGATCGGCCAAGTTGATGATTGGTCAAGTTAGTGATCGGTCCACGGCGCGATCGGAATAACGAAAGCTGAAAGAGACGCTAGGTCTTAGATCTCCACGTAGTCAAGTCACCCGATTCTTTCGTTCCATGCAAATCTCAGAGATATATAAGTCGCTACAGGGAGAATCGACCTACGCAGGCCTCGCTTGCGTCTTTGTGCGCCTCACGGGCTGCAACCTGCGTTGCTCCTGGTGCGACAGCGAGTTCAGCTTTTATGGGGGGAAGAAGATGACGGTGCAGGAAGTGCTAGAGGAAGTGGCTCGGCTCAGCCCGTCAGGCGGTTTCGTTGAGATTACAGGCGGCGAGCCCATGCTGCAGGAGCGCGAAGTCATACCGCTTATGGAACAACTTTTAGATGCCGACTACACAGTATTGCTGGAGACGAGCGGCGAACGCGTACTGTCGCGGGTGCCGAAAGCTGTAGTCAAAATCGTTGACGTTAAGTGTCCGCACTCCGGCGAGGCCGACACGTTCGCGATGGAGAATCTGCAAGCGATACGGCCGCACGATGAACTTAAATTTGTTCTGACCGACCGCGCGGACTATGAGTTTGCGTGTAGTTTCGTAGTTTCGAACCACCTTGCCGGGCGAGTCAACGCAATTTTATTTTCCCCAGCATTTGAAAAAACGGCATCGGGCGCGCGCGACACGTCGCACTGCCAACTGGACCCGCAACAACTTGCACAATGGATTCTCGAAGATAATATTCCCGCGCGTTTGAGTCTGCAGATTCATAAATTAATCTGGGATCCGGCTGCGAAGGGTGTTTAAGCTTCGGTTTGAGATCGCAGATCGTTTGAAATCTTCATCAAACATGGCTCCCCATACCACAAATTCAATTATGGCATTCCTTCGGCGCGCTGCAAAAACCGCGACCGATGAATCCGATCTCTACGCTGGCTGCGTCTGCACACGGTTCTCTGCCCGCAGATGCGCAACCACCAGTCGTATATCTTCAAAACTCACGTAAGGCGGAAGGGCTTCTTTGATGTCGCGCAGCCGCTCGACTCCTTGTTTCAGGCACGCTTCTTCAATGAGAGGTTGCGCGTCTGGAGAGATCCACCTCGGATCGAGCTTTATCTGCTTCGTCTCGACCAGGCTCGCAACGGTACAAATGACGGTTGAAACCTGTCGAGCCCGGATACGGGCAATCTCATCAAAGGTCTTTCCTTCTTTAAGCAGAGTGAGCGTCTGCTCTGCCGGACCGAGTTCCTTCGAGGTGATCGGGACGGCTCGTGCGCCTATGTCAAAATTACGTAAGGCCTGAAGAATTTCGGACCCGTACACGTCCGCCTTCCTTTCTCCGATGCCTATCACCTGCAGTAACGCAGCAAGATTGGCCGGGCGCTGGCGGCACAACTCTTCAAGCGTGCTGTCGTGCAGAATGATGTATGCGGGAACCTTGTTTTCTTTCGCCATAGTGCGTCGCCATTCGCGCAGGTAATCGGCCAATGCCGGATTTGCCTCGGCTGGCGTTTCATTGCGCAATCGCCGCTTTTCGGATGACGTTCGGGGCGTGTAAGAAGAAGATAAAGACGATTCGGTCGCGCTTCGCCGTCCTTTAGGTTCTGGCAGACTCACACGCACTTTTTCCTTGGTCCACTCCGGTTTCGTTCCACAATTGTCGCAACTGCTGCATTTCTCCCATGTCGGAGTTTCGCCAAAGTGCAAACAAATCTGGCGGTGGCGGCACGCGCGAGAATCGGCGAATCGGCTGATAATGCGCTTGCGGCTGGAGGCGCGTTCGCGCTCGGCGTCATCCGCAATTTTGTCGATGAAAAAATCCAAAAGTATGTGATCGCGCTTTTGCCACAACAGTACGCAATCGGCGGGGCGGCCATCCCGCCCTGCACGGCCTGCTTCCTGGTAGTACTGTTCGATCGACTGGGGCAGCGATAGATGAATCACGGCGCGTACTGCGGGTTTGTTGATTCCCAGACCGAAAGCAATCGTGCCCACAAGTACTCGCACCTCATCAGACATCCAGCGTTCCTGGTTTTGCCGGCGCAGCGAAGCTTCCATCTTCGCGTGATAGGGAACTGCGGCAATCCCATTTTCCTCGAGGTATTCGACTGTCTCCTCGACGCGCTTGATCGTCGGAGAGTAGACGATAACGCTCTCCCCCGCATAGCTGCGCAGGGCGCGGCTCAGCATTTCAAGCTGCGTACGCGCTTCGCATTCCTGTACGACATATCGCAGATTTTCGCGATGGAAGCTGGCGATGTAGCAATCGGGCTGGCGCATCTGCAACTGCTTCAAAATGTCATGCCGCACCTGGCGAGTGGCGCTTGCCGTGAACGCGGCAATAGGAAACTGCGGGAAGGTTGAGCGCAGGCGGTTCAACTGGCGGTAGTCCGGACGAAATTCGTGTCCCCACTCTGAAATGCAATGCGCCTCATCGACCGCAAAAAAACCAACCGGCACTAGGTTGAGCCATTCAAAAGTGTTACTCATTGCCAGCCGTTCGGGCGAAAGGTAAAGCAAACGGTATTTTCCCCTTGCCGCGGTATGCATGATGTTTTTGCGCTCGTCGGATGTCTGCTGGCTATTGATGACGGCGGCGGGAATTCCCATCTGGGCAAGCTGTGCCGCCTGGTCTTGCATGAGCGCGATGAGGGGAGAAACCACGATCGCAGTCTTCTCTGACACTACTGCCGGAAGCTGGTAGCAGAGAGATTTCCCCCCTCCAGTAGGCATAACCACGCAGGTGTCATGCCCCGCCAGCACACTCCGAATCACATTTTCTTGCTTGGGACGGAACTCGTGGTATCCCCAATATCGACGCAAGATTTCCGAAACATTTGCAGCGGCTGACATTCCTTGCAGTATAGCCTTACGGCAGGTGGCGATTTGTTAATGCCTGATCATGATTTGTGATGAAACGAAGTGTGATCGAGATAAATTAAGCGGCGAATAGCGCGAAGGGGCGATGACAGGAAAAGCAATTACGATCGGCATAATTTCAGACACTCATAGTTTGCTTCGTCCTGAGGCACTGAGCGGGCTGCAAGGCTCGGACCAGATTCTGCACGCGGGCGACGTCGGCGACCAGGAGATTCTCTCCAGGCTCAGGACGATCGCACCGGTTACAGCGGTTCGCGGTAACGTTGATACCGCGCCGTGGTCACGACACTTGCCATTGACCGAGGCAATCGAAGTCGGCGGCCTGTTGATTTACATGCTTCATAATATTGGGCAACTCGATCTGAAGCTCCAGGCACCCGTATTCCGCGTAGTCGTCTACGGTCACAGCCATCAGCCGAGAGTCGAGGAAAAAAACGGAGTTCTTTTCTTTAACCCTGGAAGTGCTGGCCCACGCCGTTTTACGAAGCCCATCACGATTGGAAGGTTGACGATCAAAGCTGGAGAAGTTCGACCGGAAATTATCAACCTCGTACGAGTTTAAGAATTTAGCTCCCAAAAATGGAAAAGGCCGGCTGCTAGGCCGACCTCATTCTCAATGCTAACGTTCTTTGCTAACGTTCTTTCTTGCCGATACGTAAGATCGTCCGGGCTAAACTATGCCTTCTTCGGAGCGATTGAGTCCTTCGCGGCCTTGGCCACGCGGAACTTCACAACCGTCTTCGCTTTGATCTGAATCGGTTCGCCAGTCTGCGGGTTGCGCCCCATGCGGGCCTTGCGATGTGCTTTCACCAAGCGACCAAGGCCGGGAACGACAAATACGCCATTCTTCTTCGTCTCTTTAATCGCTGTGTCTGCCAGGTGTTCCAGGAACGCGGCGACAGTCTTGTTGTTGAGTTCCATCTTCTCTGCTAAGTGGCGAGTGAGTTGTGTCTTGGTCATGCCAGAAGCCATTAATTTCCTCCTCAGGGATCTATACAGATTTGCGTTATGAGCGCATGGTAACGCACTCCGCTGTGGAAAACTAACATTTAGTATTGATTTTATGCGGTTCCCAATAAGGTACCCCTATCAAATCGTGCATGAAATGCGGGGTTTCGCGAGTTTTTGGAGAAGAAAGTGCTCCAGTCGCGTAGTTTTCTGCCATGTCTGACACCACGATTGACCCGCATTCTCAGTTTGGCCGTTCGTGCTCGAAGCGGTCTTTCTGTTGAACTGGATTTTCTGTCTTGCAGTCACCTGCAAAAAAGTCTCGCCCTTCCAATCGCAGCATCGCAGTGTGGTTTACACTGAGACCCATTTCGCTCGATAAAAATTTAGAAGTCGTTGAGGAGAATTAGTTATGGCAGATGCCGCCCTGAGTGGCGCGGAGTTCAAAAAGCAGTTACACGCGGGAACGCTAAAGGTGGGCTTGTTCATCAATTCGCATAGCGCAACCGTTGCCGGGCAACTCGCGTCTAGCGGGTACGATTGGCTGCTGGTTGATACCCAGCATGGTCCAATGAATCACGAAAACCTTTCTGCCATGTTGAGTGCGATTGAAAACGGCGGCGCAAAATCAATGGTTCGCGTCGGCGGGTACGATGACCGTCCGGGTATTCAGCAGGCGCTTGATCTTGGTGCCGATGGCGTCCTGGTTCCGTACATCAACACCGCTGAAGAAGCGCGCCAGGCGGTGAGTTGCACGAAATATCCGACGGTCGGAACGCGTTCAGTCTATTTTCCGCAGCGCAGCATGAACCAAGCCGGTCTGCTCGGTTATGCCGGAAATTGGAACAACGAAGGCATCGTTGCGTTGCAAGTTGAAACCGCCTCATGTATCGAAAACATCGCAGAGATTGCGACGGTGCCAGGCGTCGATATTCTATTTCTCGGGCAAAACGATCTTTGCATGTCGATGGGACTTTTCAATAAGTATGAATTTCCGCACATGTACACTTCGCCGGAACTCGGCGCCGCGACGGACAAATTGATCGCGCACGCGCAAAAAAATAACATCGCGCTCGGCGTCTTTCTGTTCGGAACAGCTCGGGTGGGAGAATTTCTTGAGAAAGGGTTCTCGTTCATCAGCCTGGGCAACGATTTGCATCACATGCTGACACAGGCAGGCGCCTATGTGAACGACGTAGAAAAATTTTCGAAAGAAAAAAACAAGAGTTGGAAACGCCGCACTACGGCGCTGTTTTAGCTCCGGTGTAATTCTTTCATCCCTGGGCGAGTGATGGGGACATGCACTTACTGCCAGCAAGTGGTGCGGGTGAATGGCCGTTCGCTTCGCTCAGGGTGGCCAATCTAATTGAGCGCTAACTCAGGAAGGGAGACGGCACGCGCTCGATATCCGATGGCGGTGGCGGGCAAACCAGCGGTAGCCTGTGTAAATGAGACGATTGAAGCCGGGCAGACTGAAAATGGCATAAAAAGGCCAGGCCCACCAAATTCGCCGACTCGCGTACAAATAGACGTCTGCTCCTGATACGAGTCGTCCGTCGTTGGTCAACAAGCGGATATCTTGAAACAAATCTTCTCTCGACATTCTTATTTTTGCCGCAACCCATGGTTCATCCATGGAAGCAATCGTAAAGCCGTGTCGGGCAAGCGTTCGAGCCCAGAATTTCGCCCAGCGCGAGCAAAATCCGCACTGTCCATCGTACAGAATGACGCCAAGAACGACGCCGGATACTGGCTTCATTTCGACCCGCTCATTGTCTCGATCATCGTCCCGCTCTTGCCCTCGCGTGCTCATAAACTATAGCTTGCGCCCGAACATGACTGTAACCGCCGAGCCTTCCGCAAGAAAAGCTGAATGCGGCGCGCTTTGGAGCACCGCAGACAATTCGTTGCCAAACAGATTCCTTTGTTCTCCGGTGAAACTGCTTTGCTGAACCTGCCAAACCTTCCATGAAGGGTGCGCTACTCGATATTCAACGCATCCGCCACCGCGCTGCGAACTGTAGCCCCAGTAGTGCTCAGTGATAAATTGCTCCACCGAATCGGCAGCCGGAACTTGAGCCACCCCAACCGTCCTAACGCTGATGTCGTTCCAACTCCCATCGAAGCGCCAACGATATGTGGCGCAGACTGCACCCTCGGTACTGTGCACTTGGTGCGCCATGGGAAGCGCAATATAGTTTTCGTTGTAGAAGACCTTTGCAACGAAGGCCGTCGCTCTTCTTGGGACGATTTCACGAATAAACACGACCCCCCTGCGCACCTCGTCTTGCACTTGCCGTCGCACGTAGAACCTCAAATTAATTTCGTCAAAGTCGGAATGAAACGGAATCGGCAGCATCCCAAACAGCTTCGTATTGAGAAATTGGAATCCGATCAGGCTGACGAAAACTTTATTTTCCCAACGATCAAGCTCGGTTCCGCGAGGTACAAGGGGCAGCAGCAGGCGCGCGTCGGCTTCGTAGTTCAAAATGGCCAGGTAATGCCATTTAGAGGTAAGAAAAACCGATTCTGCGCTCACGTGGATTGGATGATTGTAATCGCTCGAGATGCAGGGCGGATGCAGTGCAAAGAATTGCAACAAACAGGTTTGCGTCGAGCGCATCGGGCGATTAAGATTTCACCACTCCCATGTCTGAAGTGATCTCGACCGACCCCGTGGTTGCCAATACTGTTTCTGCCGCTGCGAATGAGCCTTCCGTTGAAGTGTTTGCCGTCTACGGCGTCGAGCCTGAAATTCAAGCCTACGCCATGGCGAAGTATTCGCGGTCCTCGCTCTCGATGAAAGAGTCACTGAAAGAGATCACTCAGCAAAAAGCAGAGAAATTTCTTAACACTTTCTACTTTCAATACGGGCATCGCTCGATCGCCGACCTGGCACACATTGCGCTCGCAATCGAAAAGCTGTCGATTCTCGCTGCAATCGCCGTCGCTGATGAGCAACGTTGGGACGGCCAGGAGCGGTCAACTCGTTATCAGGACTTCAGGAAGAGCGGCTACTTCACGCCTAAGTTTCAGAACAGCGACCGAAGCGTGTCGAGCGCGATGAGTGCTACAGACGCTCAATCGTTGTATCAAGAGACGATCGAATTTCTTTTCACGAGCTACGAAAAAGTTTCGCAAAGCACGTTCGAGTATCTCCGCGGTATTACGCCGCGACCTACGGAGATGAAGCCTGACGGCTACGAACGCACTTTGCGCGCTCGTGCGTTTGACGTGTCGCGCTACCTGTTGCCGCTCGCAACCAACACTTCACTGGGAGAAATCGTTAACGCGCGCACTCTTGAAACTCAAGTGGCGCATTTGCTCACCCAGCCACATCGGGAAGTGCGCGATCTAGGGGAACGACTCAAGCGCGCAGCGGTTACCAGGGCCTACAACGCCAATGAAGAATCGCTGCGGGCGCTGGTCGAAGATATTCGTTCTGTGTCGCCCGAGCTGGCCGATCGCGCAGAGCGTGAGCTTCTGCGCGAAGTTCGGGTCGCCCCAACCCTCGTGAAGTATGCGGATCCTAATCATTATGAAATAAAAAATCGGGAAGAACTGGAGCAGGCGGCCGCTGATTTAGCGCGAGGCACCGCGATTGATAGCGCTCCGCTTGTTGATCTGGTGGATGACGATGGACAAGGGCAGATCTCGGAATCCGACTCATTCGAGATCGAGCTTGCGACCACGCTGGTCTATGGCCAATGTCATTACTCTTATCGCCAGTTGCGCAAGATGATCGAAGACGCGGGCGAAGCTCGACGGCGAGAAATTATTGATCTCGGCCTCCGGCACCGCGGAAAGCACGACGAATTGCCGCGTCCGTTTTCTGCGGGACAACAATTCCGCTTCGACATTCTTATGGACATTGGCGGCTTCCGCGATATGCACCGCCATCGGAAGTGCGTTCAAATCATGCAGGATTTCACCACCGCCCACGGCTTTGACGCTCCGCTGGAAATTGACGCTGCAGGCATTCGCTCGGATTACGAGTCGGCGATGAATCGCACCGCCGCCGCCGTACAAAAGATTGCCGGATCAAGCGGTGAAGAGGCCGCGCAAAACGCGCAGTATGCCATCCCGCTCGCCTTTCGCAAGCGTACGTTATTCAAAATGGATTTCGCGGAGGCCGTTTACATCTCTGAACTTCGCACCACGCCCGCCGGGCACGCCTCTTATCGCAACGTCGCCTATGCTATGTATGAAGCGGTTGCCGCAAAATACCCGGCGCTCGCAAAATATTTTCGGGTGATCGATGTGCGCGAGCCGGTCGATTTACTCAGACGCTAGCCTGCTGAGCGGCAAGATAGGATCGCGGACGAGCTCGCTTGCAAGTCCCAAAATCGGCTCGCTTGCTGTCGGCCAAATTGACGCCAATGAATCCCGCCCTCTAGAATCAAGCTCACACATGCCTCTCTACGAATATCTGTGCAAGAAGTGCGGAAACCGCTTCGAAGAAATCAAGAAATTTTCTGACAAACAGCCCACAAAATGTATGAAGTGCGGCGGCGCAATCGAGCAGGTGATCTCAGCTCCCGCCGTGCAGTTCAAAGGATCCGGATGGTACGTGACCGATTACGCCAAGAAGGGCTCAAGTGGCGGCGGGACGTCATCTTCGTCCAATTCGTCTGATGGGGATGGCGGCGATAAAAAGTCCTCCGATTCGAAAGAGTCTGATTCGAAAGAATCTAAAGGGTCGAAGGAAACGAAGGAAACGAAGGATACGAAGGAAACTAAGGAAATCAAGAAAGACGACAAGCCCAAGGCCGAAAGTTCTTCCACAAAGCAGAAAAAAAATTAGTTATAACGTAGAAAAAAACGAGCTCTCCTGTTCGATCACCTTGAGTGGTTCTACTCAATCCGGTCTCGGACTCGCACCCGCACCGGTACGTTCCGGAATGCCTACCACCAGAGTGTGTCGCTTCGGTAACTCCTCGTCATTAACGGTCGCGAGAAAATTGAGCTGCAGATCGAGTTGCTCGGCCGCGACACATGCCGGCTCGTTGAAGAAGTAGACAATGTCTCCGCCAAAGCGGTCTTTCATCCTTCTTCTCTCGTCGAGGTCGAACGGGCTTGCCGAGTAAACCTTGATTTCAGGGTGCTCGCGGAGGATGTTGCCCAACTGGCGGTGCCAGCCGAGCGACCCCTGCCGAATCTGCGCCATGGTGAAGGCAATAACTTTGTAAGACATAGGCTTGGTCTGCCGCGGCAACTCGCACCCGAGCAGAGCGGGCCGGTTCGCCCGATCTCCACGGCCGGAGATAGAAGAATAGCAGCGCTGAATCCTCCCTGCGGTTTCGTCATCTAAATCAGGGGAATGGTCGTTATAACGACTAACCATTGGAGAGGTGAAAAGGCATGATTACGATTCGTCCCAGCAACCAGCGCGGTGGCGGCGATTATGGATGGCTGAAGACTCGGCACACTTTCAGTTTTAGCGATTATCACGATCCAAAGTGGATGGGATTTCGTTCTTTGCGCGTGATTAACGAAGATTGGGTTGCGCCGAACGGCGGATTTCCAACGCATCCGCATCGAGATATGGAGATCATCACCTATGTTTTGTCGGGCAAGTTGGAACACAAAGACAGCCTGGGAACGGGATCGGTCATTTTGCCGGGCGACGGCCAGAGAATGAGCGCTGGTCGAGGCATTCGGCACAGTGAAGCCAATCCGTCATCGAAAGATCCAGTCCATCTTTTGCAAATTTGGATTCTGCCCGACAAGCAAGGGCATGAACCGGGCTACGAGCAAAAGAGCTTTTCTGAAGCCGAAAAGCGGGGCAAGTTTCGGCTTGTTGCTTCGAACGATGGAGCCGATGGTTCGGTGAAAATTAACCAGGACGCAAAGTTGTTCGTGACGCTACTTGCACCCGGAGAAGAAGTGACGCAATCGCTCGAAAAGCGCCATGCCTGGCTGCAAGTCGCCAAGGGCGACGTAGAACTGAATGGTAAGAAGTTGCAACAGGGAGATGGAGCTGCAATAAGCGAGGAGACAAAGCTGACGATCAAGGCGAACAACGATGCGGAGGTTTTGCTCTTCGAATTAGCCTGATGAATCGGCTTTTATATCGAGCATTCCGTGATGGACCCCTTGGATTATCACATCCAAAGGATCCGATTGTTTCTTAATCTTAAGGCCTGATTCCCGCAGCCGCCATCATTCTTCCGGTTATCCCTTTCTCGGCTCGATAACTGAACAGAAGATTGGTATTGCATGCGGTGCATGGGAACGAAGAATCAATGTTCTTCGCAGTTAGTCCTGCGTCCAGCAACTGGCGACGGTTTGCCTCATTCAGATCCAGAAAAAGCTTGGTGGGAAGCTGGCTGTGCCCGGGCGCGCGCGCGGTCAGGAATAATAAAGGGTATTTTTCGCGAATGGGGTCTGAATCTTTCACTTCACGAAATAGGCTATCGGCGTACGAAAACTGAGACTGAAAATTCGTTCGCACCTCATCGCCCACGTCATAGCAGCACGAGTGCACGCCAGGACCAATCGCGGCCAGCATATTTCGCGGCTCGCATCCATAGTATCTGCGCATTTCGCCCACGCCTTTTTCTGCCATGCGCTTCACCGTGCCGCGCCATCCAGCATGGAACACGCCGACCACCTTGCGCTTTGGATCGACCAAAATGATGGGGAGACAATCAGCGGTCTGTATGGATATCGCAAGACCGGGAGCGTTTGTGATCAGGCCGTCGCCCGCCAAGGTTGTGTCGCCTGCGAGATCGACTTTGTGGATCAGATCGGAATGGATTTGCTTCAGCGAAATCAAGCTCCAGGCTTTGCGCGGTTGGGCGCCATCCAACGCGTTCAGGAAGAGTTCTCGATTACGCTCGACCGCAGCTCGAGAATCATGTGGCGTGAATCCGAGGTTCAGTGCCTTCCCTTTGTAGGTGCGGGATACGCCGCTGTTGCGTGTCGAAAACCCATGCAGCATCCATGATAAGTTGTCGAACTTAGACGAGCGTAAAACTAGTAGTTCATTTTTTTTAGTGGCAGTTTTTGGCACATTCCGATCATACCTCGATGACATTTTTCGAGCGATAAGGCAGCCGTAGATTCGAATCTTTTCAGCTGCTAAAGCGGACACTTTTGGCGCGGCGTCGACATAGCAAGAGCGATGTCCTGATTCGAACGTGTTTCGCTCCCGATTGTATGCATGGCAAATTGTTTTCAAGCTCCAGTACTCGTTACGGCTTACCATGAACGATGCGATCGCGAAGTTAAAATGCCTTGATGGGATCTGGCGAAACCTATCGCGGGCGTCTTGCCCCATCCCCGACCGGACTGCTGCATCTGGGACATGCGAGAACGTTCTGGATCGCGGCTCAGCGTTGTCGGGAACGAGACGGTCGCTTGGTTTTGCGAAACGAAGATCTCGATTCGCAGCGCTCTCGCGCCGAGTTCTTTCGCGCCATGATCGACGACCTGCGCTGGCTCGGCATTGACTGGGAGGAGGGGCCCGATTGCGGCGGGCCATATGCGCCATATTCGCAAAGCGAACGCCATGAATATTATTTGGCCGCGTGGCAGCGCTTACGCAGAGGTGGCCACATTTATCCATGTTTTTGCTCGCGAAAAGATCGGCCGCAATCAGCGAGTGCTCCGAATGACAACGATGACGAGCCACTCTATCCCGAAACTTGCCGCAACCGACCTGACGCTGCGATCATTTCCGACCCCCGCGGCATGAGCTGGCGCTTTCGCATCCCCAATGGAAACGCGATCGAATTCACCGATTTAAAGCTTGGGCCGCAACATTTTGTCGCGGGGAAAGATTTCGGCGACTTTCTTATATGGAGGCGCGACGATGTTCCCGCTTACCAACTTGCGGTCGTAGTCGATGATGCGCTGATGCAAATCACCGAAGTGGTACGCGGAGCGGACCTGCTCAAATCGACCGCGCGTCAGATTCTTATTTGGCAAGCGCTCGCGAACGTCTCGCGGGAATTCAGTGGGCAGATACCCTCTTACTATCATTGCGATTTGGTGCGCGACGGCGCGGGAGTCAGATTGGCGAAGCGACACGACGCCTTAAGTATTCGGCACTTGCGCGAGACTGGCACGACTCGGCAAGAAGTTCTGAGACTGGCCGGGGTTCAGTAATCATCGCCCTCGGCAGTTTCTTCGACCGTTTGGTTAGGCGGCTAGTAATCAACTATGGCCCAACCACGCTGGTGATTTTATTGTTTGGCCCCATTACTGCGCATACGGCCTTTCCCGAACCGAGCGCGGCGCAAGACGGCGAGCCGGTTCCGCTGCCGCCAATTTTTAGCCATCCTGTCCAATTCGTTCCGTTGTAGACGTTGGCGTAAAAAGCGTTGTCGAGCGCGCTGACAGCCCCGCACAGGAGTTCGCCAGCCGCTTGAGTCGTGCAAGCCGCGTTGTCGTTCACACTACCGCCCAAGGCGAGGTATCCGGACCAGTCTCCGACGGCCCATGTTCCGCCTTTAAACTCGTTGATGTATATGCCTGAGTTATATGCCTTCGCGAAGCACGCCACCTTGCCGCTTGAATCCATGGAGACGCAGTCGGGTTCGCCGCCTGCTGTCCCGCCGACGTTGAGAAACGGACTGAACACTCCGGCGGCAAAGCGAGTCACCAAGGTCACGCCTGTGGTTGTGAATAATGAGCAAACGATTTCGTTGTTATTATCCGTGGTGCAGCTAGGAGCGGAAATAGCCGCGGCCTTTAGCGTTTTGATGGCGCTGAAGGCACTTCCGTTATAAAGCGTCCATGAAAGGCCGCCGGTTTCGTTGCGTGCCATGCATAGCACCTGACCAGCCGTGTACTGCGCACAGCTCGGAGCGGAGTAAAGTGCGGCGACTAGGCCAGAGCATGCGTCGGAGCATAGGCATCGACAATTCGCGCAAAAATTGCCATGCTCCGCTCCGCGTGCCGCAGCAAGGAGGCGTGCATGCGCATAAGAGAGCGAATGCGGCCTTCTAAATGGTCCCAATCATCCTGCCAACGATCGGATTGCGCGGCCGAGCTGGAATCCAGGTTTCGCGCTGCCAAGGCGAGTCGCGATGGCGGCGCGGCGCAACGCAACTTCTCCTCGAGCGCGCTCCATTGGCGGCAGAGTTCTGCCTGGTGCTCCGCCCCGCGCGAGATCATCTCAGCTTCGTTTCGTCCGATTGCTTCAGTACTAGCCTGCAAGCTCTCAGCGAGATTCGACACGAGGGCGAGCCGCTGTTCGAGAAGCTGGCGCAGGTTCTCGGCGGACTGCTCTTCTTCATTCATAAAAGGAATACCCGGGCAAGCGCGGCTGCTAGGGTTAGGCAGCCCAAATCACGCAAGGTCGTCGAGCACATGTTGCGGGGCTTCAGAAATAGAGGATTCATCGTCTTTCTTGGGCTTGCTACGAGGCCTCGCCAAACGTCTCCGGCGAGGAGCCGAGTCGAACTCCGGACGACGCTCTTCGGCTTGGCTCAACCGCGCCGCCGCTACCGAGGTTGTAAAAACACGGTCCATCTTCTATCCCTAGTGTCCCGGGGCGTACAGCCCGCCAAAGTCCCGTGCCAGTGCTTCGGCAATCTGACCGGGCGAGACGGAGTATTGATCTTGGTGAATCGCCTGCCGCAATGACTGGACTTTGGCCTCGCGCACCTCGGGCTGCGCCAAGGCCTGCGCCGTCAGGGATTGCACCCTGATCTGGTCGAAGGAGAAGCTCGCCTGATCGCTCGACGAATTCCCCCCGGCCGGCGCAGTCGCTCGTGGTCCGAGGCTTGACAGAGACTGCGCGGCTCGGCTGCTCTTGCTACTCTCCAGCGCCTCGGAGTTTATGCTGTTTAAAACAACCCTCATACGGATTCTCCTGTTAGTTCATGTATCGGCAAAACGTTAAAGCACCTTAATCATTACCAATTATTCGCATCTTCCCAGGCTGCAAGAACGTCTCTATGCCGGGCAAACTCCGGCAAATCCGGACCTCAGTTCGTCTCCGAAATGTCCCAAACCAGAGATCGGCAGCCCGGCAAAAAACTTTAGCGAACAAGATAATCGCTGGTTCACTTGCCCCCTTGTACCTTTTCCGACTGCAGATGCCGCAAAATTATGGGCGCGATACCAATTCCACCGCGCGCAGCAAACGCCTGTGCCAGGGCTTGCGTGGCCATCTGCCGGTAATCGCTGGCCCCCACCATGGAACCTCCGCTGGAGCCGCCGAATGTCTTCTGCAGGGAGTCAAGCACCGGCGCGAGCAGCATGGATTCAAAGTCGAGTGCCGCCTTCTGATTCTTCAGAGAAGCCTTCACGGCTGTGGGATCCTGAGCGTTGACTTTCCCGCCGAACCCTTCCGCATAATCTACCGCCGCTGGCATCGCCAGGGCTGGCTTCATGTCAATCTGCATGGCACCCTCCTCGGTTTACACTGCTCGGTCAGACTTCTTCGTTCAGAATCTTCGTTCAGAATCTTCGGTCCAGCCTCGGTTGAGACTCTCAACCAGATTGCCAGGCGAAAGGCGAAGCAGCTAACGCCAATCGTGCAAGGCCAATCGTGAAACGTCAATCGTAAAACGCCAACCTTAAATCAGCTCAAGATCAGCATCCAGTGCCCCCGCCGATTTGATCGCCTGCAAGATCGAAATCACATCCCGCGCGGTCGCGCCCATGTGTTGCAACCCGCTGACCAGCTGGTCGATCGTCGCCCCTTCACCTACTTCCATTCGTTTTGCCGAAGCGTCCTTCGCCTGCAAGTCGGTCTTCGGCACGACTTCGGTCGTACCGTTCGAAAGAGAATTCGGCTGCGACACGCCATATTCGGCCACGACTTGCACCGAGAATCCGCCATGCAGGATCGAGACCGCGCCCAGGCGAACGTCCCTCACTGATATCGTTCCGTCCGAGGCAATCGACACGGCTCCCGGCGGAACGTTGATCAGCCCTTTCGGCTTAAGGGAGGGGTCGCCGTAGACCGGGTCGCCAGTGGCCGTCACCAATATCCCGGTGCTTGAGACCTGAAAACTTCCATTGCGCGTGTAGCGCGTGCCGCGCGGCGTCTGAATCACAAAGTAGCCCTGACCCTCGATGCCTACGTCCAAGGGGTTTCCGGTCGTCTGCAAATTGCCGGCGCTGGTATCCATGTGTGCGCCTTCCATCGCGCCGTAATTGTTGGTCGCGAGGTTAAGCACATTCGGCAGGGTGGGATGGGAGACGGCCACAAGCGACTGAAATGTTGACTGCTCGCCGCGAAATCCAACGGTACTTAGATTAGCGAGATTATGCGCTACCACTTCGAGCGCCTGACTCTGTGCTCGTAACCCTGCACAGGCGGCATAGAATCCACTGTCCACGGTTGCCCCCGACTGTCTATGCTGGAGCAAACGAAGCGCCACGCTTGCTAGATGAGAGTTTTTCAGAAGCAGTCGTGTTTGTAACTAGTTAGGGAATTCGAAGAGGGGACGCAGATTGGAAAAATCTTAAGTTGATTCCGACCTTGAGCGACCGGAAAAAATTGCCGCAGCCAAGGCGGCAAGATTCAGCGCATTTTAGTTGCTCAGTTGCAGCGTCGCCGTCACCGGCCCACCTTCAAACAGGACAAGGGTTGTGATCGAGACGCCGTGCAGCATAGAGTGAACCGTATAATGTCCGCCGCTTACGACGGTCGGCACACTCAGCTTGCAGCGATCGTCGGTACCGGCCAGCTTGTTCTTGAAATTTCCAGTCACCATGTTGCAGATTTCCCCGAGCGCATCGCGCACTTCCTCCTGAGATTGCGCGGCGGCGCCGAGCATGGCCCTTGCCACCGCCCCCGCTGTTTTTCCGCTACAGCAAATGGTAAGGATGCCGCACAGGGATCCCGTCAATCCGACCATGGCTGTAAATTCTCGGTCGGGCGTATGTGCCGACAGAGGCTCCGGTCTTACCCGACTGCCGACCATAATCTCAAAGACCTCTTCGAGGGCAATTTCAAGAATCGGCTGCCAGTTCTCTTCCCGGGAGCGGGTGACGAACGAGATATCTGTGCTCATGGCTTTTTTGCCAGCACCGGCAAGACGTGTTCCTTGACCTGTTCCGGGGTGAAGGGCTTACGAATGTATCCGCGGGCACCCGAGGTCAACGCCTGTACCACGTGATTCTCGCTGCCTTCGGTTGTAATCATCACGATCGGCACCCCTTTGGCGGATTCGAGCATCGCCGCGTGAGACACAAATTCCAGGCCGTTCATGACCGGCATATTGATGTCGCACAAGATGAGATCCACCGGATTCTCCCGCAAAGACGAGAGCGCCTCGGCTCCGTTGGAGGCCTCAAAAATCTTATCGAGATCGATCCCAGCCTGTCGCAGGGAACGCTCGACTATCTTGCGCATCACCGAAGAATCGTCGACGATGAGCACTCGAATCTTATCCATGGGCTATCACCACTCTGCGTTTCATTGATTCCGAGACTTCTACCAACCTTCCTTTATGCGCCATAACTTACATCGGCAGTTCAGGACTGCGCTTTAGCAAGTTTGGGGCACATCAGCGCGTGCTGGTCCTTTCGGAAATGGGAATCGCAATTCCTTATGCGCCTCCCATCCGTTATTCTTGTTGCATACTTGTTATCGAATATGACGCTTCTCGACGCCCAACCCTACAACGCAGCGAAAGAACGACGACGACGCATTCTGATTCTATCGGCCCTGGTAGCGGTGATCATCATCGCCGGTCTCGGGTGGTTCTACCGCAACTGGCCGGAAGAGCAGGTCGTCGACAAGTTCTTTACCGCGATCCAGAACAAGGATTTTGAAAGCGCCTACGGTATCTACTTTCACGATCCGGCATGGCGGGAACACCAGAAAAAATATGCGCAGTACACTTACGCCGACTTCTATCGCGATTGGGGGCCGGGCGGAGAATGGGGATTAGTGAAGTCCCACCGAATCTTGGGCACCGCAAACACGCGTGGCTTCGGTCGAGGAGGGGTGGTGGTTGAAGTGATTGTGAATGATCGCGCCGAACATGCCCGCATGTTTGTGCAGAAATCAGATAAGACAATCACCGTTTATCCCTACTGAAGATTAAAAAAGCTTCTTGAGGCGGCTGTTGAAGCGTGCGGCGGCCGAAAGCTTGCGGACCCTACACCGTCGCGTCCCGCAAAAACTGGGGCAAAGCCTTCTGTAACGACGCTTCATCTCCAACGGCGAAACTGCTCTTCGAGCGGTCGATCTGGCGCATCAGTCCCCACAGAACTTTTCCTGGACCAACTTCAACGAATTGCTGGGCGCCTTTCTCAATCAGCACTCGAATCGACGGTTCCCACCTCACTGCTCCAGTAACCTGCCGCACCAGGGCATCGCGCGCGGCTTCCGCGGACGGCACGATGGCGGCGTCAACATTGCAGACAACCGGGCATGACGGTTTTTGAAATCTCAGCGCGGCGAGGTCCGCTGCCAATCGATCCTGCGCGGGTTGCATGAGTGAGCAGTGGAATGGAGCGCTGACCGGGAGACTGACCGCCTTTTTCGCCCCCCGTTCAGTAGCGATAATGACGGCGCGAGCGATCGCTCCGGAATTCCCCGACAATACAATTTGCTCCGGGGAATTAATATTGGCTGCCTGGCAGACTTCCCCCTGCGCCGCGTCCCTCGCAATTTCGTTCACCTTGTCGAGAGTCATGCCCACGATGGCAGCCATCGCTCCGACGCCGACCGGAACCGCTTCCTGCATGTACCTTCCGCGATGTTGCACGGTGAGCACGGCATCGGCAAACGCCAGTGTGCCGGCAGCGACGTGAGCTGAATATTCTCCAAGGCTGTGCCCGGCGACGAATTGCGGCGGCACCCCTTTCTCCTTCAACACTCGAAAGGCGGCAACCGAAGCTGTCAGAATTGCCGGCTGCGTGATCTCCGTCAACTTCAGCTTTTCTTCTGGACCATCAAAACAAAACTGCGAAAGTTTGAAGCCGAGAGCTTCATCCGCCTCTTCGAAAGTTTGCCGCGCCACCGCGTATTTTTCCGATAGCTCTTTACCCATGCCAACCACTTGCGAGCCTTGGCCGGGAAATAAAAAAGCAATTGGGGAACTTGAGTTTGTCATGAGAATCTCGCTACGAAAAGCCTGCAGATATCGAAGATTTGTTTTTGCTAAGGGGTGACCGCGACGCTGAGGCCAGCCAGTTCGCGCTCGATCGACTCGTTAACCTTGCCCTCGGCGAATTCAGCAGCCACGCGCACCGCGTTCTTGATGGCATTCGTATTCGACGACCCGTGGGTAATGATGCATACGCCCTTGATTCCAAGCAAAGGGGCTCCGCCATATTCGGTGTGATCGAGACGCTTTTTAAAATCAGAAAAGGCGTGCCGGGAAAGGTATGCGCCTACCTGGCGGGTGATTGTCGTCTTCAGGGTTTCTTTCAACACAGCGCGCACGAGTCGCGCCACACCTTCGGAAGTCTTGAGCGCCACGTTGCCGACAAATCCATCGGCGACGATCACATCTACATCACCGTTGTAAAGATCGCGTCCTTCTACATTTCCGACAAAATTGATTGGGAGCCGTTTGAGCAACGGAAATGCTTCACGAGTCAGGTCGTTGCCCTTGCCTTCTTCTTCGCCGATCGACAGGAGCCCGACGCGCGGATGCTTCTTGCCGAAAATCGAACGGCAATAGATGTCGCCCATGACCGCGAATTGCGCCAGGTTCGTGGCATTGCAATCGACGTTCGCGCCAACATCGAGCAGAATTGCGGCAGTATTGAGCGCCGTCGGAAAGGCTGCAGCCAGCGCCGGGCGATCGACGCCGGGCAGTGCCCCGAGCACGACCTTGGCCGTGGCCATCGCGGCACCGGTATTTCCGGCAGTAACAAAGCCCGCTGCCTTACCCTCGCGCACTAGGCGCAGGCCGACGCGAATCGACGAATCGCGCTTGCCGCGAATCGCGTCTACCTTGTCTTCCATGGTGATGACTTCGCTTGCGTGCACGATTTCAACCGGCAGGCGGCGCGCGCCGGGGTAGCGCTCCAGGTCAGCCCGCAGTTGCTCCTCCGGCCCGACCAAAAGAACGCGGACGCCGTGATGACGGGCCGCTTGCAGGGCGCCTTCGATCTCCGGCCTCGGCGCCTTATCGGACCCCATCGCATCCAGAGCGATTACGGTATGCATGTGAGGATTACGAAGCTAGGACTTGTCGTCGACCTCTAAAACTTCGCGGCCCTTATAGGTCCCGCATTTCGGGCAGGCACGGTGCGGCATCTTGCGCTCGTGGCAATTCGGGCACTCCGATAATGAGTGCTTGGAGAGGAAATCGTGAGCGCGCCGCGTTGCAGTGCGCTTCTGTGAATGTCGTCGTTTTGGATTAGGCATCGATGTTCCTTATGTGGCTCGCAGTTTTCAGCTTTCAGCTATCAAATAAGTAGCTGTGCTGATGGCTGAAAGCCGATATTACGGATTCAGTTTATCGCGTATGTCTTTTAGCGCAGACCAGCGCGCGTCTTCAACAGCGTCCACGCAATTGCATTGCGCTTCGTTTAAATTCTTGCCGCAGTGCGGGCACAAGCCTTTGCAATCAATGCGGCAGAGCGTCTTCAACGGCAACGCCAGCAAGACCTGCTCGCGCAATGTATCTTCGAGCAACAAGCCGCGGTTTTCGTAGTATCCGATCTCAGCTTCGGCGTCCGTTACCGATAACTCAGCGTGGCCGGAATCAATTCCGAGCGGGCGGTAGAGCAGATCGAAACTGCGTTCGACTGGATGTACGACCGGATCGAGACAACGTGCGCAGAGTACCTCAAGGCTTGTATCAAGCTTGCCCTTGACTCGAATATCCTGCACCACTTCGTGCTTACCGTGATGCTCCTCTACGAGATCGACTCGACCTTCGGTTCGTAAGGGCAACTTTTGGCGCACATCCGGGCCAAGGTCGATGGCGCCCGCAGCAAATTCCTCCCGAAAATCAAGCGGACGATTCTCAAGGTCTTTCAGTTCGATGTGCATGGTCGATGTGCATATTTCGATAGATATGGTTTGATGGAACAGGAGACGTGGAACCTCCTCCGCGCCACCTCAAATCACCGCAATGGACTGCGGTAGTGCCGATACAGACCTAAGTCTGTCGAGGAGCAATACATAAGAATAAAGGTGGTGGTAGGGGGTGTCAAGGAAGGTCCGAACAAACCATGCGATGCTCACGACCTAGTTCATTCCGGGCTATGCCGCGCTGCTATACTGCGCGCTGGCGATGGGGTTCGCCACTAACCGCCCCTCGGGGCTGATAACTCCTACCGAACTAATGGAGGAGTCCCGTCTTGAATTCCTGGGTCAATTATCTTTGGATTGCGCTTGGTGCCGTCGTCGGAGCGAGCGCTCGTTACGCACTCAGCCTCTGGATCGCCCGCGATTTCTCCTCGACATTTCCTTACGGCACATTACTCATCAACGCTTCGGGAAGCCTGCTCGTCGGGTTTTTTCTCGTCTTCTCGACCGAGCGAGTACTGCTCGATCCGAAGTGGCGGCTGTTGGTAGTCATCGGTTTCTGCGGGTCATACACGACTTTTTCCAGCTACGCGTACGAAAGCTTAGCGCTCTTGGAAAACCGGCAATGGCTCTTAACCGGAATCAACATCTTCGGGAGCAATCTGTTAGCGCTCGCGGCGGTGATAGCGGGCGCGACATTAGCCCGGGCACTGTAAACTTTCGTCTCAATCAAGTTCATCACGGTGGAAGATGCTCCCTTGCCAGCGCCATCTCTTCGATATTCCGGACGACGTTGCCTACTTCAACTGCGCCTACATGTCTCCGTTGATGAAGTCGGCGGTCGAGGCCGGCACGGCCGGGCTGGCGCGCAAGGCGCGACCGTGGCAGATTACAAGCGATCAATATTTCAGTGGCCCGGAAGAATTTCGGGAGATGGCTTCGCAATTCTTCGACTGCGAATCAGATTGCATCGCGATTGTGCCGTCGGCGAGTTATGGGATCGGCGCGGCCGCCAAAAATCTGCCGCTGAAAAAAGGTCAGAGTGTGCTCGTGCTCGCAGAGCAGTTCCCGTCGCACTACTATCCGTGGAAAAGACTGGCGGCGGAGAACGGCGGGGCGTTGAAGCTCGTCCCTTGGCCTGAGAATTATGACTGGACAGCAGCGGTTCTATCTGCACTGACCCCCGAGGTGGCCATCGCAGCCCTCCCGCACGTGCAGTGGACGAGCGGCGGAAAGCTTGACCTCGTTCGCATCGGAGAGGCGTGCCGCAAAATCGGCGCCGCCCTTGCACTCGATCTGACGCAGTCACTCGGCGTGCTTCCCTTCAGTGTTCGCGACGTGCAGCCTGACTTTGCGGTCGCTGCAAGCTATAAGTGGATGCTCGCGCCGTACACCGTCGGGATGCTCTACGTGGCTCCCAAATGGCATGACGGAAAGCCGCTGGAAGAGGGTTGGATTCAACGGAACAACTCACGAGATTTCTCAAGCCTGACGCTTTATAGCGACGGCTACGATTCCGGGGCGCGTCGTTTCGATATGGGCGAGCGCTCAAACTTTGCTTTGCTTCCGGCGGCGGTTCGCGCCATGAAGCAGATACTTGAATGGGATATCTCGCTAATCTCCGAAACGATCGGCGGCCAAAATCGCCAACTGGCAAGCGCTGCGGCAGAACTTGGATTCAATTCTCCACCGGAAAATCTTCGGGGTCCGCACTACTTATGCCTGCAAAAAGAAAAGGGCGTTCCGCCAGGACTCTCCGAAAAGCTCGCTCGCGAGAAAGTCTACGTCAGCGTCCGCGGAAATTCGATTCGTATCGCGCCGCATTTGTACAACTCCGCTCGGGATGTCAAGCGGGTCATCGAGTGCCTTCAGCGGCTAGACGGCGCCTAGAGTTTTCGGGCCAGTTTGGGGTGGCTGCTTCTAAGAAGGCTTACGGCGCAACAATTCGAGCGAGAGAGGTTTTATTTACTAGCGCCCATCCGCCGTTGAGCGATGGATGAGGCCTCGGAGGAAGGGTTTTCCTTGACGACGTCCTGATAGAGCTTCTTTGCGTCGTCCGATTTTTTTCGGGATTCATAAAATCCCGCGAGTTCCAGTTGGGCAGTCGCCTTGCTGACGGCGATGGTCGGCCGGTCTATCAACTTTTTATAAAGATCGATCGCATCCGCGTCTTTCCCTTCCGACCCATAAACCGACGCCAGCGAAAGCTTGCCTAACGACGCGAGATCAGAATTGGAGGCCTTCGCAGCCTCCCGCAAACTACGCTCGGCCGCAGCGTTGTCGCCCAGTTGCGACGATGCCAGGCCGACGAAATATCGGGCCATGTCGGCGGTGCGAGTTCGTGGATATTTGTCGACAATATCCTGGAATTGCTGGCGGGCTGCCGTCGCTCGTTCCTGCGATGAGGCGAAGCTGTCTTGCCCCGGCTGCGGAGGCACTCCCGGAGGTCGGACCTGCGCTTCAAATGTCCTCACCGCTGTTGTGAGTTGAGCGCTCGCTTTTTCATCCTGCGCATTGATGTAATACCACCCGCCCAGAGCGATGGCGGCGATCACCACCAAGGCAATGACTCCCGCGACGAGTTTCGCCTTATGCTCGGCAGACCAGTGGACGGTTCGCTCCGCTGCCTGGAATGTGACCTTGCTGAAACGGTCCTCTTTCAACTGATGTCTGGCTTCTGCGCGCACAGGGTCCCTTTTTTACTTGGATATAGGCTAATGAACGTCCAGTCTAACAGGCTGATTTCAGGAGCGTCAAAGCCGCGAAAAGCGGTCGTAGAGGAATTTGCGTTTCGAAGCTCCTCTAGAAACGAGCTTTTCAAGCGAAGAGATTCATATCAGGGCATCGGGTTGCCGAAGGCCTCGGGATAGACCGTCACCCGGATTAAAAAGAACGCAGGCTTTCGCCGGGTCCTCCGGTGCTTTTACTTCGGGTCGGTGCGATAGCTCCAAAAATCTGCCATTTTTTCCTGAAGAACGTGGAATGGCGCCTGGCTAGATTCGCCTCGCGGTCCAGCGGTATCTTCGCGCACCGCGTCTTCGATCAAATGATGCAGCGGCGACAGCTCACACACAGGATCTGTCAGCGATGCGTCTCCTGCGAGAAGGAAAGCCTGGCAGCGGCAGCCTCCGAAATCTTCCTTGCGGCGATCGCAGGAGCGGCAGGGCTCCGGCATCCAATCTTCGCCGCGAAATTTTTGAAACGCGCCCGAATTTTGCCAGATCCAATCGAGAGAATGCTCAAGCACACTGTCGAAGGTCATTCCCGGAATCACGGTAGCAGCATGGCAGGGCAGCACGTCTCCAGAGGGATCGATCAGAAGGAGTTGTCGTCCCCAGCCACCCATGCAGGCTTTTGGGAACCGGGCATGATAATCAGGAACGACCATGTCGATTCGGACCCTTCCACGCATGCGTTCTTCCGCCGCTTTAACGACCGTGATCGCGCGATCTAGTTGAGTCCGCGTGGGCAGCAATGCCGAACGGTTTTTTAAGGCCCATCCGTAGTATTGCGCATGTGCGATCTCCATGCGATCGGGCTGAAGGGCTTCGAGGCCCGCAATCATCTGATCGAGATGGTCGATGTTCTGGCGATGCACGACTAAATTTGCGGTGAAGGCGATGCGGTGCTCGCGAATCCATTCCGCGAGTTCGAGCTTGTGGGCGTGCGCGCGAGTTCCGGCGATCCAGTTGGCGTGGCCTTCTTCCGAATCCTGAAAACTTAATTGGATGTGATCAAGGCCAGCCCCGACGAGTTGCGCGAGCCGCTCGCGGTTGAGGCCGATTCCGGAAGTAATTAAATTCGTATAGAGACGGGACTCTCTCGCCCCCGCGATCAGCTCCGCAATATCAGGACGCGTGATAGGTTCGCCTCCAGTCAAGTGCAGGTGCAGAACGCCGAGCGCCGCTGCCTCATTGAAAACCCGCAGCCAGTCCCCGGTTGCAAGCTCTTCGGTGCGCGCTATCAGCTCCAGAGGATTCGAACAGTAAACGCAGTGCAGGGGGCAGCGATGCGTGACTTCGGCGATGAGGGCCAGGGGATTTTGCATGGTTATCTACGTCGGTCTTGCGATCCGCTGACTTTACGATTCATGACTCAGTCATCCTTCGCCGTGATAGAGGCAAGCACGCTTAGAAGGTAGGCGTTTGCGATTTGCGCGCAGTAAAAGTTGACGATATACAGGTCAACGATTCAGAAATCAACAATGCGCTTGTCGTGCAGCCGTTCCAGAAACATCCTTACATCGGCGCGAATTTTGTCTTTCGGGGCGAGCATGAATTGGGCTTCCAGTCGCTGCATGATTTCGGCCAGCGCCAGCTTCCCGTCGCAAAGTTCCAGTATGACGCGTCCGGTTCCCTCAACGCGAATCGCGCCTTCCGGAAACAACACGACCGGATTTTCTGTGGTGCCGCCCCAACGGCATCCAGCAGCCAGTTTCGGAATGCTAGCTTCGGTCAATTCAGCCACGGTTGCTCCCGCTCGCATCGTTGCGATTGGGCTGAAATGCATCGAGTTGAAATGCTCCCGGCGGCGGCCATCCGGGCTCGACGTAAGCAAAGTAGAGTGCGTCAAGTTGCGCCCAGAGAATGTCGCATTTGTCGCGCAAGGCGCGGATCGCGTTCTCCTGATCTTGACGAGTTTGGGCGTGATCGAAGACATATTGAATCGCAAAGGCTGCGTCTTCGGGAGCCTCTGTCAGCCGTGCTTCGAAATAATCCAATCCTGAAGCTAGATAAGGATAATGGTGACGCAGGCGATCCATGCGCAGCGAAATCAGGTCGCGCGAAAACAGCTCAGTTAGAGATGACGCCACGCAATCGAGAAACGGACGGGTTCTCACTAGATTCAGGTATTCGTTTCCGATAAAGCGAGTTGCGGGCAGGACTTCATCGCCGCGCATCACTCGTTCACGGTCAAGGCCGGTCGCCTCGGCAAGTTTGATCCAGCGGATAATTCCGCCGTTACGTGTATCGTCGCCGTCGTGGTCGACGATACGCTTTCGCCACAGGCGTCGAAACGATGGGTCAAGCGCGCGCGAAAGAATAATCGCGTCTTTCAATGGAATGATCGACTGGTAGTAGTAACGGTTTAGCGCCCAGGCTTGCAGTTGTCCACGGCTGAGCTTGCCTTCATGCATAAGCAAGTGAAACGGATGGCGGTGATGGTAGCGCTCCTCTCCGACATGGCGCATCGCGGCGCGCAGTTCGTCGAAGGTCATCTTTGGAGCATTCGCAGGAAAGTGCGCGATATTTTCGGAAGCTACAGTTCCAATCGCCAATTGTCCTCCGCCACTTCCCACCCGGCTTGACGCACCGCCCGATGTTCGGCGCTCGATTCGTTCAGCACAGGATTCGTATTGTTCAGGTGAATAAACATTTTGCGCTTAATTTTCAAATCCTTCAGCAACTGTAGACTCTCTTCGACCGGAACGTGGCCCATCTGGTGCGCGGTCTCACCGACGCCCTGCACGCGAATCAATTCGTCATCGCTCCAGAATGTTCCGTCGAACATGAGCAGGTCGACGCCGTCGATTTTTCGGAGCAAATCGTGGTTCAGATTTCCGATTGCGGGAAGATATGCTAAACGCTTCCCGGACTTTGATTGGAAGAACAAACCTGCACTCGCCTCGAGCGCGCCAAGGTTCGTCGCGTCCGTCTTCACGTACTTAGGATAGCGTCCGGAAAGAAAAATGGCCTCGCAGTTCAGCCCAGTCTCTTTCTCGTCAGATCCGAGCAACGGGAAGGGAGTTCCCGATTTCATCGTGGTCCAGAGCACTTGAGGATCGACGCGATTCAGCATACCGAACATGCTGTTCTCCTCGCGCAAAATTCTCAAGATCGAGGCGGAAGCGTAAACGCGCAGAGGTTGCAGTTCGCGCAAGAGAAGAAGTCCGGCAACGTGGTCGAGGTCGGCGCTGGCAAGGACGAGGCCGGAGACGGGTGATCCGCGTGTCCCGCGAGGATGCAGCTCAGGGAAGTTTTCGATTTGACTCGTAAGGTCGGGAGAGGCCCCAGCCAAAAACCAACTGAAACCATCCGAACTAATAGCGATTTGAGCTTGCGTGCGCGCTTTGCCGGGAAATCTTCTTTCGCGAACGCCAGCACAATTCGAGCAGCCGCAGTTCCACTGCGGAAACCCACCCCCGGCCGCAGAACCGAGGATCAGAATGTGCATGGAGCGAAGTTTAGAGTTTCGCGCTCACGTAAGAATTGATTTCGCAGCAGAGAACGACTTCTTCGAAAACTGGGCTGGTCCAAGCCATGAGTTGATTCACCTATTAAATAGATTTTGACAATTGCCGGGGAGACACTAACCCGGCTCTCAGTTAGAGAATACTAGCACTTTTTTGGTTGCCATCATCGACCGAGTTTGAGTGCGGGGATGGCCCGAAAGAGCCATAAGTTCGGTGCCATACTTCTCGCTCACTTTCGGAATCAGTCTTTAGGCATCAACTCGGCAACGGTAAGTTCGTCTGCCTTTCGTAATTCGGGGAAGATCCACGCCCAGAGCGCGATTACGAGCAAAGTACCGACGCCGCCCAGAATGACCGCCGGAACTGCCCCAAGCCATTGAGCCGTAAGGCCGGACTCGAATTCGCCGAGTTCGTTCGATACCCCTATAAAGAGGAAATCGACGGCGTTGACCCGTCCCCGCATTTCATCCGGAGTAGCAATCTGCACCAGCGTGGCGCGGATGATCACGCTCACCATGTCGGATGCGCCCAGCAAAAATAATGCGAGGATGGAGAAGATCAGGCTATGGGAAATCCCAAATAATATTGTCAGTATCCCGAAAGAAGCGACGGCCATGAGCATGGTGAGGCCTGCCCTTCGCCGAATCGGGCGGTAGGCAACGACGATTGCCATGAGTGCAGCTCCGACGCCCGGCGCGCTGCGCAGCAACCCAAGGCCCCACGGCCCGGTATGAAGAATGCTCTTGGCGTAGACCGGAAGGAGCGCCACCGCTCCTCCGAGCAAGACCGCAACCATGTCGAGAGTGATCGAGCCGAGAATAAGTTTCTTCATCCAGATAAAACGGAAGCCGGCGAACACGGTGCGCGGCGTGATCGGCTCGCGTCCAGTCCCAGTTCTTGTTGAAGGCGTCTTGAACGGATGTATGCGAAAAGTAAGCAGAACTGACGCGATCGAAACGGCGAGACTTAACGCGTAGACGCCTTCCGGGCCATGGAACCAGGCGTATGCCAGGCCTCCGATTGCCGGCCCCGCGATATTCGACATCTGCAGCGTGCTCGCATTCCAGGCGACGGCGTTCGGAAAATGTTCTTCCGGCACAAGTTGCGGCAAGATGGCGCGGCTAACTGGGAAGCTGAATGATCGGAAGATGCCGAGCATCACGAGGACGACATAGATGGCATGAACCGAATGCGGAGAAAAGCGGCTGATGTAGAGCAGAAGCCCGGAGCAGAGAGCGAACCCGGCATAGCAAGCCATAAGCAGCTTACGGCGATCGAATATGTCGGCGGCGTGTCCGGCAAATAGAAACAAGACGAAGCCTGGGGCGAATTGCGCCAGCCCAACATAGCCGAGATCGATGGGCCGCTGCGTCACCTCGTACACTTGCCAAGCCACGGCAACCGACTGCATCTCGAGCGCCAGCACCACGAAGAATCGCGCCAGCGAATAGGAGACGAAATTGGGATACGTGAAGGCGACTCGCCCGGCAAGGCGCGGGTCTCTAGCGGTGGGCATGCTCTAATACTTTGCCACAAAGCTTGGAGCGGAAGTGAATGTTGGCGGGCGGCTAAACAGTCCGCGATTTTCGCCTGCTGTTTATTGTCTTATTTTCTGTTGATGAGCGAGGCGACGTAGCCGGCGCCGAATCCGTTATCGATGTTTACGACGCTGACATTGGACGCGCATGAATTCAACATCCCAAGTAATGCTGCAAGGCCTTTAAACGCTGCCCCGTATCCAATGCTCGTCGGGACGGCAATCACGGGCACTCCAACTAAGCCTCCAACCACACTCGGCAGCGCACCTTCCATGCCGGCGCAGACCACGACCACGCGAGCTTTCATTAATTCGGCCCGATGGGCCAAGAGGCGGTGAATCCCGGCGACTCCGACGTCGTAGATATGTTGGACTCGATTTCCCATAAGCTCTGCCGTGATGACCGCCTCTTCCGCGACCGGAATATCGCTGGTTCCTGCGGAGATCACCGCTATGACACCCTTACCGTAAACTTTACGGTCGCGCTTTAAAGCGATCGCACGCGCCAGCGGAAAATACTCCGGTTTGTATTTGGTCCGAACCGCGCCGAGGTCTAACTGGGCAATCACAGCCGCGTACTGTTCTTCGCTGGCCCGAGTGGCCAGCACGTTGCCGCTGTGCCTGGCCAGTTTGCCAAAAATCTGCGCCACCTGGCCGGGCGTTTTGCCCTGCGCGAAAATCACCTCCGGCATGCCCTGGCGTAGAGCTCGATGATGATCGACCTTGGCGAAGCCGAGATCTTCGAATGGAAGGTGGCGCAACCGCTCAACCGCCTCATCCGGGCTTATTTTCTTGCTTTTCACTCGTTCGAACAAACTGCGAAGATCTTTGGAATTCACCGGTCCCTCGAAAACTATTTTACGCGGTCGCCGGGCTGAGACCTTTTCGATCGCTTTGTTTGCCCGGATCTGAAAGACTCGAGTGAGAAGTTTCCGGAGTCGGCCTGCAAGGGAGAGTGTTTCCCTACTTCACTACCGTGGCGAGTGTTTGGTTATACCATCTGTGAATGACTAAACGAACCGCCGCCTCAAAGTCAGTTGCAGCCACCGTGAAGCTCACTGCGCGCGGGGCCCAGCGACTGCTAACCCGCCATCCGTGGGTTTATCGCTCGGATGTCGATGCCGGCGCTGCCAACGATGTGGCGCCCGGCTCGGTCGTCCGGGTACAAGATCAGCGCGGGAAATTTCTTGGGTCCGCGCTCTATAGCTCGTCCTCTCAAATTGCGATTCGAATGATTTCGCATGGGCCGGTGGAAGATTTGCCGACACTCATCGCCGACCGCATCCGCGCGAGCATCGAGTATCGCAAAGAGCTTGTGCATCAAACGAATGCCTATCGTCTAGTCTTCAGCGAGGCCGATTTCCTTCCCGGACTGATAATCGACCGCTATAACGACGTCGTCTCCGTTCAAATTCTGACGCAGGCTATGGACGGCGCCGCGGTTCGGAGGGCGATCATTGAAACGCTGAAGAAGGAATTGCAGCCTTCGGGGATCGTCGAGCGAGTCGAGCCCCGCATTCGCGACCTGGAACAATTACCTCCGCGGCAATCGGGATTACTCTGGGGCGAGAAGACAGGCACTGAAGTCGAGATGAACGGTGTCAAATTCGTTTACGACGGTCTCGAAGGCCAGAAGACTGGAGCGTTTCTTGACCAGCGAGAGAATTACGCTGCGGCTGCACGGTACGCCCACGGAGACGCGCTCGACGCGTTTTGCTATCAGGGCGCGTTTGCCCTCCACCTCGCATTGCAGCGGGACGATCGCTGTTCGAGCGTAATGGGTGTCGATAGCTCGCGTTCAGCGCTCGAAATGGCGGACAGGAACACCGCGCTCAATGGTCGCGAACTGGAGTGGATCGAGGCCAATGCCTTCGACCTTCTCCGTGACTATTCGACGGCAAACCGTCGCTTCGACACCATCATTCTTGATCCTCCTGCCTTTGCTAAAAGCAAGCGCGATTTGGAGAAGGCTTATGCCGGGTACAAAGAACTCAACCTGCGCGCCATGAAGATGCTGCGTCCGGGAGGAATTCTGGTTACATGCTCCTGCTCCTTCCACGTCAGCCCGGCAGACTTCATAAAAGTTGTGGCGGACGCGGCGCAGGACGCCCATAAATCCATGCGAATGATCGAGAGCCGCGGAGCAGCGAAAGACCATCCGGTGCTGCTGAATGTTCCAGAAACACGGTATTTGCAATGCCTGATACTATCCGCAAGTGATTGAAGATAAGGCTAATGTTGTCTCTTGACAACAAGTCGCTCATATTTTATTATCTGTTTACGCTAATAGATAAGCGGCAGGGCCCAAAGGGGCTCTGAGAACTTAGGAGGAGGGTTTCCATTATGACTTCGATTCGACAGTTTGATCCATTCCGCGAGTATGCCAGTCTCCAAAGCCGCATGAATCGGTTGTTCCGCGATTCGCAGGGACCAGAGGGGCAAGAAACCTTGACCACGACGGCATTTGCGCCTCCAGTCGATGTGTACGAAGACGAGCATCAGGTGACGTTGAAGATTGAGGTACCGGGTATCGACGAGAAAGATATTGATATTCGCGTCGAGAACAACACTTTGACCGTGCACGGCGAGCGCAAGTTTGAGAAAGAAGAGAAAGAAGAGAAAGAGGAGAACTTCCGCCGCGTGGAAAGCCAATACGGCAGCTTCACCCGTACCTTTACATTGCCGACGACCGTTGACCATGACAATATTCAAGCCGATTACGACAAGGGCGTTCTGAAGGTAAAGTTGGCGAAGAAGTCAGAAGCCAAGCCTCGGCAGATCAAAGTAAGCGTCGGCGGGCAGAAGACGCTCGAGGGCAAAGACAAAGACCTCGAGAGCAGAAACAAAGACAAAGACCAAGACAAAGGGCCAAAGAGCGTGAGCCAAGCCGCGTAAGAAAAGTTGGTTGCGGTGGGTGAGGGAAGTGCTGCTCCTCCATTCGCCGGTGCGCTCATTCGCCGGTACGCTGCGGCAGTTGTAACTGCGGGAGGCGGGAATTGCGCCTCCCGTTTATGTTTGCGATGCAAAATTTTGTCACGCTGAGCAAAGCGTCGAGCCGAATGTCTGGAATTGCGGCAGCATTGCCTCTCGTTACCTGCAGCTCTTAAAGTTGCGTAGTGCCTCCGCTGTGGTCAGAATCATAATAGTTAAAAGGCAGGGAAAAATATGGCGATCCGTTGGGATAAATTCACAGTAAAAGCGCAAGAGGCGGTGCAGCGGGCAAGCGAACTTGCCTCCGAGCATGGCAATCCTGAACTCATGCCGCTGCATCTGTTGGCAGCGCTGGTTGAGGATCGCGAGGGCATCATTGCGCCCGTGCTCGAGAAGATTGGTATCGGCCCGCAAGCCGCGCTCAGCGATATATACAAAGAGATTGAAAAGCTGCCAAAAGTTTCTGGAAACAGCGGTGTGAATCAGCCGTCAATGTCTTCTCAGATCAATGAACTGCTCGACAAGTCGCTGAAGGAAGCGGACAACTTTAAGGATGAGTACGTATCGACCGAGCATTTGCTGCTTGCGTTGACCGGGTTGAAGCGCGATCCGGCGCAGCAACTCCTGGCGCGTCTGGGCGCCACGCACGACGCCATTTTGCAGGCTCTGACCGCGGTGCGCGGATCGCAGC